>CAYOUK010000001.1:0-39731 GCA_964407175.1 uncultured Muribaculaceae bacterium
AGAATCACTCATACTTTCTGGGCTATCGTTTTACCATGTATATTAATGATATTAGATATTATTACAGGTTATTACAACGCATGGGAAAAAAACGAAGTATCAAGCAAAAAGATGAGAGATGGTTTAGGCAAAAAACTTGCAGAGCTTATATATATAGTAATAGGTATGTTAATCTCATGTGCCTTTGGTGTTAAAGGTATAGGGTTCTTCATATCAGGTTATGTAGTATATATGGAGCTTGTAAGCATTGCTGAAAATTGCAAAAAGTTAGGTGTTGAATTACCTAAAGAAGTAGCAGACAAATTAAATAATGATATAGAAAAGGATGATGGAAATGATATCAATAGAGGTGAATAGGGGTAGTGCTATTACATTGGTTATTAGTGCAACTGTAGGGGATGAAAATTATACTTTTCAACCTGGAGACGTAGTCAGACTTTCTATAACTGAAAGAAAAAACGAAAACAAAGTGGTTTTAAGAAAAGATGTAGAGGTGAATGAGGAAACTGAAGAGGTAGAAATGCCTTTATTATCAAGCGACACTAAAATTGGAGACATTATAAACAAAGAAGTAGTTTATTGGTTTGAGGTAGAACTTAACCCAGATACAGAACAATGTCAAACTATTATTGGTTATGATGCAGATGGTGCTAAAGAGTTTATTTTATACCCTGAAAGTGGTGTATCGAATTGACAGAAAAAATTGAAATCATAGGTTTTATAAAAGACAAAAATAATATCAAGGGTGCATTGAGTAGTAACCTAAATTACAATAATCTCAAGATCACAAGTGCTTATTATTTATTTAGAAGTAATGCTAGAAGCGATTCTATGAATGATATTATAGCTTGTTTTAAAGATATAACTAACTGCGACCATGCATTTGAATATAATGACGTGGTTGATGCACCTTTATTTGATACAAGTTCATGCACTACTTTTAATAGTATGTTTAATGGGGCAAGTCATTTAAAATCATTGCCAGAATATGATATGTCTAACGCAAAAGATGTGTCAAATTTTTGTAATGCGTGTTATCAATTAGAAAGTGTTCCTGCTTATAATTGGGGAAGTATAACGGACATGAATTGGTACAATTCTTTTACTGGATGCTCAGCATTAAGTGATGAAAGTCTTAATAATATAATGAAGTCTTTTAGTACTATGTCAAATATAGCAAGCAGTCAAAAAAGATTAATGTATGCAGGTTTGAGCGAAACTCAAGCAAACAGATGCACAGAATTGCCAAATTGGAGCATTTTAGAAAGCGATGGATGGCGAACAGGTTATTAGAGGTGGTTTAGATGATTAAAAAGAGAACAAAAATAGTCGGTCATATTAGTGGCGCAGTCGGGCCGAAAGGCGAAAATGGTTTTAGTCCTATAATTACCACCTCTGAAACTCAAGATGGTTATAAAATAACTATTACTGATATAGAAGATACTGAAGAAATAGAACTATTCAATGGAAAAGTTAATCATGAAGATTTGAATAATCTAGACTTTGAAAGTTCAGGACATACAGGTTTTCAAGAAGAAATGACACCTCTAACAAATTGGGAAATAGAAAGGATGTTTGAAAATGAGTAGTATTAAATATACTGATGATAATGGTCTATTATATCTTATTCAAAAGATTAAGACATTATTAGGCAACAAAGTAGATAAAGAAACAGGAAAAGGGCTTTCAACTAATGATTATACTAATGCAGATAAAACAATAGTTACAGGAATAGATGGCAGAGTTACAACTCTAGAAAATGCAGGTTATCAAACTGCAGGAGACGTTCAAACACTTATTAATTCTAGTCTAGCATCAGTTATGACATATAAAGGCACGGTTGCAAATTATAGTGATCTACCTAGTTCTAATGTGGCAGTAGGTGATACTTATAACATAACAAATGCTAGTCAGTATAACAATGCAGGAGATAACGCAACGTGGAATGGTACATCTTGGGATGTTTTAGGAAGCAATATAGATTTATCTAGTTATTTACAAGATAGTGATTTGGTGGCAATTACAAACGCAGAAATAGATACAATGTGGAATGGAAATTAGGTGGTTTAAATGAAATATTTAAACGGCACAGGAACGGAACATCTAATTGATAAGATTAAAGATGATTTAGAGCTAAAGTATGATAAGACAGGTGGAGAAATATCAGGCAACGTCAAGATAGATGGAACACTAACACTAGACATAGAAGATGAAGATTATGATAGTGGAATCACTTTTGATAAATCTTTAGACACTAATGTTGGAACAATATTATCTTTGAATGGTTATGCTAATAGTTCAGAGACTACTAATTATAGACCAATAATAAGAAATGTTGGAACACCAAATCAAAATTATGATGTAGCAAACAAAAAGTATGTAGATGATAATGTTATAGTTCCTAATTATTATCTAACATTATTAAATGCAGATGGCACGATAGATACAACATCTTCAACATTAAACTATAATACTGTGATTTCTAACTTAACAAATAGAAGTAAAGCTGATTACTTGGACATTATATGGGGAACAACTAGATTTTATGCAAAATGTATTGAAGTAACGGATGTAAACACAGGAGATTTAAAGTTTATAGGTGAAGTAGAATATCAAGGAATACAAAGATATATGGTGTTTACTTTAACACCTAACAACGTATTGACTACTACTAATATCATAACTTTTGAGACAATAAGCGATAAGGTTCAGAGTGTAGTTGCAAATAGTACAAGCCAAGCAAAATACCCTAGCGCAAAAGCAGTCTTTGATGAATTTCAAAGAAAACCAGTAGTTGTATGGGAAAGCAGTACGCCAAGCGAATATTTAAAAGGAATACAAGCAAATATGTCAGCAAGCCCAGCATGGCAACTAACAGATTTAGATTTGACACCATTTAAAAGGATTAAAATCTATACTTGTGCTGGTAAGGGTTCAACCAATGCCAGTACAACGCCAGCAATAATTTTGGAAATGTCTTTAGATAGTAGAGCAGTATCAACTGCATGGGGGAATAACTATGTTGCGTCTACTGTTATACAAAAATCAAATGACAACAACAGACTTGCGACATTAACATGTGCTGTATCAGCAGACAAGACAAGTTTTGTTGTATTATGGCAAACAAGCCTTTATGGTACTGCTGCAACTTCAAACAACGATGTAAACGCAAACGTATTTATGATAGAGGGTTATTATGATTAGGAGGTATTTATGTTAAGTATTAGAGAAAGACAAACATATTTAAAATATTTAGGGCTTTATAAAGATGATAAAGGCAATGACGCTAAAATAGATGGCATTGAGGGGCGTTTTACTAAAAGAGGTTATAAGTTAATACAAGATAAGTATTTTACAAGAAAATCAAATGGTAAATATATCGATAGAGATGGCAAATATGGCAGGAATACTGATATGCTTTTAGTTAATGCCTATAATGTTAAGAAATATACAAAGAATTTTAGTTTGAGTGAGTTCAAATGTGGATGTAACACAAAATATTGCACGGGTTACCCTGCATATTTGAATATCAACCTTTTAAGGAATTTACAAACTATGAGAAATAACTATGGTGCTATCACTATTACAAGCCCATTAAGATGTAGTAAACATAATGCTAATATCGGTGGTGTAGCAGGTTCATATCATACAAAAGGAAAAGCACTAGACTTATATAATGTTAGATTTAGTTCTAGTTTCACAAACAGGAAATATGCTATCGAAAAATGGTTATTATTACCAAAAGCAAATATGGCATATCAAAATGGTTATATGCATTATAAGGGAAAGAGTGTAACTGGTTATAATGCTCCTAAAATGGGTAATGTTATACACGTACAGGTAGATTAATGGATCAAACCACCAAAGAATTAATATTCATCTATAAACCAAAAGGTATAGACTGGATGAATTTCAAAATAACAAAAGAAAACCCTATGACATATCACCAGATAGAAAAAAGAGAACACGGTGGCAAAAAGACAGTAGATAATGGGGCGATTCTAACTAGGAATAGTCATCAGTATTTACATCTTATTGAAAGCAAAGAAGATAAGTTATATTTTGCTATTAATCAGTTATTAAAATTAATCAATAAACAAAAAACTGCTCCAACACAGGAGCAAAGAGAAATGATGGACTTTTTATTAGATGAATTCTTTAAAGCCCACGAGCACGATAAGAACGCAAAAGGTAAGCCTTTAATAAAAGATAAGTATATTTTAAGAGGCGAACCATTGACAATGAGATATTAATTTGCTATACTTTATATGGTGTGAAAATTCAATGTTTTTCTCATTTTTACACCTAGTATTTTTCTAATATTTTTTTAGAAAACAAAATAACTCGTAGATGCCTATAAGGCATCTATTTTTTGTATCTTTGATTTTCTATAGACCATCCAGGGTATTTGCTTTTCATATAACCCGTGATTATCTCGAGTATTTCATCATGCTCTTTTTTAGTTCCAAAATCAAAACGCCTATGACACTTTAAAGGACTTAATTCAGTGCATAGAGTTACAATGTTAGTTTCTATGCCTAGACCACCATGAGCCCTTGATAGAATATGAGCGTTAGGCATTGCTTGGTAACTACCACATACCACACACCTATGTTTATCTCTTTCCCATACTTTACTTTTAACACTTTCAGATATGTCAAGTGCATTAGTTCTATTTGACATTTTCTATACCTCCAATTTTATACAATGGTTATACTATGATATTTTGATAATTATGTGAATTATTTGAATAGAATACTAGGAATTTACTAGCATATAAACTTATGATAATAAAAATAAAATACCGTACGGGTCACCAAATTGTATTCTAGAAGCCTTTATTTTAGGGGCTTCTTTAATTTTATACAATGATTTATACAATGAGATGACAACTCAAAAGAAAATTTTTAATAAAAATCATCAGTAATGTTTGACACTTTTTTTCTAGAGTTAGTTGACACATTGCCATACACATCAATAGTAGTAGATATTTTAGAGTGCCCCATTGATTTCTCTAACACATACATATCAATGCCCTGTTCCATCATTAGAGTAGCAAAGGTGTGTCTTAAATCATACATTCTTATTTTTGGTACTCCTGCAAGTTCAATATAATGGTTGAAATGTTTTCTTAATGATACATCACTTATTTGTTTACCAGTTGATACACTTAACAATAAAGGTGTATCTTTTTTTATTTGGACGCCTATATTATTAGTTAAGAATTTTTTATATTCAAAAATCTCATTTAGGTATTTATCAGTTACAAATATATCTCTTTGTGCCATGGTGTTTTTTGAATTGCCTTTTAATCGGTTCAAAGATGTGTCATATTCAATAGAATTTCTAATAGTGATGATTTTCTTGTTAAAGTCTATGTCGTTGAATGTGAGGGCTCGTAGTTCCCCTAGACGACATCCGAGTGATAACATTGATATAGTTAGTATCTTTATAAGTCTTGCTGATGGATCATTCAAGTTATTATTGAGCGTTTTAATGAATCTATTTATATCATCTTGTAACCAATAATTAAGAATAGGTTTAGTGGTTTTTTCTTTAGTTATATAAAGAGCAGGTGATATGTCTAGATATTCATTTTTACAACACCACGTGAAAAAGGCTTTTAACATCTTTAAAAGTTCGTTTTTTTCTTTAGTGGTTCTATTAATCGAGTTAAAAAATAAGATTAAGTCATTTTTAGATATTTGATTAATCTTATATTTTGAAAGTCTATGATATTCTATATTATAAAACATTTTCTTTTTCTTTAGAGTGTTATATGCCATTTTGTAAACGTGTTCGCACTCGTAAAGGTATTTATTATATAATTCTTCAAAAGATATATTAGATTTGTTTAATTGCTTGTTTGTGTAGCTATCTCTAACTTTTAAAGCAATATCAATAGAATATATCTTGTCGCCATTAAAACGTGATATGGTGCTATTAATCTTTGATATAGTGATTATATAATTCTTGTTTTTCTCGTGTTTATAGATATTCTGATAACGTGTTTTTTTGTAGTATTTTTCCATGGTGTTTTTCTCTTTTCTATTTTTTGATTATTTTTGATATTTTTCCATTTGAGATATATCTTTTGTAATAATATCATCCATAGAAATGTTTAAAAAGTTGCATATCAAATAAACATCTTTTACTATTGGTTGTCTTTCGCCTGTTTTCCATCTTTGAACTAGTGTTCTGTCTTTTTTTATCAAAGCACATAATGTTTTAATAGAGATCCTTTTTGTATTGATTAACCACTCTATATTTTTGGCAAATATTTTTTCATCATAATTCATTTATAAAACTCCTTTTTTTAACCCATAAGTTGTATTGTGATTTAATTATACAACACATTTTTTTGTAAAGCAAACACCAAAAATGTAAAAATAATATAAAAATTGTTGACTTTAAGTCACAGACGTGATAATATTAAATTACAAGAAGGGAGGAAGCTATGGACAATCTAACAGTTTCAAGAAACATCAAAGCACAAAGAATCATCAGAGGCTTATATCAATTAGATGTAGCAAAAATGTTAGGAATTAGCAAACAAACGTATATAAGAATAGAAACAAAGCCTTTTGAAATGCCAGTATGGAAATTAAAAAGGGTCGCAGATGTGTTAGGATGTAAATTAGATGACTTTTTTGTAGTACATTAAGTTCCTTATAGTCACATATTTTTTTGGAACGCGATGTGCCTAAAAGTCACAGAAAAGAGGTTTAAATGTATAGCAAAGAAGATATATCAAACATACTAAATTGTAGTATTAGCAAAGCATACAACATCTTAAAAAAATTACAAGAGATGTTAAAACAGGAACAACCTGAAATATTAATAATCAGAGGTAGAATACCGAAGAGTTATTTTGAAAAAAAAGTATTAGGAAAAGAGGTGTAATAATGAGAAAAGTATTGAATATTGGTTTACTAATTTATGCAGTATTAGCATTTGGAGCAATGTTTACAAGAGATGCAGGAATATTCAGTAATGTAATGACTTGGATGGTTCAAGTAGGACTTGCTTTCAGTTTAAAAGAATTAGTACTTATGGAGGGTTAATATATGGAAAATGGTTATGCACTAGCTCTTAACAAATGGGCTTTAGATAAAAGTATAAAAAATGAGGTTGGTTTATTGATAATCTTATCAAGTTTAAGCGCAGAGAAAGGTTATTGCTATGCAAGTAACCAATATCTAGCAAATGTATTTGGAACTCACGAAAAAACCATATCAAGAAAACTAGGAAAATTAGAAGAAAAAAAATATCTAAAGATCCATTATGAAAAAAAGGGCTTTGAGATAACAAGAAGAGAGATTCGAGTAACAAATTTGTTACCCGTCCAGTTACAAAAATGTTACCCGTCCAGTAACAAAAATGTTACCTATAAAAATACAAGTATTAAAAATACAAGTAATAAAAATATAAATAATATATTACCTGAATGGTTTGATAAAAAAATTATAAGCGAAAAGTTAAGCAATGAAGAAAAAAAAGAAATGGAAATGTTATTAAAGGAGTTTAAGAGTGAAAAAAGTTGAATCTATTGTTAAGGAATTATTAGAGTATTACCCTGCAACTAGAGAAGATGACTTTTATCTAGTTGGTAGTGTGTATTACATGATAAAGCCTGAAATAAAGACAAAGACATTTTTAGACATAATGAAAAAACATAAAGAGTATGGTTTACCTAGTTTTGAAAGTATAACAAGAGCTAGGAGAAAAGTACAAGCAGAAAATGATGATTTGGTTAGTAACAAAGCAAAAAGAATTAGAGAAAAAGAAGAAAGAGAATATTTTGAATATTATAAAGGAGTGATTTAAGAATGAATATTAATTATCTAGATTTAGCAATAGCTAACGAACAAATAAAAACAACTGACATAAAGGGAAAAGATTATGCAGAAGTTAATCAAAGAATTAAAGCATTTAGGATGGTATACCCTAATGGAACAATAAAAACTGAAATGTTAAGCAATGAAAATGGTGTTTGTATATTTAAAGCAACTATATGGAACGACAACAAGTTATTAGCAACTGGTACTGCTTATGAAAAAGAAAACAGTACATTTATTAATAAAACAAGTTATATCGAGAATTGTGAAACATCGGCAATAGGTAGAGCTCTAGGAATAGCAGGTTTTGGAATAGATGTAAGTGTAGCAAGTGCAGAAGAGGTACAAAATGCTATTAATAATCAAACAATAAGCAAAGAAGAAGCAGAAGAATATAAAATCAATTTTGGTAAGTATTCAGGAAAAACAATAAAAGAGATATATGAAGAGAAACCTGAATATGTAGAGTGGTTAATGAATAACACTAAAGATGAAACAATAGTTAAAGTTATCGAGATAGTAACTGGTTTAGTAAAACCAAGTGAAGAAGAGTTAGATAATAGAGCGTGGTTATTAGCTAGTATTCAAACACTAGAGATGGAAAAGAATGTAGATCATAGCAAAGCTTTAAAACATTACAAAGTAGATTCAGACAAAGAAATGACAGTAGAACAACTAGAGGACTATGAAAAAAGATTAAAGGAGATGAAATAAATGATATTAGACCCAGTATTAAACTCAATAATAGATTATGATGCTAAAGAGAATATGGATGAATATGTAGTAACTGCAATGGTTACAATGCCTATACAAATATCAGTAAGAGCAAAAGATAGAGTAGAGGCATTAGATAAAGTAACAAATGAAGAATATGACAAAGATGATGATATAGAGTATCTAAAAAAAGAAATGATACTAGAAGAAATAGTGAATGTGGAGGTGGAATAGATGAATGAATTAGAAAAAGCATTGGAACAACTAAATATTAAATATGAAAAAAATGGAAAAAAATACAAAATACCAACAACAAAAGAAAATCTAGTAGAATTATTAAAGGGTTATATAGCAATGACAATTAATTTACAATCCAAAATAGACAAGGCTAATCAATATCTTGAAGAACGTTTTGTATTTGATGATGAAAATGGTGAATATTATCAAACACATACATTTGACAAGAACAATGCAAAAGAATTACATGATATTTTAAAGGAGGAATAAATGAATAGATTTAATATAACAGGGCGTGTAAGTCAAGATATTAGCTTATACGCCACTAAATCAAATGTAAATTTTGCTTGGTTATCGGTAGCAGTAAAAAAGAGATTTAAAAATAACGAGGGTAAATATGATGCAGATTTTATCAGATGTGAATTATGGAGAAATACTGCAGAATTTGCTAGTAAATATCTTGCTAAAGGTGATGTGGTTGGAATAAGTGGTTATATCAAAGTAGAAACAAGATACAACGAACACGCAGGGCATAATGAAACTAATTTAAGTCTAGTAGCAGATGATATAGAAATAATCGCTAGGAAACCAAGAGAATATACTCAGGAAGATTATAAGCAAGTAAAAGAACACGTAGAAGAAAGAAAAGAAGAAATTAAAGAAGAAACAGACCCTTTTGAAATGTTTGGCAAAGAGGTTGTAATCAATGATGACGAGCTTCCCTTTTAAGAGGTAAGTTATGGAATTTATAGGGAGTGTTAAAAATTTTAAAAAAATATTAGAAAAATTCAAAAATGATGATGAGTTCTATTTTAAAGTAGAAGATAAGAAAAAACACAGGACATTGCAACAAAATAAGTATATGTGGAAATTAATACACCAAATAGCAAAAGTTCAATTTGAGGATGATTACAAAATATATTTGGATGCTATTAAAAGGGCAGATGCAAAAAGTGAATATGTTATCACCTCTAGAGAAATGTTAGAAGATTTAAGACAAAACTTTAGAGGTGTAGAATTCATCAGGTATCAAGATGTGAATAATCACAGGTGCTATGTATACAAGTGTTATCTAGGTAGTTCAAAAATGACTACCAAAGAGATGAAAGAGTTATTAGAGATTCTTTTAGATATGGCAAGCGATGTGGGGTTAGATTTGGTTTATTGGAAAAATATATTTTATGTTAAGGAGTAGAAAATGCTAATTGAGAAAGACAAATATTTGAATATGTGGGTTGTTTGGTTGATTAATGGGAGTTTACACATAGATGTGTTTAAGAGCAAGTATAAAAAATCTTGTAAAGAGTGGGTGAAAGAAAATGAAAAAAGAATTCATAGAAAATTATCTATTTGAAGTATTCAAAGATAGTACATTCAAAGGATCAGGGGAATTCAAAAGAGTTTTAAAAGATTTCATAGACATAGATTATACAAGATTATATACAAGAATAGTCAATTATCAGGTAAAGAAATATGGAACTAATTTGTATAGAAGAAGTGGTGTATTATCTTCATACAAGAAAAAGGAGATGGCAAAATGATATTGATGTATGATCTAGAAGATAATCTATTAATGGAATTTAAAGATAGAAAAAAATGTGCTGAATATTTTAATACAAGAGTTGAAAATATCCATAATCATTTAAGCAAAGTCAGATGCGAATATGTTAAGAAAAAAAGAGATTTTAAAAATCATAGATGGGTGAAACTTGTCGAGGTGTATGATGACTAGATATGAGATAACACTATACATCCTAGGTATAACAATAATGTCTTTAATAGTGATACTAGTATGTAGCTTTATTTATACAAACCAAAGAGATAATGCCTATGTTGAAAGCAGAAAACAATTCAATGAAAGTGTGATGAATAATGCAAGAAAAAATAATTAAGGAATTAAGGCAGGAACTAAAAGAACAAATTAAGGAAAATCAAGAGCTTGAAAAAAAGATTGATGGTTTAGTAACAGTTATTGCTTTGGTTAGGGAATATATAGAAAGAAACATGACTTATGAAACATGCGAAAGAAAACTTTGCACTCAAGAAGGCAATGATTTATTAGAAATATTAGAAAGAGTGAATGAAGAATGAAGGTAATAGATTTATTAGACAAAATAGCAAATGGTGAAGAAGCACCAAATGAAATAATATTTGAAAATTATAGATATCATAAACACCCTGAGGGTTATTTTAGAAGTGTTATAAACAGTAATTGGATAGCATTAACAACTGATTTTAATATATATGATATTTTAAATGACGAAGTAGAAACCCTAGAAGAACCAAAGGGAATACCTGAAAAAATAAATAATGGTTATTATCATTTAGAACAAGAGGAGCAAAATCATTTGTTTAAAAACAAAATCAACGAAATAATAGATTGTCTTGAATATCTTGAAAGCAAAGGAGAATAACAATGAGTGATGAGATAAAAGAAATAATAAATCAATTAGATATTGTTGCAGGAAAACATACTATTGAAGTATGTGAAGATGGTTCAAAAATAGAAACTATGCCAGCAAGTGCAATTGATGAATTAAGACTAAATAATTATAGTTCAAAATTATTATTAGATTACATAACTAATTTACAAACGATAGAACGCGAGTATAGTAGCTTGTTAAGTGAGAATGCTGAATTACAACAAGAAAACGATAGATTAGCTGATTTAGCAGAAAAGGTGGAATAAATGATACAAACAATATTTGACTGGCTAAACACCTTAATCATTAATGGTGATATATACCTAGTGTTTATTATATTGCTTATATTAATAGCAATATGCGTTGAGTTATTATGGAGGTTTAA
This sequence comes from uncultured Muribaculaceae bacterium, assembly GCA_964407175.1. Classification (GTDB taxonomy): domain Bacteria; phylum Bacillota_I; class Bacilli_A; order RF39; family UBA660; genus RUG11867. Next base: position 11,598 of record CAYOUK010000001.1, read on the forward strand.
GTGAAAGTTGGAGATTATATAAGAACTAAAAAAGGTTATATAAGAAAAATTATACCGTCTTTTTTTGATAAAGATATGGTATTTGTTGAAACACACACTTGGTTTAAAAAGAAAGATATTATCAAATCAAGCCCTAACATAATAGATTTAATTGAGGTTGGAGATTATGTTAATGGTGTAATGGTAACTGAAATAAAAGACGGTAAACCTTTTAAAGAAGATTATAACGACCCATATTATAGTTATTATTTTGATGATATATATTCAATAGTAACAAAAGAACAATTTGAAAGTATGGAATATAAAGTGGAGGTTTAAGTGAGGCTATACAGCGAAAACGAAAATTACAAACTATATCAAGGCAATATGTTAGATATGCTTGAGGTAATAGAACCAAATAGCATTGATTCAATAGTGACTGATCCACCTTATGGTTTAACTAGCATAACAAAAAGGTTTGACAAAGAAAACAGTGTGGAATGTCAATATGGTAAAGATGGTTCTTTTCAAAGGTTAAGCAAAGGTTTTATGGGTAAAGAGTGGGACGGTTCTGGCATTGAATACAACATAGATGCTTGGAGAAAATGTTACGAAATTTTAAAGCCAGGTGGCTATTTATTGGCTTTTGGTGGTAGCCGTACATTTCACAGAATAGCTTGTGCCATTGAGGACGCAGGGTTTGAAATAAGAGATACAATATGCTGGATGTATGGTTCAGGATTCCCTAAAAGTATGAATGTAGGACTTGCTATTGATAAGAAAAATGGGGTGGAAAGCAAGATAATAGGTTCAAAAATTAGGAAGCAAGATTTTAACAACCCAAATGAAATAGAACAGAAATGTGGATTTAAAAAAGGCATATATGAAATAAAAGAAGCACAAAACAAATGGCAAGGTTGGGGAACTGCATTAAAACCATCATTTGAGCCTATTATAGTAGCAAGAAAACCATTTAAAGGCAGTTTAGTAGATAATGTAATAGAATATGGTGTTGGTGGAATAAATATTGATGAATGTAGAGTTGGAAATGAAATTATAACACAATTACAAAAAGATATGACAAAATATCATGGAAATAAATTAGGAACAGGACACCATACACAGATGACAGGAATAACAACACAAACAGTAGGTAGGTTCCCTGCAAACACAATACTAACTTATGATGAAACAGATTTTGATGAAGTATGTGGTGGGTTTCCTTATACTAAAACGGGCTGGAAAAATAATGACAAAACAAAAACAAAAGACAACATAGTGGTTGATTTTATGAATAAAGTTGGTTTTACAGGTAACCATTATGAAGATAGTGGTTCTGCCTCAAGATACTTCTATAATGCAAAAGCAAGTAAGAAAGATAGAGATGAGGGGTTAGATGAGTTTGAAACTAAACAATGTGTTGGCGGTGGTGGAGGCATTGGCAATTATTTAGAAGATGTAAATAGTGCAAGTGGCAAATTTGGAAGTGAAAAAGCACCACACAAAAACACACATCCAACAGTAAAACCAACAGAACTTATGCAATATCTAGTAAGGCTTGTCACTCCAAACGGTGGAACAGTACTTGACCCATTTAATGGTTCTGGTAGCACAGGCAAAGCTGTTATGTATGAAAACCACGAAAGAGATAAGAATTATAAATATGTAGGCATAGAACTAACAGAAGAATACTTGCCTATATCAAAAGCAAGAATAGAATATGTATGCAACTTGCCTAAAGAACAAAAACAAAGCACTATATTTGATTATTTAGGAGATGACAACAATGAATGATTTTGTAGTATATGGAAATATTAACCAAAAAGGTTGGAAATTATTACAAACAACCTCAAGCAGAGATAGATTAGAGAACATATTACGCGTTATTATGGATTCTAAAGAAAGCATACAAGTTATAGTAGTATATAGTATGAGTGATAGGGACATTCCTTTATGTAGCTTTAACAACAAAGCACAAAAAGAGATAGATATGGAAAGTATATTGAGGTGGTGTAAGTAATGGAATTGTGGGTAAGAACACAAACCAGATTTGAATTAGCAAAGATAAATAGTGTTTATGTAGGTTATCAGGAAAAAGACAAAGATTATGTGATAATGGGGGAAAAACATAATGGTGGAGCAAGATTAGGATCGTATGCAACAAAAGAAAGAGCATTAGAGGTATTAGATGAGATACAAGAGTTTATAGAAAAGAAATATTATGGTTTTGTTTATGAAATGCCAAAAAAATAAAAAAAGAAAGAGGGAAATATGAGAAAAAGATTAGATAACATAAGATTAATGCTTAAAGAGTTTGATTATGATAAAAACACTTTAGATGATACTATTAATTTCCTGCATTATGTATTAAGGCAATTAGACGAAATATACAACGAGGTAGATAATGGATGAAATTAATATTAAATCTCAAAAAGAAGAGTTAAAAAGAATTAATAATCAGTTATCGTTATTAATGGCAAAGAAAAGAGCTATACAACATTTCTTAAAAAAAGAGGCAAGTGATGAAGAAGCAGAGTTAAAAGAAAAGATAATAGCTTTAAGGGACGACAAAGAATTCATAGAAAAAAATGGTAGGTCAAGATACTATTGGGAAATAGGAAACGAGGTCGGCTACTCGGAAACTACCATTAAAAGAATATTCAAAAGTATCAAAAAATGAGGTATCAATGACACCTGAAAGTTGGTACCTCGACTTTTTTTATTTGGTTTAAAATTAATATATATGGAGGCAAACTATGGAAAAATATAAGATTACTAAAAATGGTGTAGATGATTATACACTTGAATATAAAGACAAAAAGATAGATTTTAAAACAGAAGTAGGCATTATGGCAAAGATGCAGGGTGCAACAAAGACTGCAAGGCTAAAAATGATTAATGATGCCACTAAAGAGGGTATATCGTTAAAAGAATACACTAAAGAGATAAAAAAAGATGGCAAGACCTACTATGACAACACAAACAAGACCGAGCTAGAGAATTTATACATAAATGATGAAGTATCAAAAGTCTTTGACGAGATATGCCAAAAGAAGTTTAATCTAGGTTTATTAGATTTGATACAAGACATAGACTTATCAGATGATGAAATAGAAAAATTTAGTCAAGAACTAACAGAGGCATTGTTAGGAAAAACGCCCAGAGGAAAATAACGGTTACAAAACCAAAAGAGTAGCACAAACACTTATATGTCTAGCATACGATAAAGACATGCATCAGTTATATGATTTTTATTGTGCTAGGTATGAAAATATGAGATATGAAGAATTCCTGAATCTAGGTTATGAAGAGTTCAGTATAAAGTTAGAAAGCATACCTGAAAATGAGCCATTATATCCAATTATTAAGTCTAGGAGCATTAATCTAGCAAAGATAAAAGACAAAGAAGAAAGAAAATACTGGCGAGAGCTTAAAAGGATCAATGCTATTCCTGACATATACATATCAAACGAAGAACTAGACCAAAGATTAAAAGATAATTTAAGAAGCAATGTAGGAGGTATTATATGAAAATAAATTTTGAAAACGACTTATTAGAGTTTATGAAGAATGTAACAATAGAAGACAAAGAATTTTCTAGTTATGAGGATGTAAAAGGGAATTATTTTGAAATGAATACAGGAGCATTAATATGCAGATGTGATGCTTTCGAGATACCTAAAGAAAGACCAAGCGAAAAAGTGTCTAGCGAGTATGAGGTTGCAGTTTTTAGTAAGGCGATAGAAGATTTACCTTATAACACAAAAACAATTAAAAAAGCAGTCCCTAAAAGCGAAATAACAGGTAAAGAAAAAGACATGACTGTATTAACTGAAAAAGCAGTAGAGGTTGCTCTTGTATATGTAGTAAGTAACCCTTATAAAGTACAAAAATGCTTTGTAGATAAAAACGAGGCATTAAAGACTGCAAAAGACATAAACGCAAAAATAAAGAAGATATGTAGAAGTTAAAACCGTGCCCGTATCTCTTATATACGTTTTACTCCTTAACGTATAAAAATAATTAAGTTGCTAATACAAATAATCATTTTCATTCTGACAATAAAGATATGTTATCAAGGTTCACTAATTTTGACATAAATAATTACTTTTTTCATAGTAAACACCAATATACTATTAATCTTAAAGATACGGGCACAAAAATATTATAGGAGGTATATATCATGGAATATATAGCAATTACGTTAATTGTATGTTTAACTTTAATCGCTCTTGCGATGATAGGAAAAAGCGAGTAAAAAGAGGGCATATGATAGAACATGCAAATATATTTTATTGTAAAGACATAAGTGAAATTGGTGGAGTTGAAACGTGGATATATGAGTTAGTCAAAAAATTTAAAGATTACGACATAGCAGTTGTATATAAAACAGGAAACATAAAACAACTACGAAGAATCAGGAAATACTGCAAGACATATAAACACGACAAACAAATGATTAATTGTAAAGTGGCATTAATTAATTATGATACATCAATAATTGATTATATATGTGAAGAGGCAAAAATATATCAGGGAATTCATGCAGATTATGAAAACCCAGCATATACAATAAAACCTCCGACACATCCAAGAATAACAAGTTATATAGCGATAACAAAATACATCGAAGAAAGTTTTAAAAGAATAACAGGCAAGCAGAATGTTATTCAACTATATAACCCATTATCTATCGAAAAAAGAAAACCATTAGTATTAATAAGTGCAACAAGATTATCAAGAGTAAAAGGTAAAGAACGCATGGAAAAGTTAGGTCAAGCTCTCAACAAAGCAAAAATTGACTATATATGGTACGTGTTTACAAACGACAAAAAAGAGATAGATAATGAAAATATAATATACACGACACCTAGAATAGATTTAGGGTATTGGTTTGATCATGCAGATTATTTAGTACAATTATCAGATACCGAGGGACTTTCTTATAGCATTAATGAGATGTTATACAGAAACAAGCCTGTAATAGTAACACCATTACCTTATTTGGATGAAATAGGTGTAAAAGACAATGTTAATGCTTACATCATGGAATTTGATTGTAGCAACATAGATGACATTGTTAAAAAGATTAAAAAAATACCAAAGTTTGAATTTAAGAAACTAAAAGACAACTATGAAAAACTCATATACAAAAGCAAAAGTCATTATGAAGAGGACTTAAAACAAATAGTAAAAATAAGGAGCAAACGCTCTTATAAGGACATAGAACTAGGAAAACATTTGCCTAGAGGTCATGAATGGAGCGTATATGAAGAAAGAGCACAAGAGTTACTCGAAAAGAATTTAGTAGAAATAATATAAAAACAAGGGTCGCAAATAGAGGGAACGAGCGAACGTCTTATAAGGTCGTTGGAGGGTTGGCATGGCGTTTAAAAAAGGAGCAATTATGATACCTAAAAAGATTCATTATGTATGGTTAGGGCATGGCGAAAAAAGCGATAAAATAAAGCGTTGTATCGAAAGCTGGAAAAAATATATGCCAGATTATGAAATAGTAGAGTGGAATGAAGAAAACTTCGATATTAATTACAATGATTTTACTAGAGAAAGTTACAACAACAAAAAATATGCTTTTACTTCTGATGTTATAAGATTATATGCGTTATATACCGAGGGTGGAATTTATATGGATACTGATGTAGAAGTGTATAAGAGTTTAGATCCATTCTTAAATGAAGAGGCTTTTACTGGATTTGAAGATGTACATTATCCAGTTACAGCAACATTAGGAGCTGAAAAAGGTAACCCAGTTATAAAAATGATGTTAGATTATTATAATTGCATAGACTTTAAAATGTATGATGTATGGACTGATTATATTAAGTATCAAGAAACTAATACTTGCATAATGTCTAATATCTTAGAACTATTAGGAATAGATAGAGATAAAAATGAAGAACAACATATAAAACATTTTAGTGTATACCCTAGAAGTTATTTCTTTACAAAAGATGAGGGTTATACATGGCATAGTTTTACGGGAAGTTGGTAAAGAGGTGATATAGTGGCAAGTACAGTACCAAACAATGAAGCAACACAGTTTCAAGCAGGTGCAGAACAGGTAGAGATAGCAAGAAAAGGTGGAATAGCCAGTGGAGAAGCTAGAAGAGAAAATGCCATGATGCGTAAAACCCTAGAAATGATGCTAGAAAAGAAATATAAAGACCAGGGTACATATAAAGACAATGTGGCGCTTGGTTTAATAGCCAATGCAATAGATAAGTCTAAAGGTGGTAACCCAGAGGCTTATAAAGTAATAGCTAAAATGCTTGGTGAGTTGGATGTAAACGAAGAAACAAAAGAAACTCCAAGTGTAACAATAAATGTAGTTAATAATGAAGAATTAGAAAAATATATGTATGAAAGCGAGGAAAAATAAATGGAATTCATAAAACTAGGCAAAAGATGGTTAGTTAAAAATAGTGGTGGCAGAATAGTATCAGAAAAAGAAAAGCTAGAACTAGAAAATAAAGAGCTAGTATTAAAAGACATTAAATCTAATGACTGCCAAAAAGAAACTACTAAAAAGATAAGCAAAAACAAAAAGAAAATAAAAGCACTTCAAGAAGAGGTGCAAGATGATATTATCGAAGAAGCAGATACAATTAAGGAATGATATAATAAGCCCTAATATACCTAACATAAGTGTATTGGGTTCGGTACAAAGTGGTAAAACTTATGATATATGTGGTGCATTAATAGAATATGCTCAAGCCCTTAAAAACTATGAAAAACAAGAACGTGAAAAAGAGGGTTATATTGAAAGAGAATATGCAGGAGCTATTATAGGATGGACTACCGATACTATTAAATCTAATATAGTTGATAATATAGTAAACATACTTGAAAAGGAATATGGTTTTAGAAACGGTAAAGAGTATGTATTAAAGTACGGTCAACAGGACAAGTATCTAGAAATATATAACATGAAGTTTTACTTTTTTGGGTTTAATAGCAAGTTATCGTTTAATAAGATACTTGGTAAGCCATTAATATTCGTTTGGTGCGATGAAAGTGCAAGGATATACACGCAGGGACAATTAAGAGAAAGTTATGATGAATTAATCGGTAGAATGATAAGTTATGCAGGGCATCCATATTACAAGAGAATAGATAGTTTCAATGTAGAGGGTTCACAAAACCACCCTTACAAAAAAGTATATGTAGATGGTAACGAGTGGAAAAAGTATGTGTTCTACCCGTTTGATAACCCTGTATTAGATACAGAAGAAAAGATAAAACAAGTAGTAAACTCTTTTCCTGATGGTTCATTAAGAAAACAAAAGATATTTAATCAATGGGTGGTAGCAGAGGGAAAAGTCTTTAATCATATACCTAGGATGACTGAAGAAGAGCTAAAAGAAAAGTATGTTATAAGAGAAATAGGTATAGGGTGCGACTATGGTAGTACAAACCCTACGACCTTTAGTGCAGTAGCACTAGCACAGAACCAAGAAACAAGATTATGGAATCTAGTTTTATTAGACAAGTATTATCATGATCCTAGCATAGAGGGTGATGTCCCTACTACTGAATACTATTCGGGGCAGTTAAAAGCATTTGTGGAGTACTTGCATAATAAATATAAGCATATACCTATCAATACACTTGTTATAGATAGTGAGGCAAGTCATTTTAGTAACAGACTAACGGTTGATGGCGTAAGACATGAACTTGCTAAAAAGAATAATATAAGCGTGGATGAAAGCGTCCAGTATATGCAAAGTTTATTCTATAAAGAGTTTCTAAAGATAATTGAGATGCCTCATATAAGATATTTTGTGAACAAAGAACCTGTATATGGGGGACATGATATAGGTCTAGAAGAACTAGAGAGTTATCATTATGACAAGCTAAAAAGTGAAAAAGAGGGCATAAACGCCTATGTTAAAGATTTCGACCATTATGTTGATGGAACAAGATATATCATAATGGAGTTTATGTATACAGGGAGGGCTCCTGTAATATGATTATTAAATGCAAAAAGACACATAGGTTCTTATGTAAGATTAACATCGAAGAGTATCTTAAAAATCTTGAGGGCTTGGGAATAAGTCAGGAACTACCTTTAATGTTATCTATACCATGTAAGAATTGTAAGAAGATAGAAGTATATGAGGTATACAAAGACCATTATATATTCAAAGAAAATGAGGTGCCAAAAATGAAGTGTCATGACACCTCAAAAGTTGGTACTTCAAATATTCCAAAAAGTATTATAATTAAGAGGAATTGAAGTGCAATTTGGGCTGAATAAGTCGCAAAAGGAAGCACATACCTTGGAAAGAGGGTGTGCTTTTTTATGTTTGAAAAACTAAAAGCAAGATATAAAAATCGTAAATGGAAAATGTATCTATTCTATAATGGCATACTCATTAAAAAAATAAGAGTAAGAAACGTTGATGATATAGATAGCATCTATTTAAGAGTTATAGGTCATAAAGAGCTATTTCATAATGAGTGCGTTGGAATAGTAGTAAGACCAAGCAGATTACTAAAGACTGATGAGGTCAAGAGAAAAACCTACTGGGGTGTAGTACTCGAGATGGGAGTGGAAATAAATGATTAAGGGAAGTATTAGAGCACATGAATTATTGCAGTCACCTTTTATCAGAATAAAAGCAAAGGTTACATTGCCAGGTACAACTAATGGGATGCCAAATATTAAATATGAAGATAGATATGTGATAGCTCCTAGTGCAAAGAAAATTGCCACTTATATAAGAAACCAGTTATTCGGTTCTGATTTAGTAACACAAACTGATGGTTTAGATGTTAACTGGATCATGCCAACATTAGGTGAAGCGTTAGAAGAGGCAATATATGACAAAGAAGCGTTCATATACATTCATAAATTTGGAGACAAAGTATACCTAGAATGTATCAGAAAAAAAGACATACATAATTTAGAGCAAAAATACGACAAGATTATTAGATGTGATATCATCCAAGATTTTGAGGGTGAAGAGGCTGATTATAGTCTTAAAAGACATATCGAGATTAAGGGTGATGGAACATCAGTTATTACTTTCAAGGCTTATGAAAAGAAACATAAAGATAAAGACTGGGTAGAGATGCCTTTATGGAAGTTCAATAAGATAACTGAAAGCAATTATAAAGATATATACAATTTACCTTATGAGCCTATTATTAATATCGATATAGGTCAGGACTTTTTCAAAGATAGTGAAAAGTTCATTAATCAAGAAATGATTGTATTCAATACTCTAGCAGAGGAAATTGAAAAGACAAAAACAAGAATCGTTACTACTCAACATTATCAAAGTGGAGATATATCAAGTGCGTGGTCTCCTGCATCTAACATATATGATGTTAAGACTATCGAAGTTAATCACATAAAAGATTATTTCACTTTATTACCTGGAGATAGAGAGCACCAAATGTTCGAATTCTTACAGGGTGATATAAGAGTTCAACAATACATAGATACGTTTAAGTTTTGCGATTATCAAATAATACAAATGGCAAATTTAAGCCCTGCTACTTTTGGTTATGAAAAAGACACATATCAAAATGTGGCAAGTATAGACTTAAATGCTAATACAACTGAAATGACTGTTGAGGCAATAAAGAAACAAATAGAGCCTCAAATCAATAAATTAATCGAGAATATAGTCAAGTTACAACAAAGTCAGGGAATAACAATAAATGCTATACCTAGCGAGATTATATGGGACTATGGTTCAAATGAAAGATTTGATGATATGAAGAAGTTGGATGTATTGTCTAAAGTTCAAAGAACATCAATGGTTCCTTATAGCATAAGAGCAAAAATAATCACACCAATACTAAATAAATTAATAGATGAAAAGACTGACGAGGAAAGTCTTATCAAAGCTTATAAAGAAGAAGAGAAAGATATAAATATAAGTTATGAAGAATTCTAACGAATACATTAATAAAAGTGTTTTTAAAGTAAATCAAGATTATACCGAATTACAGAATAAAACGAAAGAATTATTCTTTAAGTGTTTAAATGAGGGGAGAGATGTTGATTATTTTGAAAAGAAGTTAGAAAAGATATGGGGGAAAGCACCTCATGATTATTTAGTAAGTGCTTTAAATGAATATTCGGAGATTATACATGAGAATAATATGGAGATGTTACAGGAAACCGAATATGGCGAGAATAACGAAAAAGCAATAACAAGTTTCTTGCTTATGGCATCGGCATTGCTGATATTAAAGACCGAAAAGAAGTTGAAAGAATATAACGTAACACAATATAAAAAGACTTTAAAATCACCCGTGTATAAAAGCAATAAGACTGAATATTTATCAAAAAAAGTTGAAAAGTACAATGACAAGTTAGTTCCTTATTACTCTAAAGGTAAAGTTATAAGACACGTAGAGGCAAGTACGTATTGTTCTATGATACATAACACTAATATGACAAGAGTAGCTTGGAATACGACTTTAAATGATGCTGATGATTTAGGTTATATAAATTTCTATATACCATATCACCCATTCAGTTGCGATGAATGTAGATGGCATCAGAATAGGGTTATGACTAAAGAAGAAGTTATAGACCTAGTAGGTGAGTTAGATGAAAGACATGGAGATATATTACATCCTAACTGCAAGTGCGAGTTGCTGATATATAGACCAGGCGTAGCGTTTAACACACCATCGTTTAGTGATAGTGAATTAAACGAACAGTATCACATTAGACAAAAATTAAATAGTTTAACACTAGAGAAATCTAAAATCGCTAGTGATATGAAAATACAAAAAGGTTTAAGTGCTTTTGATGAATACGACAAGTTAAATCAAAAAAGAAACAAGATAAACAAAAGCATTAGAGAATTACAGGAACAACTGCCAACTAGATCATTGCAGAAACAAGCAGTAGCCATATACAGATAGACCAGGACTTGAATGTCTTTAAACTTTAAGCAAAAGGTACCAAAATTTGCACTTCTCTTTAAATTCTAGATTATGGAGGAGAAAAAATGGATATTGTTAAATATCGAAAAAACAAGGAACTCGAGATATCCAATGATGATTTTGACATCGAAAAACTCGAGAAAGATGCCAGAAAAGGTTATGTTTTATCAAGCGAAGTTGATGAAGCTAGACAAGAGGCTATGAAAGAAGCAACTAACAAATATGTTGAGTTGGAATCTAAATACAATGACCTCGAGAAAAGTTACAATGACTTGCAAGAGAAAAATGTAGCAATGAATGGTGAAAAAAATGGTTTGAAGCTACAAGTTGAAATGATGGATCTAGGTTTCCCTAGAGATAAGTTTGAAGAGGTTTCAAAGTTAAGAAGTAGTTTATATGCTGATGAAAAAGACGATGCAAAAGCATTAGGGCTTATTAAAGAAAATTTCAACGGTACATATTTTCCTAAAACTGAAGAAACTAAAGCAGACGTTCCTGATGAAACAAAGTTTAGTGGAGAACCTACTAAAACACACGAGATTAATGTAACTCGTAAAACAAGTTTAAGAGACTTGCTAAAGAAATAAGAAAGGAAATGAATTATGAATTATACACAATCAGGTGTTTATCAATTAGATTTACAAGGTGTTGCAAAAAGAATATATAACTCACTTCTTTATCGTTCAACATTTTATAAATTCTTAAACCCTAATTACATTGGAGAATTAAGAAACACAGGAACTCCAATGATAGAAGTATTAAAATCAGGAGATGCAACAGTAAATGTTAGAGAAACAAAAGAAATTACTACTGCATTAACTCCAGGTCTATTAGGTTATAGTTCAGTAAAAGTTGACTTAACTGATTTACCTATGGACTATTCTATTAGAATACCTGTACTAGTAGCAGGAACAAACTTTATTAATACACTAGAAGATGCTATGGACAAGAAAGACCAAGCAGTAGCAAGTGAAATCGATGCTTATGGTTTCGGAATGCTTGCAGAAGAAGTTACTGAAGAAGCTGAATGGGCTCCAGCAGACCAAGCAGGTTATATTAGTACATTAAATAGCCTAAAAGCAACTCTATTCAATAACAATGTTTATGAAGATTATAGACTAGGACTTGCTGCAACTGAATATGCTAGTTTATCATCAGCTTTAACATCTATTCTTAAATATGAAACTGAAGTTGGTGTTAAAGGTGTAGATATGGGAACAGTTGACGAAGCATACGGAGTTCAAATATTCCCTATCAACGATAGCGTAATATCAGGAGTTAAAGGTTACTTCTATAACCCACTAGCAGTAGTTGGTGATACATTCTTCGACAGCTTTGTAGAATACAATGGCAACTACCCAGGTTTCCCAGGTTACTATGTAATGGAAGGTAACATTATGTTCGGAGCTAAAGTAGTAGAAGAAAAAGCTATTCTTAAATTAGTAGAAGAAGTATCAGCTTAATAAGAGGGGAGGTCTTTAAATGACTTTCTTTTCCTCAAATGATTTTGAAGAAAAATATAATATTGAATTGCCAGAAAACGATACATGGAAAATAGAGGCATCATGCATAATGATTTATAGTCAGGTAGGACTTAACTATCGTAACCCTAATTGGGATGAAGATAGTGTCCCTCCTGCTATAAAAAATGCTTCTATGGAGCAATTAAGATTTATGTATGAATATGATATTCCTTTTATTGATTATAAAGGGAAAGTAGAAGCAGGAGAAATGAAGAGCGAGTTTAAAACTAAATATTCTACTCTTGCTTTGCAAATGTTAGCAAATGCAGGTTATCTATATAGAGGTGTTCCTCTAAATCAAAATATGGGTATTAATCTAACTTGGAGTGAGTAATGTATATCACTAATGGAATACCTGCTACTTTGACACAAAATAATAGAGGTAGCAGTAAGTATTATGACGACCAAGACAAAAGAAATGTTGATGTGGTTGTATGCCCTTATAACGTAGACCAGGATGTTAGATTTGGAATCTATACCGTGCCAGAGGCAACAGGTTATTACATTCTAAAAAACTGCGTAGATGTTAAAGAGGGAGACCAATTAGTGTTTAATGGTAGAACATACTCAATATTAAGAGTAAAAGATAACTGGATATGGAATAAAATTGCCAATTTTACGGTGGCAGTTAAATGAAAGTTGATGTTAAATTCATAAAGCCGATACCTAAAGAACAAATAGATAGATTTATGGATCGCACGGTTCATAACGTAGCAAGAATAACTTTAGATGGCACAAGAGATGCAAATCACGTCCCATGGTTAACAGGCAATATGTCTAGAGATTTACTAGGCAGAGGCGTAGTTGGTGGAAATGCTGAATACTCGTTAGGGTATACATCAAAAGCAGATTATGCTCCATTTGTTTATAGGATGAATGGTGTTAGATGGACTAATATATTAAGTTATTCTCAATGGTATCATACTTATTTCAAATACAACAATGCGTGGATCACATCTAACGCAGTAGTCAGGGCGTTGTAAGAGATATGACAGAACAAGATATTAAAAACAAAAATTTGGTTGTAATAGATTATTTAAATTCAATTATCAATGACTATGAAATTAAAGCTGAGTATTCTACTAACGATAATGATATAAATGTTATCGTAGTTCAAGAGGATGCAGGGCAAAAAGTAGTTTTTTATGATAGTGATAACCCTTTATTCAATTATTACAATGTAAATATATATGGTGATAGTATCAAGTCAGAAAAAGATACCAGCGTTACTATCGGGCAGTTAATAGGTAAAAGTGTAAATGTTGAGTTTAAAAATCAAACATGGCAAATAATCTTCATGCAAATGTCTAACCCTAGAGCAATAGAGTATATGGACATACGTAGAGTTGCATATACTACCACTTTAAAATGTATCGTTAATAGAGTGGCATAGAAAGGGAAAAAATGAATTATTTTATTAATAATAGAGAGTTTATCAAAAACCTAGCTATTAATACAGGAACTTCTGAAACTCCAGTTTTTACAACTATATGCACTACTAGTGAAATCAATATAGATGTAGATCTAGAAACTAAAGATTTTTATGTATTCTGTGATGCATTACAAAGAAGAATAACAACAGGTGCAGCAATGGGTCTTTCAGGAACTCTTAAAATAGATGTTAATAATGCAGGTGTTACTGGTTTATTAGATAACATTCATACATTACTAGCAGATGGTGAGATAGCTCAATTCAATAATCAGTTAATTCAATTTGATTTATTAACTGGTATAAGCAATGGCACACTTGAATATACAACTTATCAAGTTGCAACTAACTTAACACTAAGTGATTTAGGTGGTTCTTCTGAAGATGAGGGAGAATTCAGTTTCGAAATGCCATTCAATGGTAAAGGAACTGTTGTAACTTCTGCTTAATAAAAAGACCTTTTAGGTGGGGTGGTAAACCTCGCCTTTTTTAATAGAAAGGAGCTAAAATATGAATAATGCTGAAGTTCTAATTAAGTTTAAAGGCGACACTAAAGATGTAGACACTAAAGTTAAAAAATTAGGTTCAGATGTCAGCTCTAAGCTTAGTTCGGTAGCTAGTGGTGTAGGTAAAGCTTTCGGAACAATGGCAGTAGCAGCCACGGTTGCAATAGCTAAAGTTACTAAAGCAAGTGTAGAAGCCTATGCTCAATACGAACAGTTATATGGTGGGCTTGAATCTTTGTTCGGTGCTGGTTCTGAAGAGATGAAACGTATCTTAAAAACTAGCGAAAGTACCTTTAAGACTTTAACAATGTCGCAGAATGATTATCTAGAAGCATTTGAGAAAACTTATTCTATTATGAAAAATGGAATGAGTGAAAATGGGGATGCTATTAGTTATACAAATAAGATGCTCCAAATATCAGCAGATTTATTCAATACTTATGGTGGTTCTGTAGAAACTTATTCAAGTGCTATTAACTGGGCTTTAAAAGGTGTTTATTCATACGTAGATAACTTAAACATTGGTATTAAGGGTACTCAAGAGGGCTTTGTGGATGCTGCGAATAAGGCAGGAATACTTGGCAGACAAATATCTAGTGTTTCAGAATTAACTAACGATGAAATAATTGATGTAATTGAGTATTATGCAGAGGCTGCAGGTGCTATGGGTAGAACTGCAAAAGAAGCTAGTACTACTATATTAGGTTCTATGAATATGATGAAAGCATCTTGGAAAGACTTGTTATCGGCATTTTCTAAGGGTGATGATTTATCAAAACCAATAGATAATTTTGTTAAGTCGGCAGAAACGTTTTTAGAGAACTTAATACCAGTGGTTGAAAGAACTTTAACAAGTATAGCACAGGCGCTTCCTAGACTGGTCGAAAAGATAGGAGCTAAATTGCCTAGCTTGTTAACAAATATATTGCCTAGTCTTATTCAGAGTATAGTGGCAGTTATCAATGCTATAGTAAAGGCTTTACCTACTTTAATCAAAGTTTTGTTACCACCTTTAATAGATGGTTTGATGATGATTACAGAAGAGCTTATTAAAGTCTTGCCAGATGTTATTATCATGATAGCTGATATGTTGCCAACATTAATGCCTCAAATAGTGGACGCAATTTTAAGCATCATACCTATATTAATCGAAAATTTACCTTTATTTATAGAGGCTGGTCTTAGATTAATGGGTGGTTTAATTATTGGTTTTTTATCAATAATACCAGAAATAGGTTTAAAAATAGCAGAGATAGTTACAAGTATTATAGAGGCATTCAAAGAATTGCCTGAAAAGACAAAAGAGGTTGCCAAAAATGCTTGGGAGGGCTTCAAAAAAGGTGTAGAAGAAGCAAAACAAGCAGTATTGAATAAAATGGCAGAGATAGGGCAGAAAATTATAAATAAAGTTAAGTCTATATTCGGCATACATTCACCAAGCACCATATTTAGTGATGTGGGCAAGAATATAATGCAAGGCTTAATTAATGGTATAGCTTCTCTAGCAAATAAAGTAAAAGAAAAAGCATCTTCTGTCGTATCAGGAATTAAAGATGCGTTTAATGGCATTAAAGATAAAATGCATAATATAGGTTATAACGTATCACAGGGTCTTGGAAATGGTATAACTGCAGGTACTCAATGGGTTAAAAATAAAGTTTCTAGTTTAGTTGGAAATGTTACAAGCTTCATTAAAAAAGCATTCAAGATAGGTTCTCCTAGTAAGCTCATGGCACAAGAGGTAGGTCAATGGATCCCTAAAGGTATCGCAGTAGGTATTACTGCCAATTCAGATGCAGTTAATAAGTCTATGGATGATATTCAAAAGCAAATTAGTATGTCTATGGGAATGTCTCCTCAAGTTGCAAATTCAACTGCATTAAATTATAGCCCTAATATCTCAATAAATAACCAAATTTCAATGAAACAAGACCCACTAGGCCAAATGGTTTCAAACATAAAAACGTTTAGTGGTGGGGCTAAAAACGACTATAACTATGGAGCGAGTGTATGAGAATATTAATTAATAATGAAGAGGTGTTATGTAGTAGCACCCTAGAGATAACAGAACAGATGTTAAGCACCTCTTCTACTATCTTAAAAAATTGTTACCCTGCAACATGGGAATTAACAAAAGACTATACAAGTAACTATTATTTCCCTGAAGATTATTCTAAAGTTGAAATATATCAAGATGAAAATCTTATATTTTGTGGAGTAGTTAAAAAAACAGGGAATATAGATCTTAACCCTAGACATCCTCATTTTTGTGATTTACAAGTTATAGATTTCAAGACTTTTTTATCAGAGGGTGAAACACTAGATTTTGTAATAGCGAATAAGACCGTTACAGAGGCAATACAGCAAGTTATAGAGGCAGTTAGTGATTATGGGTTTGTACTTGGAAACATTCAAATACTAGAGCCTAATGAGATGATAGGAGCATATTCTACTCAAGAAAAAACTGCTTATGATGTTTTTCAGTATCTAGCAGACATAACGCAGTCTAGATGGAGTACTAGAGTTATAGATGAAAACACAGTTGCAGTTGATTTCTATGATCCAACATTAATGCCAGAAGCTAATCAGATAGATAGCACAGAAGAATACTATGAAGATAATAACATTGTAGATATAACTTATAATTATTCAGCTAATGATTATCGTAATAAACAAGTTATGACAAGTGAGAGTGTTTATTCAAATATCACTCAATTACAAACTTTTGTAGCTGATGGTGTGAATAATGAGTTTACAACTGAATACCCTGTAGGAATTATCGAAAGTGCGATTTTAAATGGTACATATTTAGATGTCGCAACTACTGGCGAAAGAGAAATGGGTATAACTGCAGACCTTTACTATACACCTAAAGAAAATGTAATAACATTAGAAGAAACTCCAGCCAGTTCAAGCGTCTTAATAGTCAATTATAGAGCTTTTGTAAATGGCAGGACTGTTGTATATAATTCAGAAGAAATAGCTCGTATCAATGCTAATACAGACCGAAAAGGTGTAATAGCAAGATATGAAAACAGAAACGATGCGATTACTACTGAAGAATTAACCAAAGTTGGTAAATCGTATCTTAAATATAAAGGAAAAAGCGAAATAACTTTAACTATTAAAACTCAAGGAACAGACCTATTTAATGTAGGGCAAAGAGTTACTTATAATGCACCTTTAGAAGAATTATCTCAAGAGTATATGGTTAAGTCTAAAAAGACTACCATGTATATAGTAGCTAATGAGGTGTTCTATGAGTACACATTGTCTAGTAGTTTCAATAGCGAAGATGCAATAAATTATTTTGATAACCAGAGATTTAAAATATTAGGAAATATAGCAGATGGCGAAACTATCACACGTAACATAGATGTATTAAATGATGCAATGATTATATTTGATAATTTAACTATTAACGAGGTTGAATTACCTGAAAATGCTAATGTTCTAGACTTTGAGTTAGACGGTAAATTGGAGGTTTAATATGACTGAAGAATATAAAAAGAATCTATTAAATTTGATAACAGGAAATGCACAAGAAGCTATTTTTGATGAGGGTGGCACAGAAAAAGTGCTATCTACTACCGAATATGATTATTCTTCTTTCTTGCCTGTAGGAGCTACTAATATTGCTCTATATGGTGTATTAGATATTCCTGAAAATTTAGGTAACAAATCAGTTTTATATGGTGAATATGAGTTGGATGGAGACTGGTTCGGAATAGTCATATTGATAGATGAAAATCAAACACCAATAGAAGCACTAACAGAGTTTGATAGTGGCACCAAATTAAGACCTATTCAGAGAATGATAGCAGATGACACAGGTAATATTTATGCAGTCGATAGTACCATGCCTGGTGTTATTAATCATAGTTATGGAGCCGATTATACAACTGCCGTGCTAAGATTTACAATGTTAAATAATTTCACATTAGAAACTGCAAATGGTTATGAGATTAAGTTAAGAAAATCATATAACATAACAGGCCAAGTTGCAGTTACAGGTGCGACTTTCTTCTGTAGAGATATGTTTAAAGACCCATTGGGTTCAAGTTTTGTATTGATAGGAACTAGCCATTTTAGTCAGCAAAGTCCTATAGCAATACACTTAACTATAAATGTAGGAAGCACAAACACATGGGAATTATACCCTAGCCCAGCAGGGTTAGATATTCATCTATACCAAGCGAGCAATGTTGAGTGGGAGGGTGGTTCTCCAGAGATACTTATATTGGTAGAAGATAACACAGATGCTGCATATTTTTCAATAATAAAATATGTAAATGATAGCGAAACGCACACATTTACTACTAGCACGTTATACACTCAAAATGTTCCATCTAGCCTTGGTTATGTTGAGGGAGATGCTAGAGTGTTCCCTAGCTATAGATTTTATAGTAATAGCTTCGGTTATTTCACAAATTCTACTAGAACGTATGATGAAGATAATGATAAAGGTTATGGAATGAATCATATCTTCTTATATCAAGACGGTGCAATTACACTTCTTTATTCAGACGTGTCAGAAGCAAGTGTAGATGGGCAACAACTAGCATTAAAAGAGACAGTGTATGCAGTTGGAACAATTAACAACCCTATATTTTTGAGATCCACATTGTCAGACAGTTATGAGATAAGTGTTTTTAGGTGTGATGCAATAAGTGGTTCATGGAGCGATATTCCTGTTCAGTCAGGAACATATTCAAATGGTACAACATGGGAGGGAAAAATAACATTCCCAGAAACTGCCATTTTAACATATGACATACCAGAGCCAGAAACACCATCTTCAAGTTATATTAACCAAAGATTTATTTTGAACATGATGAGTTCTAAAAGTGCATTCAATTTGAATTATTATTTCTTTTTCCCTGGTTATTTACCTAGTATAAATGATGGGAAATATAATGTAATAACTAATTTGAGTGTAACTAATGGATACTCAGGGAGTTATCCCACGTATGATTTACAAGATACTTACATTAATTCGCTTGTTCCTAGTCAAGCTATCGCAACTCATGAAGAGGGGCAGGAAATAGTAACAGACTTTGCAAGAAACATTTATAATGTTCAGATAGATGATAACATTACAACTTCAAGTGTAGAAGTCCCTTATAACTATTTGAATAGTGAGGGCAACCAAATTGCATTATATAGTAAAACAAATTTACAAATGAATGAAGATTATACAATGGTTAAAAATAGATATGAGATGGTGGATGTTAATTTTGTTAATTCAATATCAGTTATTAATAACAACGATAATGCTGGTATCTATAATCAAGAGGCTGCAAACAAAATTAACAGGAATGTTACTATCGGAGCAGACTATACATATTATTTAAGCAAAGCTTTAATTAATTATTCGGATGATACACAAAAAATAGAAAAAATAGATATTGAGATGATAGATGACACTCATGCTCAAGCAGTTTTATTGCTTTATGTAGATAAGGCAATAGATAGTATAGAGCTTGTAGACGAATCTACTCAATTTATAGAGGGTGGTTCTGTTTTATCAAAGGGCTTTACTTATCAGACAATAGATGGTTCAAATCTAAGTGTTAATAAGTTCTATGGAATAACACAGCCATTCAGAATAGAATAGGAGGGTTATATGGGAAAAATAACATATAACGACAAAGTAAAAATAAATGAATTAACAGATGTACCTGCTATTAATAAAGTGCAAGATGTAGATATGAATGAGATTAAAACATCAGTAAATGATTTATATGATGCTTTAGGTTTAGGAACAGATACATTTAGTACTAGTACAAGCTATGTAGTAGGTGATTTGGTTATATATAATGGAATGATATATAAATGTATAACTGCAACTAGTGGTGCTTGGAACCCAGTTAATTGGAGCTTAGTGCCAATTTTTGTAGATGCATAGGAGGGAAAATATGTTAAAAATTAATTCAGCAATTATGGACTTGTTTTACCCAGTTGGAACTTATTATGAAACAAGCAATACAGATTTTGACCCTAATGTTGCATGGGGTGGAACATGGGTTTTAGATAGTAAAGGTAAAGTAACGGTTTCTCAAGATACAACAGATAGCGATTTTGCCACTGTCGGTGCAACGTTTGGAGAAAAAACACACACTTTAACTGTTAATGAAATGCCATCACATACACATACACCTTCAGTTATTATTAATGCTAATGCCCAAGGTTATGTAGGAGGCCCAAACTGGTCTGAGGGTGTATATACAAGATCAACTTCTGGAGACAGTTTGATTTTAAATAATACAGGTGGTGGCCAAGCACATAATAACGTACAACCAAGTGTAGTAGTAAAGAGATGGCATAGAACAGCTTAAATTAAAAATAGAAAGAGGGAATTATGGAAGTTTTAGAAGAACTAAGATTCACTCATACTTTCTGGGCTATCGTTTTACCATGTATATTAATGATATTAGATATTATTACAGGTTATTACAACGCATGGGAAAAAAACGAAGTATCAAGCAAAAAGATGAGAGATGGTTTAGGCAAAAAACTTGCAGAGCTTATATATATAGTAATAGGTATGTTAATCTCATGTGCCTTTGGTGTTAAAGGTATAGGGTTCTTCATATCAGGTTATGTAGTATATATGGAGCTTGTAAGCATTGCTGAAAATTGCAAAAAGTTAGGTGTTGAATTACCTAAAGAAGTAGCAGACAAATTAAATAATGATATAGAAAAGGATGATGGAAATGATATCAATAGAGGTGAATAGGGGTAGTGCTATTACATTGGTTATTAGTGCAACTGTAGGGGATGAAAATTATACTTTTCAACCTGGAGACGTAGTCAGACTTTCTATAACTGAAAGAAAAAACGAAAACAAAGTGGTTTTAAGAAAAGATGTAGAGGTGAATGAGGAAACTGAAGAGGTAGAAATGCCTTTATTATCAAGCGACACTAAAATTGGAGACATTATAAACAAAGAAGTAGTTTATTGGTTTGAGGTAGAACTTAACCCAGATACAGAACAATGTCAAACTATTATTGGTTATGATGCAGATGGTGCTAAAGAGTTTATTTTATACCCTGAAAGTGGTGTATCGAATTGACAGAAAAAATTGAAATCATAGGTTTTATAAAAGACAAAAATAATATCAAGGGTGCATTGAGTAGTAACCTAAATTACAATAATCTCAAGATCACAAGTGCTTATTATTTATTTAGAAGTAATGCTAGAAGCGATTCTATGAATGATATTATAGCTTGTTTTAAAGATATAACTAACTGCGACCATGCATTTGAATATAATGACGTGGTTGATGCACCTT
Source organism: uncultured Muribaculaceae bacterium (assembly GCA_964407175.1). Taxonomy (GTDB): domain Bacteria; phylum Bacillota_I; class Bacilli_A; order RF39; family UBA660; genus RUG11867. The sequence goes on from CAYOUK010000001.1 coordinate 33,262, forward strand.
TATTTGATACAAGTTCATGCACTACTTTTAATAGTATGTTTAATGGGGCAAGTCATTTAAAATCATTGCCAGAATATGATATGTCTAACGCAAAAGATGTGTCAAATTTTTGTAATGCGTGTTATCAATTAGAAAGTGTTCCTGCTTATAATTGGGGAAGTATAACGGACATGAATTGGTACAATTCTTTTACTGGATGCTCAGCATTAAGTGATGAAAGTCTTAATAATATAATGAAGTCTTTTAGTACTATGTCAAATATAGCAAGCAGTCAAAAAAGATTAATGTATGCAGGTTTGAGCGAAACTCAAGCAAACAGATGCACAGAATTGCCAAATTGGAGCATTTTAGAAAGCGATGGATGGCGAACAGGTTATTAGAGGTGGTTTAGATGATTAAAAAGAGAACAAAAATAGTCGGTCATATTAGTGGCGCAGTCGGGCCGAAAGGCGAAAATGGTTTTAGTCCTATAATTACCACCTCTGAAACTCAAGATGGTTATAAAATAACTATTACTGATATAGAAGATACTGAAGAAATAGAACTATTCAATGGAAAAGTTAATCATGAAGATTTGAATAATCTAGACTTTGAAAGTTCAGGACATACAGGTTTTCAAGAAGAAATGACACCTCTAACAAATTGGGAAATAGAAAGGATGTTTGAAAATGAGTAGTATTAAATATACTGATGATAATGGTCTATTATATCTTATTCAAAAGATTAAGACATTATTAGGCAACAAAGTAGATAAAGAAACAGGAAAAGGGCTTTCAACTAATGATTATACTAATGCAGATAAAACAATAGTTACAGGAATAGATGGCAGAGTTACAACTCTAGAAAATGCAGGTTATCAAACTGCAGGAGACGTTCAAACACTTATTAATTCTAGTCTAGCATCAGTTATGACATATAAAGGCACGGTTGCAAATTATAGTGATCTACCTAGTTCTAATGTGGCAGTAGGTGATACTTATAACATAACAAATGCTAGTCAGTATAACAATGCAGGAGATAACGCAACGTGGAATGGTACATCTTGGGATGTTTTAGGAAGCAATATAGATTTATCTAGTTATTTACAAGATAGTGATTTGGTGGCAATTACAAACGCAGAAATAGATACAATGTGGAATGGAAATTAGGTGGTTTAAATGAAATATTTAAACGGCACAGGAACGGAACATCTAATTGATAAGATTAAAGATGATTTAGAGCTAAAGTATGATAAGACAGGTGGAGAAATATCAGGCAACGTCAAGATAGATGGAACACTAACACTAGACATAGAAGATGAAGATTATGATAGTGGAATCACTTTTGATAAATCTTTAGACACTAATGTTGGAACAATATTATCTTTGAATGGTTATGCTAATAGTTCAGAGACTACTAATTATAGACCAATAATAAGAAATGTTGGAACACCAAATCAAAATTATGATGTAGCAAACAAAAAGTATGTAGATGATAATGTTATAGTTCCTAATTATTATCTAACATTATTAAATGCAGATGGCACGATAGATACAACATCTTCAACATTAAACTATAATACTGTGATTTCTAACTTAACAAATAGAAGTAAAGCTGATTACTTGGACATTATATGGGGAACAACTAGATTTTATGCAAAATGTATTGAAGTAACGGATGTAAACACAGGAGATTTAAAGTTTATAGGTGAAGTAGAATATCAAGGAATACAAAGATATATGGTGTTTACTTTAACACCTAACAACGTATTGACTACTACTAATATCATAACTTTTGAGACAATAAGCGATAAGGTTCAGAGTGTAGTTGCAAATAGTACAAGCCAAGCAAAATACCCTAGCGCAAAAGCAGTCTTTGATGAATTTCAAAGAAAACCAGTAGTTGTATGGGAAAGCAGTACGCCAAGCGAATATTTAAAAGGAATACAAGCAAATATGTCAGCAAGCCCAGCATGGCAACTAACAGATTTAGATTTGACACCATTTAAAAGGATTAAAATCTATACTTGTGCTGGTAAGGGTTCAACCAATGCCAGTACAACGCCAGCAATAATTTTGGAAATGTCTTTAGATAGTAGAGCAGTATCAACTGCATGGGGGAATAACTATGTTGCGTCTACTGTTATACAAAAATCAAATGACAACAACAGACTTGCGACATTAACATGTGCTGTATCAGCAGACAAGACAAGTTTTGTTGTATTATGGCAAACAAGCCTTTATGGTACTGCTGCAACTTCAAACAACGATGTAAACGCAAACGTATTTATGATAGAGGGTTATTATGATTAGGAGGTATTTATGTTAAGTATTAGAGAAAGACAAACATATTTAAAATATTTAGGGCTTTATAAAGATGATAAAGGCAATGACGCTAAAATAGATGGCATTGAGGGGCGTTTTACTAAAAGAGGTTATAAGTTAATACAAGATAAGTATTTTACAAGAAAATCAAATGGTAAATATATCGATAGAGATGGCAAATATGGCAGGAATACTGATATGCTTTTAGTTAATGCCTATAATGTTAAGAAATATACAAAGAATTTTAGTTTGAGTGAGTTCAAATGTGGATGTAACACAAAATATTGCACGGGTTACCCTGCATATTTGAATATCAACCTTTTAAGGAATTTACAAACTATGAGAAATAACTATGGTGCTATCACTATTACAAGCCCATTAAGATGTAGTAAACATAATGCTAATATCGGTGGTGTAGCAGGTTCATATCATACAAAAGGAAAAGCACTAGACTTATATAATGTTAGATTTAGTTCTAGTTTCACAAACAGGAAATATGCTATCGAAAAATGGTTATTATTACCAAAAGCAAATATGGCATATCAAAATGGTTATATGCATTATAAGGGAAAGAGTGTAACTGGTTATAATGCTCCTAAAATGGGTAATGTTATACACGTACAGGTAGATTAATGGATCAAACCACCAAAGAATTAATATTCATCTATAAACCAAAAGGTATAGACTGGATGAATTTCAAAATAACAAAAGAAAACCCTATGACATATCACCAGATAGAAAAAAGAGAACACGGTGGCAAAAAGACAGTAGATAATGGGGCGATTCTAACTAGGAATAGTCATCAGTATTTACATCTTATTGAAAGCAAAGAAGATAAGTTATATTTTGCTATTAATCAGTTATTAAAATTAATCAATAAACAAAAAACTGCTCCAACACAGGAGCAAAGAGAAATGATGGACTTTTTATTAGATGAATTCTTTAAAGCCCACGAGCACGATAAGAACGCAAAAGGTAAGCCTTTAATAAAAGATAAGTATATTTTAAGAGGCGAACCATTGACAATGAGATATTAATTTGCTATACTTTATATGGTGTGAAAATTCAATGTTTTTCTCATTTTTACACCTAGTATTTTTCTAATATTTTTTTAGAAAACAAAATAACTCGTAGATGCCTATAAGGCATCTATTTTTTGTATCTTTGATTTTCTATAGACCATCCAGGGTATTTGCTTTTCATATAACCCGTGATTATCTCGAGTATTTCATCATGCTCTTTTTTAGTTCCAAAATCAAAACGCCTATGACACTTTAAAGGACTTAATTCAGTGCATAGAGTTACAATGTTAGTTTCTATGCCTAGACCACCATGAGCCCTTGATAGAATATGAGCGTTAGGCATTGCTTGGTAACTACCACATACCACACACCTATGTTTATCTCTTTCCCATACTTTACTTTTAACACTTTCAGATATGTCAAGTGCATTAGTTCTATTTGACATTTTCTATACCTCCAATTTTATACAATGGTTATACTATGATATTTTGATAATTATGTGAATTATTTGAATAGAATACTAGGAATTTACTAGCATATAAACTTATGATAATAAAAATAAAATACCGTACGGGTCACCAAATTGTATTCTAGAAGCCTTTATTTTAGGGGCTTCTTTAATTTTATACAATGATTTATACAATGAGATGACAACTCAAAAGAAAATTTTTAATAAAAATCATCAGTAATGTTTGACACTTTTTTTCTAGAGTTAGTTGACACATTGCCATACACATCAATAGTAGTAGATATTTTAGAGTGCCCCATTGATTTCTCTAACACATACATATCAATGCCCTGTTCCATCATTAGAGTAGCAAAGGTGTGTCTTAAATCATACATTCTTATTTTTGGTACTCCTGCAAGTTCAATATAATGGTTGAAATGTTTTCTTAATGATACATCACTTATTTGTTTACCAGTTGATACACTTAACAATAAAGGTGTATCTTTTTTTATTTGGACGCCTATATTATTAGTTAAGAATTTTTTATATTCAAAAATCTCATTTAGGTATTTATCAGTTACAAATATATCTCTTTGTGCCATGGTGTTTTTTGAATTGCCTTTTAATCGGTTCAAAGATGTGTCATATTCAATAGAATTTCTAATAGTGATGATTTTCTTGTTAAAGTCTATGTCGTTGAATGTGAGGGCTCGTAGTTCCCCTAGACGACATCCGAGTGATAACATTGATATAGTTAGTATCTTTATAAGTCTTGCTGATGGATCATTCAAGTTATTATTGAGCGTTTTAATGAATCTATTTATATCATCTTGTAACCAATAATTAAGAATAGGTTTAGTGGTTTTTTCTTTAGTTATATAAAGAGCAGGTGATATGTCTAGATATTCATTTTTACAACACCACGTGAAAAAGGCTTTTAACATCTTTAAAAGTTCGTTTTTTTCTTTAGTGGTTCTATTAATCGAGTTAAAAAATAAGATTAAGTCATTTTTAGATATTTGATTAATCTTATATTTTGAAAGTCTATGATATTCTATATTATAAAACATTTTCTTTTTCTTTAGAGTGTTATATGCCATTTTGTAAACGTGTTCGCACTCGTAAAGGTATTTATTATATAATTCTTCAAAAGATATATTAGATTTGTTTAATTGCTTGTTTGTGTAGCTATCTCTAACTTTTAAAGCAATATCAATAGAATATATCTTGTCGCCATTAAAACGTGATATGGTGCTATTAATCTTTGATATAGTGATTATATAATTCTTGTTTTTCTCGTGTTTATAGATATTCTGATAACGTGTTTTTTTGTAGTATTTTTCCATGGTGTTTTTCTCTTTTCTATTTTTTGATTATTTTTGATATTTTTCCATTTGAGATATATCTTTTGTAATAATATCATCCATAGAAATGTTTAAAAAGTTGCATATCAAATAAACATCTTTTACTATTGGTTGTCTTTCGCCTGTTTTCCATCTTTGAACTAGTGTTCTGTCTTTTTTTATCAAAGCACATAATGTTTTAATAGAGATCCTTTTTGTATTGATTAACCACTCTATATTTTTGGCAAATATTTTTTCATCATAATTCATTTATAAAACTCCTTTTTTTAACCCATAAGTTGTATTGTGATTTAATTATACAACACATTTTTTTGTAAAGCAAACACCAAAAATGTAAAAATAATATAAAAATTGTTGACTTTAAGTCACAGACGTGATAATATTAAATTACAAGAAGGGAGGAAGCTATGGACAATCTAACAGTTTCAAGAAACATCAAAGCACAAAGAATCATCAGAGGCTTATATCAATTAGATGTAGCAAAAATGTTAGGAATTAGCAAACAAACGTATATAAGAATAGAAACAAAGCCTTTTGAAATGCCAGTATGGAAATTAAAAAGGGTCGCAGATGTGTTAGGATGTAAATTAGATGACTTTTTTGTAGTACATTAAGTTCCTTATAGTCACATATTTTTTTGGAACGCGATGTGCCTAAAAGTCACAGAAAAGAGGTTTAAATGTATAGCAAAGAAGATATATCAAACATACTAAATTGTAGTATTAGCAAAGCATACAACATCTTAAAAAAATTACAAGAGATGTTAAAACAGGAACAACCTGAAATATTAATAATCAGAGGTAGAATACCGAAGAGTTATTTTGAAAAAAAAGTATTAGGAAAAGAGGTGTAATAATGAGAAAAGTATTGAATATTGGTTTATTAATTTATGCAGTATTAGCATTTGGAGCAATGTTTACAAGAGATGCTGGAATATTCAGTAATGTAATGACTTGGTTAGTTCAAGTTGGACTTGCATTCAGCTTAAAAGAATTAGTACTTATGGAGGGTTAATATGGAGAATGGTTATGCACTTTGTCTTAATGAATGGGCTTTAGATAAAAGTATCAAAAATGAATTGGGGCTATTATTAATCATATCAAGTTTATGTGCTGAAAAAGGCTATTGTTATGCAAGTAATAAATATTTAGCAGAGATATTTGATACTAACGAAGTTGTAATATGCCGAAAGATAAAAAAGTTAGAAGAAAAAAAATATATAAGCATTGAATATAAAAGACAAGGATCATATATAACTATGCGACATATACGATTAACAAAAAAGTTAATGGCCGTTAACAAAAAAGTTAATGGTACCATTAACAAAAAATTT
>CAYOUK010000002.1:0-39261 GCA_964407175.1 uncultured Muribaculaceae bacterium
ATTTGTCCTTGCTAATACATTATTATATTTTTTTAATACTGATATAGATAAAAAAAATAAAAAAGCATCCTTATTGTTACTGTTAATTTTAATATCCCCTCTTTGTTTTAATTTAATATATTACATGTGGCACATGTTTGCAAAACCTATCTGGTATCCTCATAGATATATTTTTATAATATCCTTTTTCTTAATATTCTTATCATCAGAAAACTTAAAGAAGATAAAAGGACTCAGTCTATCAAAAAACAAAAAGATAATTATTAGCACTGTTATTATAATTTTAATAGAATTATCTTCAATTAATAAATTTAACTATAATTTATACTTTGGTATCCGCAACACACATTTAGGTTACTTTTTATTATTTAGTTTTTTTGCAATAGCTATATATATATTTCTGCTTGGAAAAAATAATAAGAAAATTTTATTACTGTTTTTAACAATATTCTTTATAGATATATCTATTAACACAATAAATACTGTTTATCAAAACAGTTTAGACACTATTAAAAAGGGGTCTAAAGATATTAACATCAAAAAACAATTGAATTTATTAAAAAAGAAAGATACATCCTTTTATAGAATTGATTTAGACTCTGGGGATTATTATAATGATGGACTTTTATTTGATTTCTCGTCACCAGAATATGTTAGTTCTGTAAGAAATAATATAATAAATAGATTTATTGTTCATCATGGATTATTGGAATCATCTAATTTTGCACAAATAGGAATAGAATCATATGATCCAAGTTTAATCGATTTATTTGGAATAAAATATATAATTAATGATAATAATAAACCTTATAGAACAAATAAAAATGCTTTGTCTCTTGGATTTACAGTTGATAAAAAAACAAGGAATTATAAAACTCCCGATGGACGAAACTATGGGAAAAACTATAATATACTATACTCATCATTTTTAAATAATGATTGTGGTTTTTATAGTTTTATTGGTTATGAGAAATTTAAAACACACAAAAAAGGTAAAGAGTTCTTCTCGACATATTCTTTTAAAGTAAAGAATAATTCTTTATTAACAACTAGTGGTAACGTATACAAAATTAAAATTAATAATAAAAAATATGATAGTCATGATCTTGGTATATCGTTTAGTGTTAAAAAAGGTGATAACATATCTATCACATATAATTATGACAAAAATATTTCCAAAGATTTGATATACTTTTTACTACTTGATTATTCTAAATATGACAAGGCAATTAATACATTAAAAGATAACACGAGTGAATTATACAACATAAAAATTAACCAAAATCATCATATAATCTCTGGTGAAATAGATGTTAATAAAAAATATACTTATTTATTTACAACTATTGGTTATCATAAAGGCATGAAAGTATATGTAGATGGAAAAAGAGTAAAACCGGATATAATAGATAATGCCGTAATTGGACTAGATTTAACTAAGGGACATCACAAAATCATAATAGATTATATTCCTCAAGGATTTATACCAGGCTTAATAACAAGTATAATCGGAATTGTAGGAACTATCATATTTACCAGAAAAAGAAAAAAGTAGATTTTTTAATCTACTTTTTACTTTCTAAATAAACCAAATAATCCACCAGAGCTTGATTGAGTGTTATTTTTTCTAAATACTCCTAATTTATTTAAGAAGCCATCAAGTACTGCTTGATTATCTTTTCTATCATCAAGTGGAGGAATATTATAGAATATTGGTACTTTAGCTTCGTATTCAAACTCTTTTACATCTTGATTAGTAAGCATTGATTTATTAAGTACTATTTTAGAATTCTTTAGTTTTTCAAGTGCTCTTCTATCGCGACGCATTAGTGTATTTAATTTAATCATGCTAGGTTCCATTAAGTATACAACTTCATTACATGTACCATCTGTTGCAACTGGGCTATTGTTAATATCAATAAGTACAATCTCATATTGAGAGAATCTATTTTTAACAGTGGATACTTGTGAATTTTGTACACTAATTAATTCTGTATCATTGAAGTATGTAAAATCTGTATCATTTACTTCAACAGCTAATACTTTATATCCTTTTAATTGTTTTTTTAACATATATACAAGAGAAGTAGCTCCTGCACCTTCTGTTAAATCTTTAAATCCAATAACTAATGTTCCATTTACTACAGGTTGACTTTCAGGCTGTGCTTCTACTTGGCTTTGAACAGGAGCATCTTGAATGAACTGTCCACCTTGAGGTGCTTGTCCCATATTTGCTGGATTATTATAATTTACATTATTTGGCTGTGCTTCTGGTTGCATTTGAGGTGCCATTCCTTGCATTTGCATTTGTGGTTGTGGTGGCATTTCAGGTTGCATTTGCATTTGAGGCGCAGCCATTTGATTAGCTGGGAAAGGACTTGGTGCCATTTGACCAGGCATTCCAGTATTCATCATACCGCCCATGTTCATATTCATGTTATTCATCATCATAGCTTGTGGATTTGGCTGTGCAACTGGAGCACCAAATGGAGAAATTGGCTCTTGTGAAGCTTGCATTTGAGGTGCTTGCATTTCAGGCTGTTGCGGCGCTGGTTCTGGTGGCGTTGGAATACTTGTATTATTATCACTACCAGATTTAGGTGCAAGAGATGAACCAAGGTTAGTATTGGCTAAATCATGATACTGAGCAACATCCCTATAACTATTTGGATTCTCCATTAAATATGTTATACCCGTCAACTCTCTAGTAAAGTTATATATACCTAAGCTAATAATCTGAGATAAATAAGAATTATTTACTCTAGGATCGTTATCTAAAAATAGAATAATTTTAGATGAATCTATACCAGCGATAAGCTGTTGCATAACAGCAATATTAAAATGGTCTTTTAATGCTGTTATATCTAGAATCATTCTATTAAAATAGAAATTCTGGAATGTTTCAGTTATAGTTTCAACATCAAACTCTCCATCCATACGTTTGATTACATCAATATTCAAACTAGATAACGAGTCTTTATACTTATTGGCAATAATTACATTCATATTTATTTCCTTCCTTTTTATTCTTTTTTAATTATGAAAACGGCAATATTCCAGCGATTCCTGTTCCTGCTGAACCCCATAATTTAAGCGCAGTATCTACAACTGCTATTGAGAAGCTTGTTGCAAAGCCAAGCTGTCCATCATTGTCGTCTCCCATCAAATCTACGTGTGTATGCTCTACTTCTTCATCTTCATTATCTATTTTTCCGTTTCCGTTAGTATCTTCTTTCCATTTAAGCATACTTGGAAGAAGTGAGTTCCCTTCAATAATAGTATGGCTTGATACATGAGGCTCTTCTTCTTCGCCTTCATTAATTAAATCTATATTTACATTATAATCATATATAGCTTTAGTATCTCCCGACACTGGTATTTTTATTGCAACTCCAAGTATTGGAATATCATATGTAAAAAATGTTGTTATTCTATAATATATTCTATTAGATGCAGCTGGATCTGTTTGTGTAGCATTAACTGTATCATCTTCTGTCTCTCTTGGCGCTACAAATTCTTGAATATATAAACTACATTCATGACTTGTAACATCAGGAGTAAGACCCATATCATACATACTTAAATAACATACTTTATCAAAAGAAGTTGCTTCACAATTTTCAGGATTAGTTTCATTACAAGTTAATAATTGTTCTTTCTTTAATTTACCATGTCCAGAATATCCTTGGCTGGCAAGGAATGATTTAATTTCTCCCTGAAGTTTACAATACTCTTCAGTAGACCCTTGTCCACATGTTACATGACCAGGATTGGTTCCACTATAATTAAGTCCTTCTTCTTTTTCTATCATTTTTATAATGTGATTTTTAATTCTAAATGCTTTGTTATAATTAACTGATGCAGATAAAACTGCGATAAACAAAACCATAAAAGTCATAACCAACCCAAGTATCCAGGTTGCTCCAATTGACTCTTTCACGGAGTACCACCTCCAGTATTATTTGCAAAATCAAATATAGCCCTTGTATCACTACTTATAGGAAATTGAATTGCAAGATCAATAACAGGAACATCTAATTTATAGAATGTTGTTATTCTATACACAGTTTTAGTATTTGTTCCAGTTGGATCGACTTGACCATCACTTCTATTGTTTTGCTTAATTGGTTCAACACTTCTTTGAATCCAAACTTCACATTGGTTATAATCATTACTTATTAAACATTCAATTGAACATAGTGGGTCATTATCTATTACACAATTAAATTTTTGTCTATCATTTATATTACCATGATTAAAATAACCACTATATGATAAGTATCTACTAACTCTATTAACAAATTGAACGTCTCCATCACGATATCCTTCGTTTAATTCAACCATGCTGACCAAATTATTTTTAACCTGAAAAGACTTAGCTAAATTTATAGCTACAGAAATGTATGAAGTAAACAAAATTATAAATGCAATCATAATACCTAAAACCCATGTTGCACCCATAGCCTGTCTCATTTAGCTTTCATCCCTTTCTATTAATAGTTATAAACGTGATAGTGTTTAGCTATCACGTTTATATTATTTGCTATATGTTTTTCAGATTATTCTGTTTTTTCATAACAAATTTTTGTAGTATCTTTTGATTTACTATCAATATAGTGGCAAGTCCAAGAAGTTGCTCCTGATGCAGCTGTATCACAAGATACTTTATACTTTTCTCCATCTTGTTTATAACCTGCACCATTTCCACAAGCTTGTCCTAATATGATATTAGCTCTAAGCATTGGTAGTAAAAATACTGTAAATAAACCTGCGATAGCTGCGATTGCAACAATTGCGATAACTGTTGTTGATAGTTCACCTGTTGCTTCCTTCATAAATAATCATTCCTCCTTTATTTTATCTATTATTTATAAATTAATTATAAATCATATTTATATTTTTTTCAATACAAAGTTAAGCTACTTGTCAGAATAATGAAGCTCCACCACTAACGCTTGTAAATGTCATGAGAATTGCAACTACTAGTAGAATCATAACTCCAATACCAGTAACAATTAACATACGCATGGTCTTACCTTCCATTTTTTCAAGTCTTTCTTTATATTTTGTTTCACGAGCTTTTTGTTGTAGATTAGAAATAGTCTTAGAAAAGCTCATTAATTGTTCTTGTTTTCTCTCTTGTCTACCAAGACTAAGTCTGTATAAAAGTCTCATCATACGCATTGAGTCTCTAACCGGGAACTCTCTTGCAAATTGCATGTATGGTTCAATTGAAGAATCACCACCATTAATTGAATCAATTAATCTTTGTAATCCTTCTTTAAATATAGGTGGTGCAGTTTCAATTGATTTACCAATTGCAACTGGCACTGTATAATGTTGAATAAGTATTTCTAGATTCTTTAAATAATAAGGAAGTTGTACATCTATTTCATGCATATGTCTTGCTCTATATGATTTTAAATCCATATAAGGCATTTTATATACAAGAATAATTGCCCCTACTATTGCTAGTAATGATAGATATTTTAAACTAGTTATAAATATTATAAAACCTAGTCCTGCAGCGATCATCGCTGATCTTATTCTCTTGTTAAAAGCTTCATCGACATCTACGTCATCACCATATCTCGCTTTTAGTAAAAAGTCATAATCAGATTCTTTTAACTTTAAGAATAAGTCTTTATTATCAGTCGCTATTCTTTTAATACTTACGACTCCATCATATTCACATAAAGCAATTAATATTATTGCTACTATTACAATTTCATAATACATATTACTCAGCTCCTATATCTTCATTGTAGAATTTAGTTCCATTAAGTAAGAAGTAAGAATTAATAAGTATTATGGCATGTAATAATATTTGTATATACCATAACTTACACATATTTAAATATGTTTCTCTTCCGAGCATGAACTGCATTATCATGATAAGTAAATAAAGCATTAGACCAAAAGTTAAGAACTTTTTATAGAAAGCCGCTCTATCTATTTTGTCACGATATACACCTTCTACAAGCATATCTATATCTAGCATCATATTCTCTAGTGATTCACCTGAGTCTTTTGCACCTTCATTTGTAATCTGCAAGAATAATTGATGCATATTTTTTACCATGTAATATGGATATTTATCATTCATGAAACTAAGTGCTTCATCAATAGTTCCGTTTGCATATGACATATCAATCATAGTTTTAACATCACTTAATATTGGTTCTTCTAAGATCCCAGAATCTCTAACACCTTCAAGTGATTTAACAAAACTCTGTGAAGTATTAAATTCCATAATTACGTTTGTACAGTAAACCTGTATTTCCTCAAATATATATTCATTATATATTCTTTTTAATCTTAAATAGTTAACATATGGAACAAATAGTACCGCAACACCTGCATAAATAATTACTAATATAAGATTATAGAAGTAAAGATACGCAATACCACCAGCAACTACTGCGAAAAGCACAGCTTGAACAGTATATTGTCTAACAGTGTATTCTTGACCAAGTTCCTTGGCTTTTTGTTTAACTACCTTGAAACTATATGGTGCGTATTTGTCGTATACTCCACCGATTGTTTCAGTAAAATATTTATATGTACCTTGGCCTGGGCTTTTTCTATATATAAATATAAATACTGCGCCAAGTGCCATAATTATAAACTCTAACCAATACATATTACGCACCTACACTTTCTGTTTGAGGATTGACTGCTGGTGCCAAAGACGGATTCATCTCTGGTAATTCAGCACTAATTTGTGGACTGGCTGCTTGTTGCGCTGCTGGAGCAGTAGGAACAGCTTGTGCTTGAGCTGCTGGAGCAGCAGGAGCAGCTTGTGCTTGAGCTGCTGGAGCAGCAGGAGCAGCTTGTGCTTGAGCTGCCGGAGCAGCTGGAGCTTCATCCACTTGGTTTAATCTAAACGTATCTTCAGGTAAAAGTACACCTTGAATAGCTATATAATCCAAAAGATGTTTTGTAGGATTATTCATTGTGATTTTACCTTCCAATGTCTTTTTATAAATCATATTAGATTTTGCCTCATTCGTTTTATCATCTACATAAAACTCACAAACTTCTAGTATCTCACGCTGGAATCTCTCTAGTTCTCTACTATAGAATCCCTTAACGTATACACCCAGCTGGATATATCTACAAATAGTTCTTTCAAACTGTCCAACATCTTGATTACCTTCAAGAAGCGCGTACATACGCATTGGTATACTTGAAGCTTTATCAGAGTGGATTGTCGATATAATGTTATGTCCAGATGATATTGAGTTTCTAACCGCCATAACGGCTTCAGCACTACGAACTTCGGAAATAAGTATCCACTGAGGATTCTGTCTCATACAGCCTTCTAGTAAGTCTGAGTATGCTGCAATGTTATTTGTTTTCATCGCAACTATATCTCTATGTGGATATATCTTATCTAAGTGAAGCTCTAAAGTATCTTCAATCGTTATTATCTTTTCATTCTCTTTTATATGACTAGCTAGGTACTTAACAAGCTCTGTTTTACCTGAACCAGTTTCACCACTTACTATAATGTTACAGTGTCCTTCGACACATTTCATTAAGAAGTCATGAATTTGTATATTTACATATCCTTCATCTAATAATTTCTTTTTATTAAGTCTTATCTTAGCTGGTGTTTTACGAATAACACAAGCAACACCATTCGTCGCAATCGACTCATGAACGAAGTTAAGACGGAGTTCTGCACTTTCAGCATCCAGAAGTGGATGGGCCATATTGAATGTTGAACCCATAACGTTTGAACACTGAAAGGCAAGTTTTTCCATAAAAGCATTATTAATCTCAGGATCTTCAACTGGATAAATACCTTTGCTTAAAGTCTTTAAATGTATCTGACCACCATTACTATACGATACGTCTGTAATGTCGTCATCATCGAGAAATTTTTGAAGAGGTCCAAAATCTATCTGGGAGAAAATTGCCTCATTCATATTCTTCTCTCCTTAATTATTATCTTTGTTTTCTTCTGCTTTTTTAGTATCGTCTTTATTATCTGCATCATCAGTGTTAGTATCTTCTAACTCACATTCTGCAGTTCCTGTTTCAGACTTAATACATTCATCTGGTATAGTAGCAGTTTGATCAAGTACTAATGTTTTTAAGTAATCACTACTTACTAGAGTCTCACCAGCTTTAGCAGTATAATTATTATTTCTTGGTACAATTACTATTTGAAGTCCAAGATATTCAGCTTTTTTAAGTAGTAAATATAAATCTTCTGGTACTGCGAATAGTAATCTTGCTGGTGTTCTATGTTCAACTGTAGTTTCAAATACGTTTCTACCACTTGAATCTTTAACACCAAGTACTTTTATACTTTGAATAAATTTACCATATAATAATTTTCCATCTGCAGCAGTTGTTCTAAGATATAAATCAATATAATCATCAGGGAATATTGAGTTACCATAAGTAGAATCTTGAGTAACAGGTAAGTTATAAATTGTTTCCCCATCTGGAATAGAATCAAATGCACTATCTGGCATATCTTCAGCAGTCATTACTGCTTCCTTGTAGAAAAGTGAGTTTTGAGGTATTTCAGCAGCATAGCTTGAATATTTACCTTTTACTTGACTACAATCTTGAATAACATTTCCTGTAATCTGAGTAGATAAAACTTTTGTTGTTGAAAGCATATCTTCAGTTATGGCAGTTCTTGCTGGAATAGTTTGTGATGCTACACAAACAGTTGTTGTTTGAACAGCACTTTTAAGTCTCCAAGAATAAACTGCATATACTAGTACAACACAAACTAAAATTGCTAGTAAAGTAACAGTATTCTTATTTGATAAAAATCTTTTTAATGTATTACCCATTTTTATTCCTCCTTTACTTTCCTATGGGTTATGTTACCACTAACTTCCATTGCTAAGCTCCAAAATAGCATTTATTCTATTCTTAAGTGCTACACTGGTAGTAGTTGTATCTCTTACAAAGAATTGGGATGACGTCGTTGATACTTCAACTGTCACCTTTGGTGGAACTTCATATATGTCATAGAAGTTAATTGTTGTCGTTTTATTAATTGTAATAACTTCTGCATATCTTCTAATGAAGTTTTCCATAAATTTCTCACTGCTTATTCTAAGTTCACCATATTTTCTATAATAAGCATAATCAACAGCTTCTATCATTGAAGCTTCTGTTATTTGTTTTGTCATGTAATAGTTTTGTTCGCTGGTTGTTGTCATGTCAGTTACTAGTAAAATGACTGATAACACAATCAAGCCTAGAACCATCATCCACCAGCCCCACACAGCTTCATTCATGAGATGATCACCCCGATATCAATAGGAGATCTAATTTTCGAATAATATAAATAGTATTTCATAATTCTTTGTCATATCTCCTTCTAAGCATTTCCTGTAGAACCACGTAAGCTAAGGCTATAAGTGCAGTTCCAACAGCTACTATAATTATTATCTTTTTATGATCTTTTATTTGTTCTAATAAAGCTTTGTTTTTTGGATCTGTATCTGGTGGTGCGACTTTATTTAAAAATGCTGCATTAGAGCCAAAATCAAAGTCTTCCTTTACAAACTTCTTACAAAAGTCTTCACTGCTGGTCTTGCAGTATTCATATTCACTATATGGATTATATTTAGGTGTAGTTATTTTTTTTGTTCCAACAAGGTCACCTTTACACATTACTCTATTTGAATAAATACTTAACTTATAGTTATAAATGTTGCTGTAGTCATAATGTTCATATGTATAAACACCATTTTTAGTATCTTCATAAGAAACATTGACTTGAACGTTATCTACATCATTTGATAATACAACATATATATCATCTTTAATATTATAAATATTTATTTTATAAATGTAGTTTGGAATAGTATATGTTGTTTTATTGTTACCAACCTTTAATGGGACGATTTTGCTATTATCCTCAACGTCGTAGCTAATTTGAACTTGGTTTGCGGCTTTTTTAATTTCTAGGTTCTCTGTAGAACTACAAGATAAAGCACTTACATCAAGTGCTGAAAAAGTAATAAGCAAGAAAAACAACATAATTACTTTCTTCATATTATCCCTACTTTACATATATAATATTATATCATAGATGTATATCAAATAAAAGCAAAAAAGTGTATTTTTTTATAAAAAAACCTAATTGTTTTTTTACAATTAGGTTTATTCATATACACTAAGTTTTCCAAGTACATCTCTAACCATTTGACTAACGACTCCACTTACTACATCATCTGTTAAATTATTGCCATTTTGATTAAGTTCAATACCAACAGAAGACAGTAATCGTTTTAGAACGGTAGAAGCTTCAGATGTAAACATTCCTTGGTCTGCGCCCGATAATACATCTCTAAATGTCGATGCATATGTCCATATAAGTGATCCAAATTCCTCAAGTGTTGGAACATGATCCATAGACACATATATTCTAGTTGGATCTTCACTTTTAATAAGTTTTTCTCCGTTTGTAACATTTTTATAAGCTTCATAATCTAGTTTATTCTGCTTAGTTATAAGTTTTTGAATATTAGCCTTTAAATCCCATTCTTCAGATTGATTCGAATCTGATTTGTAACTAGAGAATACGTCTTTGATATCTTGTTTTACTTCAGGGGTGTATTTAATTGTCTGAACTGGAGATACAATATCATTACAATAATCATTTCCACCATAGTATATACACCATAAGAATGGACTATACCAGTGATATCCAATGTTATTATCCTGGTTATTATATCTTCTATATACATAATCAGGTACAGTAGTAGATGCGCTTGATGATGTATCTTTAAAATCAACTATCCATTTAGTAGAACCATCAGCATTATCAAATCTTCTTACATTTCCGTCGCTATCTTCTTCCGAAAGCCCATTATAATCAACAATTCCAAGAGACCAATCGGCATATCCTCTTCTTTGGTTTCCGCCAACTGCAGAATTATTGTTAAGAGTTCCGCTGTTATCAGTAATTATAGACATTTTCACTCTATTATAACGACGTATTAGTCTCATTGTAGGAGTGGATAACCTAAATGTGAATTTATCCTTACCTGTTAAAACTTGATAATCATTATCTGCTTGTTTAAATAAGTTGTCTTCAGAATCATCTCCTGTACCAGCTAACCTAGATGCTTTATATGCCTCTATTCTTTGAACAAGACCATTATAAGGACCTTTTGTTGATGCTAGATTACTATAGTTCCAGTTTGCTCCAAGCGCTCTTTTTTGAGGATTAATATCGCTTAAGGCAATAGTTCTATAGAAGAAGTTAGCGTTTCCTAAATCTTCATCTACTTTATATGAACATACATATTGTTCTGTTCCACCCGAACCAATATATCCATCACTAGTTAAAGTTTTGGCTTCGTGCGGACTAGATATATTTGCTTTATCTGCAAGACCTTGATTCTTAATATAGTTTTGAAGTGAATAATCATCTACAGTATTATCATGTGATACTTCTGAAACCATTTCAGAATCTATTCCGCCCACTTGAGATGATGCTTTTGACCATTCATCCCATGTACTTTGTGGAACTTTACTTGGTTTTTCTGTGTCTAATGTTGGCATCTTTCTTGTTGGTCCCATATTTATATCGACACTTATTCTAAAATTCTTAGTTCCACTTGTTGTATCAAATCCAATTGGAATCGAGTTATTCGGAAGTACAACATATTCAGAGTTTTTAGCAAGTACACTATCATCAAACTTATCCATATATGTTATGGCAGTACCACCCTTAACTATTATTTGAGGAATAGATGCATAAAGAACTATATTTTCACTCTTATAATAATAGTCTTTAACTGTCCAGAATCCATTTAAGAAGTCATACCAGAACTTTTCTAAGTTTACTCCAAGAGATGTAATGACATTTTGATCAGCATAGTCTTCCGCTGCTGGGATAGCCGCACATTTTGCCCACATTCTTTCATAAAATGAATCTCCTGTTTCATTCTGCAAGTCAGCAGCGGTTGTATCTGAACAAGCATATACTGGAGAAGACCTTGAGTCATCAGCACTAGTTAGTTCATTACCACTTTCATCTGCACAGAAGATACCAAGGTCAGCAAGACTAAGTTCTCCATTTTCACCAGCTTGAACCTCAATAAACTGTTTATGTAAATTAGGACACTTAATAGCTCTTAAATCAAGATCTATATATCCTTGATTATCTTTTATAGCAGTATCATAATCATCATAATATAATCTTGCTTTAACTATTGGTGTGTTGCTAGAGTTATTACCCTTAATATACTCAGTAATACTATTGGCAATCTGAGCTCTCTCAGTTGGATCAGTTGTTTGATTATGATCTAAATCAATACCAAATAAATTACTATATTGTAGATAATTTTTAAAGAACTGATGTTGAACGTTGAAATTAACTTGATTGACAAGAATATCTGTAGGGTTAAAAGTACGTGTACTAAGCGCCTTGGTAGATACACATGTTTTCTTGAGTTCTATTTTAGCAATAGGTGCTCTTGTATCAATTGTTTTATTATTAAATTCTCTATTATAAGTAAAGTATGAGTTATTATTACCAATCGTTACAAACTGACCTTTTTGACCACTATCCTGAATACCAGGATAAGTTATTTTATATGCATCAGCACATACTATATCCATACCGCGATATCTAAGTGATTTCATAGAATCAGGAAGTATACTATATCCAACTCCAGTGGCTTTTCCTCTTGATAACTGTGAATACCAGCTGTCATAATCTCTAATAACATTTCCAGAGCTATCTTTTTCTATTCTATTTGGAGATGCTTCGATGTATTTACCAGATGATACTTCTTGGTAATCATCTACAGTACAAGCATAATCCATATCTATATGATATGCTTTACATTTAACAACAGGTGTAGTTGTTGTTTGCATAAATGTGGTTAGTTCAGCAGATAATGCCCCGGTAATACCTGAGTGAGCAAAAGTGTCTCTATTATAGTATGGGTTATCACTTAATTCTATTCTTTGATAATGGATTTTGCTATCTGTTGCTCCCCATCTAAAACCATTGTAACCAGCATATTCATAATGATAATTACCATTGGCGTCATAACAACACTCTGTTTCTTCGTTACATCCACATGTTTTTACTTGTAATATTGCAGATAAGTCAGCAGCATAAATATGCTTAGTCATAGCTGATATTACCGGCGGCCATCCCCAAGTATCACTTATACTGAACTGTGTTGCAGTTCCTTTCATTTGTCGAGCCTGGCTTTCAGGGACTGCTTTAGCGCCACTTAACAATAGTGCTTCTATGCCATCTAAACCTAGGACTTTATCTACACCCTCTGAAACACTTTTAGATGAAATTAGGGTGAAGAAGGTATCTACTCCATTTTGGAGAAGGTCTGTGGTCATGTCCCCAAATAATCCAGCAGTCTTGACAGATTCTAATAGTTTATAAGTTTCTATTTGTTCTATTTCTTTAGAATCTAATGGCACTAAATTACCATCTACTATTTTTTTAGATTCTTTCAACATATTTGCTGTTCCATTGTAATTTAGACCAGTCGAGTCATAACAACACTCTATTTCTGGATCACAACCACAGCTTTTCATTATTACTTTGTTTTGGTCTGCTACAGGAAGTTTATCGGCTTTTAACAAATCAATATTTTGATAATTAGTTCTACCATTAGAGTCAGTATATGGTATAACAGCGCGATATCTGTCTAATACGTTTGGAACCTGTATTTGTATTGTATTTCTGCGTCCTTCCTCGTCTCCTGAAAGATATACTGTTTCAGCAAAAAGTGTTGGTTTATCTTTAACGTATTCATACCTTAGGGATGCCGCATTAACGTTACCAAGGATATTACTTATACTGCTGTCGGCGATTTCATTAACTTTGTCATGTATATTACCAATGATATTTAAACTATCAAAAAGACTAATAATTTGACTTCTACCAATGATGTCGTTTAATTTATTACTAGCATCTTGAAGTGCATTATAAGCACCAAATAAACCTTGGTTAGTTTTTTTATAACAACATTCTTCTAATGGATTACATGTAATTTCACACTTTGTTAGAATTCCTCCACTTGTGTCACTTCCATGTTCTTTTCCATCCCAATATCCAGTTTTAGTATATGTATAATGATCAGGTGTATCTTTACGAATAGTTGAATCATAATGAACCACTACATTACCATTTTCATCTACGTTAGTTTGACTACCACCTGATAACATATCCATAATCCTCGAGAATATTCCAGAAAGAAAACCTCCCGTATTACTGTTACTTGTTGCACCGGAGAATGAAGCTCCATCTGCATAACAACAAGTCTTATTTTCATCACATGGTTCTACGGTTGGTCCCTCACAAGTATATGCCATTACATATATTACAGGCGAATAGTAAAAGTATGTACAATCAGCAAAAGGTGATGTTATTTGATTACACACTGAAATTTCTGTACCAGGAGGTACTGTTGGTAAAAATGAAGAATAATAAGCTTCAGTAGAAGCCTTTTTTCTTTCGACAAGAAATTTTTTCGCATTGCCATTTCCATAAAAAGGAATACTAAAGTCGCTAGAAGTATAATTTTTTGATAAAGATTTTCCAGAATAACCGCCAGAATATGTAGGTTTTTCAAAATATAAATCTACTTTTGTCTTAGGCAATAAAGTTGACTTTTCATTAACAGGATAAATTGTTCCTGTTATTGCCCTAGACGCAGTAAAGTCCCAAGCATTAGTAATATCTTCGTCGCTGTGTGAATTAACACCCGCATTGCTACCTGGAATAATTAATCTAATTTCTGATGTGTTATCTCCACTACCAATTACTTTATATATATAATTGTTTTCATTAGGTGTCCATCCGTTCTCTGATTTTTTGTTAGAATATAAATCTGTTATTTTCTTTAATTGATTCCAGTATTCATCAACGCTCCAATTATTTTTAAGATCTAACCCTGAAATTGAACCTGAGCAGGTACTGGCATTTTCTACTGTTTGATTTCTTCCATAATTTCCTCCAATAAATGTTAGATGATGAGTTGTATTAAAACCTATTGTGCCAGAACAACCAACTCTATAGATATGCTCATCAAATTGAAAGAAATCGTATGGTTCAGAAAGATTCTCGTGAGCGTCAAAGGAATATTCCCCAGCTCTAAAGAAATAAATATTGTAATAAGTTCTTCCCTGGACACATGAAAAATTATCGGTGTTGTCCATTTCGGCATATACATCGATAACAAAACACACTAAAAGAATAAGTAGAATGTTTAATACTTTTTTCATTTGTTCTTACCCCTTTTTAATACAAATATAGCTAAAACAAATAATCCAATTGTTGCAACTATTAGTCCAATAGTAATTAAAATCTTTTTAGTAGATAGACCATTTGAAACAACAGATCCATCATCGAATACTTTTGTTGCGCCTTTATTATAATATGGTAAAAATATTTCTTCAGTTTTAATAGGTTTATTAGTACATCCTTTAAAATAGAAATATATATTGTTTACTCCACCAAATACTTTAGCAGATCCATTAGATATAATTTGCGAATTATCTCCTGAATCCATAACTAGTGCCATAAAATTATCATTTAATCCTTCAACAGATATATTTATATATTTAACGGGTACTCCATTTTTATCTTTATTAGCAACATTATCGTATTTTATTACATAATTATAATCAATTTCATTTAAAGCTTTTCTATATTCTCTTAAGTTTCCATCAGCGCATAAGTTTGCAGCGCTAACTAAACTAGGTATAAGTAAAAAAGACATAATTATTACATATGTTAATATTCTTTTCATATTTACACCTACCTTACACTAAATAAGTATAACATACAAATATACATTTTGAAAGCGAAAAAATAACAAAACTGTTAAGTTTTGTTATTCCATTAATTCTTTTTTGAAGTTATCAATATTGTCTCTCATCATAGTTTCATATGTTGTATGTTCGTTTTCTTCGCTTTCAGATAAAACAGTCATCGAATGTATTTTATTTATCTCTGCTCCAAGATTTTTTAATTCTTCTGTTGCAGCAGTTTCTTTTGTTGTATCAAGCATATATATATATTTTACTTTTCCGCTTGCTATTAATCTTCTTGCTTCTTCCATTGACTTAGAAGATACTTCATAATATGTACTATCAACATCAGTGACTGTTAAACCATATTCACTTAAGAAAAGTAATTCTTCACTTGCTATTATTATATTTTTATCTTCAGCATTAATAGACATCATTTCCATCTCTGCATCATAACTACTTATCAATAGTTTTAAATCATTATAATTTTTGTTAATCTCTTGTTTTACAACAGTGCTTTTAATATAATTTTCAAGCCCTGTTTTTAAGTTATTAGCAAGCATTAGAAAGTCACTTGGATTAAGCCATAATTCACAAATGCCTCTTTCATATTCCATGCCTTCACTAACATCTATTATTTTCATATTATTATTTCTGTTTATTAAATCTCTTGCAATAAGTGTTTCATCTCCAAGGCCATTATATACAAATAGTCCTCCCTCAGCATAACTTTCTTTTTGTTTGTTAGTTAAACTATATTTAGATAAATCCACTCCTGCTGGATAAATACTTTTTACATTAGAGTTATATCCATATAATTTCTCTGTTATATATGTAATTGGGTAAACAGTTGTATATACATCTATATCTTCAAGATCATCTCTTTTAAAACAACCCGATAGTAATAATAAAGTTATTAAAATCACACATAATTTTTTTAGTTTGTTCATTTCTATCACCTTTTTACTTGATATATTAATTTTACTATAATTTGGCCTTTTTGTAAAATAAAACTAGTAATTTAACTTATTATTTTATATAATATTTACGGTGATTAAAAATGAAGTTTTTAGAAAAATATGGTATTCATTTAAAGGATACTAATACTCTAAAAACAGCGCTTACTCACTCTTCATATGCTAATGAACATAATACTGATAGTTATGAAAGACTTGAGTTTTTAGGAGATGCTGTTTTAGAGCTTATAACAAGTGAATACTTCTATAAGACAACTGACTTTGAAGAAGGAAAGATGAGCAAAAAAAGAAGCGAATACGTATGTGAACATGCCCTATACGAATATGCTAAAAAGATTGGTTATATCCCTTATATTCGTGTAGGAAATGGTCAGATACATAATGTTAATGAGACTATAATCGCTGATATATTTGAAGCTATACTTGGAGCTATCTTTTTAGAATGTGGTTTTGATACTGCTAAAAAATATGTTCTAGAGATAATTACGCCTTATATAGAGGGTGGTATAGAGCTTTATACAGACTATAAGTCTCTTCTTCAAGAAATGGTTCAAACAGATAGAAAATCACTTGAATATAGATTAATTAGTGAAACTGGTCCACAACATGATAAAACTTATGTAGTAGAAGTATTAATCGATGATATTATCTATGGGGAAGGTTCTGGTAAGTCAAAAAAAGATGCTGAGAAGGCTGCCGCTTATGATGCTTATCAAAAGTGCGCTAATAAGGAGCAATTATGAAACTGTTAAAAATAAAAGCTAATGGTTTTAAATCATTCGCAGATAAAATAGATATAGACGTTAAAAATGGAATCACTGGTATAGTTGGACCAAACGGCTCAGGTAAGTCAAATATAGTTGATGCTGTTAAATGGGTTCTTGGTGAACAATCAATTAAAGCACTACGTGGTTCTATGAATATGAGTGATGTCATATTCCAAGGAAGTAAATCAAGACAAGGCGTTAAAAGAGCTAGTGTTTCTTTAGTTATCGATAATAGCGATCACTATTTAAATACTGAGTTTAAAGAACTTGAAATAAAAAGAGTTGTATATCAAAGTGGAGAGAACGAATATTACATAAATGGTTCTCATGTAAGACTAAAAGATATCACCGATTTATTTTTAGATTCAGGCGCTGGTAAAGAAGCCTTCTCTATTATTAGTCAAGGTAAAACTTTAGAGATTTTAAATAGCAAACCACAAGATAGAAGATTAATAATTGAAGAAGCCGCTGGTGTATTAAAATATAAGAAAAGAAAGATAGAATCACTAAGAAAATTAGAAAAATCAAATGATAATCTATCTAAGATAGAACTTGTAATAAACGAGCTATCATCAACCATAGAACCTTTAAAAGAAGAAGCTTTTAAAGCTAAAAAATATAAAGAATATATGGAAGATTTATCTAAAGAAGAAGTATCTCTTTTAGTTAAAGATATCACTGATATAAATGAAGATTATGAAAGAATTAAAAAAGAAAGTGATGCTTTAAAAGAAGAATTAGATTCTCTTGAAAAATCTGGTGTAAATGAAGATGCTAGACTAGAAAAAATAAAACTTGATATATTAAAATTAGAAACTAAGATTAATGATAAAAATAAAGAATTAATTAGAAATGCTGAAGAGATATCTACTCTATCTTCAAGTAGACAAGTAATCACTGAAAGAAAGAAATATGAAGTAGATGATATAAAGTTAGAAGAAAATATTTTAACTTTAAAAGAGAATATTTTAGCACTTAAAAATGATTTAAAATCACTTGAAGATGACCTTAAAGAATCAGAAGAAAAATTAAAAGCATTGAATGCTTCATATGAAAAAGAAGAAAAAGAATTTAAACAAAAATTAAGTGATAAAAATTATATAACAAACGATATTGCGCTTAAAAACAAACTTTTAATGGATGTTTTAAATAAGATAGAAATTACTAAGAATAATATCGAAAATGGTGCAAGTATACCCCACTCTGTTAAAGTATGTTTAGATAATCCTAGACTAAAAGGTTTATGCGGGACAATCTCTAATCTAATCGAAGTTGATGAAGGATATGAAGTAGCGATTAACACTGCGCTTGGTGCAAATGAAAATATCATAGTCACTGAAAAAGAACAACATGCTAAAGAAGCTATCGAATTTCTAAAAGAAAACAAACAAGGACGTGCGACGTTCTTCCCGCTTAGTGTGATTAAACCAAGATTTGTTAAAGATGATATTTATAATATTATAAGTCATGATCCTGGTTTTATAGATATTGCAAATAACGTTGTTAAAAATGATTCAAAATATGAAAATGTTGTTAACAATCTACTTGGAAATATCATAGTTACAAAAGATATAGATAGTATGAATAGAATTGGAAAAACAATTAACTATTCATATAGAATAGTTACAATAGATGGAGAAATATTACATACTGGTGGTGGTATCACTGGTGGTAAAAAAGCAAATAATAATAGTGTAACTATAGAAAAAAGCAAATTAGAGTCATATATAAAAAATCAAAAACTATATGAAGAAGAGTTAGAAAAACTTCGAAAGAAAGAAGAAAAATCAACAAAAGAAATAATGGCTTTAAATGAAAAAAGAGAATCAACACATATTCAAATAAACTTACTTAGTGAAACTATAAAAGATAAAAAACATAAGATTGATATGTTAAGTAACTCTATTAGTTTAAAAGAAGAAGAGTTAAAAGGTACTAAAAACGTTAAAGATAATTCTCTAGATAAAGAGTTAGATAAAACTTTAAATCTATACTATGAAGCTCTTGGTAAAAAGGATAAACTAGAAGAAGAATTAGAAAAACTAAAGAGTGAAAAATCTAACTTAAATGAAGAATTAAATGATATTGAATTTAGAAATAAAAAAGCAAATAGTGAATTTAACAAGAAAAATAACACATACAATAGTAACCTAATCACTCTAGGTAAATATGATATTAAATTAGATAACCTATTACTTCGTTTAAATGAAGAATATAATATAACATATGAAAAAGCTAAAAACGAAGTTAATATTGATATCGATACAAAAGTGGTTAGAACGAAAGTTGAAAGTTTAAGAAAGAATATTAAAGAACTTGGTGAAGTAAGTATCGCTTCTATCGATGAATATAATAGAATTAATGAAAGATACACATTCCTAGTTAATCAAAGAGATGACATAAATAAATCTATTGAAGATTTACTTGGTGTTATAAATGAAATGGATGAAACTATGGAAAAAGAGTTTAAAGAAACCTTTGATAAAGTTAATAAAGAATTTAAAGTTGTATTTAAAAAACTATTTAAAGGTGGATCTGGTGAAATGTTATTAACTGAACCAGATAACTTACTTGAAACAGGTGTTGATATAGTCGCTGAACCTCCTGGTAAGAAACTTAAAAATATTAATTTACTATCTGGTGGCGAAAAGACTTTAACGGCAATTGCAATACTATTTGCAATATTAAATGTTAAACCTGTACCATTCTGTATTCTAGACGAAGTAGAAGCTGCTCTTGATGATGTAAACGTTGAAAGTTTTGGTTCATACTTAAAAGAATATGAAGATAAAACACAGTTTATAGTTATTACACATAAGAAGAAAACTATGGAGTATGCTAATACATTATATGGTATTACAATGCAAGAATCAGGTGTATCTAAGTTAGTTAGTGTTAAACTTGAAGGCATAAAATAAGCTAGAAAATATTCTAGCTTTTTTATTGTTCTTTATAAATAGATGTAAATAACTCTTCTTCTTTTGATTCTTCTTTTATCTCCATTTTTGGTAAATCATCTTTAGTGGCAAGGCCAAAATAATCTAAAAATTCACTTGTTATTCCATATAGATTAGGTTTACCTGGTAGATTAGACTTACCAACAACCTTTATTAGACCTCTAGCAGATAGTTTTCTAATAACATACCCACTTGATACTCCTCTTAGATTATCTACCTCTAGCCTTGTAATAGGCTCATTATACGCGATAATTGCAAGTACTTCTAAGTTAGATGGACTAAGTGTTTGTATTTCCTTTGAACCAAGTAGTTTTTGAAAATAGTCTTTATGTTCCCTTTTAGTTGTTAATTTAAAAGTATTCCCTAAATAACTAATTCTAATTCCATGAGATTCTTTTTCATATTCTTCTTGTAAAGTCTTTAATAACTCTTTAACCTTCTTCTCATTTAGTTCCATTATCTCTGATAGAGTTTTAACAGTTATACCTTCATCCCCAACAGCGAATAGTATGCCTTCGAGTATTCCTAGTTCCATTTTTATCACTTCGCTTCTATTGTTATTTTATCAAAATTTTTATCTTGTCTTATATTTATTTCCCCTGTCTTAGCCATTTCTAAAACAGATAAGAAAGTAACCACAATATATGGTTTAGTTACTTCTTCAAATAATTCAAAGAAATCTATTTTTTTCTTATGTTTAATTAAACTTCTTATTTCATTACTTCTTTTTGTAATACTAAGTTCTCTACTAGTAATCTTAGTATCTAGTGGTTTTATATATTTTTGTCTATCTAAAAATGCTTCAAAAGCTTTTATTAAATCATCTAGAGTAGTATCAGTATTTAACTCGACATCTTCCCTATATTCACTCAAACTCTCTGGAAGTTTTGTAAATACTTCTTTTCTTTTAGATTCTAAATCTTTAAAGCCTTCAGAAAGTCTTTTATATTCTTCATATTCAACTAGTCTTCTCTCTAGTTCTTCTTTTGTAGCTATTTCATCTTCTTCTTTTTCTTCTTCATCCTTTATATTAACAAGCATTTTACTTTTAATATGAACAAGTGTAGATGCCATAACTAGATATTCACTTGCAATATCTATGTCTAGCTTTTGCATACTTTCAATAAAATCAATATATTGTTTTGTTATCTCTTCTATTTTTAGATCATAGATATCCATTTTAGTTTCTTTTACAAGATGCAAAAGAAGATCTAGAGGACCTTCAAAATCATTAATTGTTAATTTAAGTTTATCCATTGCATGCAAAACCCTCTGCTTCCATTTTAAATTTAATTATATTCGCATTTGTCCCTGAACCAAACACATAATCTTCATCTATTTCTTTTAAATCAATAGATTTGCTGTAATCTACTTCAAATAAGAATACTAAGTAATCAGGATCTTCTACCATACTAGCAGTTAAACCATCTATCCCATTATATTTATTAACTTTCTTTTGTAGTGTAAGTCTATTATTAACGCTTTCTTCTTCGTCTTGTGAGTATACTTCTCTTCGAACAGTTTCTTTAGATATAACTCCATCAGAGTTTTCTTTATTATCAAATGTATATCTATATGTATCTCTGTTTCTTGAACATAGAAGTGAACTGGTTCCATTTGAAGTTACATTTAAATTAGCATTTGGTATTCCACTGTCACTTATATGACTGATAATAAAGTAATTAGACTCTGTTATGCCAAGGCCAGCGATATTAACACTAACTGTAAGTGGTTTCTTAGATATCTTACCTTTAAGCATTCTTCTTGTTATAAATTCATTATTTGAGTTATAAAACTCAATATAATAGTTTAATTCTTCAAGAGTTCCTTCTTTTTTAGAAGTTATAGCCATATTTAAGTTTGTTATATATCCACTACTTAAGTCATATGTTACATTTTCAATAGTTATATCATTATATGTTAAACTTTTTTGCTCATTTATTATATATTGATCACTTGCTCCTGCAGTGGTATCAATATCTTTTTGTTCTTTTTTAGACTCAATATCATTTGATTTAAAGTTTTTTCTATAATAATCTTGTAAACTAGGAAGATAAAAAATAAATGCAAAAATACCTATTACTCCAAGAATTAATATAATAGCGCTACTTGTACTTCCCTTTTTGTTTTTTTCACTCATTTTAATCCTCCAATACCATAATAATTTTATCATAAAAAAAGGCATAAAAAAAGACCAAATTAATCATGGTCTTTTTTCACCTTCATATTAGTTTAAAGCGTCTTTAAGCTTGCTTCCAGCTTTGAAAGAAGCAACTGTTTTAGCTGGAATATGTAAAGGTTCTTTAGTTAATGGATTGATTCCATCTCTTGCAGCTCTCTTTTTAGCTGTGAAAGTTCCGAATCCAATTAGAGATACCTTTCCACTTTTTTTAAGACCAGAAGTTATACCTTCTACTGTTGCATCAATAACACGGCTAGCTTCAGCTTTAGAAACACCAGCTTTAGCTGCAACAAATTCTACTAATTCAGCTTTTGACATAATAATTACCTCCCATAAAAACTAAAATTATAAGAAATAATGTCTTAGTTATTCCTTACATTTATAAGGTACCATATTTAAGGGGTAAAAATCAAGCATATTTGCTTATTTTTCTGCATTTTTCTAAAGATTTTGTCTAAAAAACGACAGCAATTAAATTATTTGACCCTTTATTTACTATTTTAGTCATAGTAGTGCCTAATTTATACCTTGTATTTTCTGGCATCATAGCTAGTTTTGCTTCTATTCCTTCCCTAACTATTGAGTGAAGACTTCTGCCAAATATTTCGCTTTCCCAAATGCTGTTTGGATTATTTTCTCCATCTTTCATTAGATAGTCTACTAGGTCTTTGCTTTCTTTCTCGCTTCCAATAATTGGTTCAAATGTACTTTCTACATCAACCTTTACTAAGTGAATTGAGCTTGCAATAGCTTTTAACCTAACTCCATATCTACTTCCCTGTTTAATAATCTCTGGTTTATCTAGTTTCATATCTTTTAATTTAGGATATAGTATTCCATACCCTGTTTTTCTAGCCATCTTGAGTGCTTCTTTAAGTGATTTAGTCTCATCCTCTCCTGAGGAAGAGTCAATAAACATTTTAAGAATAGCACCTTTACTAAGTGAATCCTTTCCAACTATCTTTTCTAGCTCCTGCCTATATAATTCATCACTAGCTTCCATTTTAAGTGTAACAATGCCAGTCCCTGCATCTAAATTACTAATATAACTATTTTCTATATATGTACAATCATTAAATGCATTTAGTATATTATCAGTATCTTTTAATTTATTTATGTCAGTCATACTTTCTTTTATCTTAGTAATAAACTCATGTTTAATTTCATTATTTTGTGGTAAAACATCTACCCAATCAGGAATATCTACACATATATCGTTTATTGGAAATTCCATAAGTGATAGCTTTAAAACATCATATATATCTTGTATAGACATAGTCTCTATATTAAGTGGTAATACCGGTACTTTATATTCTTCTTCTAAGTCTTTACTTATAGAAATAGTTTCACTACTACTTGGATGAGATGAATTCATAATAACTATAAATGGTTTATTAATTGCTTTTAGTTCATTTATAACTCTAGATTCTGCTTGTATATATTTACCTCTTTTAATCTCTCCAAAAGAGCCATCAGTAGTTACGACAATGCCAATAGTTGCAT
Source organism: uncultured Muribaculaceae bacterium (assembly GCA_964407175.1). Taxonomy (GTDB): domain Bacteria; phylum Bacillota_I; class Bacilli_A; order RF39; family UBA660; genus RUG11867. The sequence goes on from CAYOUK010000002.1 coordinate 24,167, forward strand.
GATCTTCAATTACTTTTTTGGTACCTATCTCTGCAGCTTCAACAAATGGTATATCTTCAGTTGACCAAGGAGTTTTAACCATTCTTGGATTACCCATTTCATCTTCATATCCACTTGCCCCATCAATAACATAACCAACACAATCGATTAGTTTAATGTTTGTTTTAAAGTTTTCTATTTTAATTTCAGTCCCTGAGGATGGAACAAACTTCGGTTCCGTTGTCATAATCGCTTTACCTGCACCACTTTGTGGTATTTCGTCTAAGCATCTTTTCTTTTCAAATTCATCATCTATATTTGGAACGACTAAGTTTTCAATAACCTTCTTAATAAAGGTAGATTTACCAGTCCTAACAGCGCCGACAACCCCTAAGTAGATCTCCCCATTACCTCTAGTTGAAATAGATTTAATAATATTGTTTTTATCCATATAAAAATTCCTTTCAATTAATAATACTTAAGTTTTAAGGAATTATGACAAAAAAACTAACTTATCTTTTTCATCTTTTCTTTTTTTCTATATCTTTTATACTTTTATTTGGAGTTGGCATATTTTCTGGCATTGTTCCTCCTGCTTTTTTTATTGCTTTTCTAACAATCTTTCCGACTTCATTATGTGCTTTATTAGCATTAGATTCTCCTTCTATTTTTTCTCTTTTCAATTTATCATCAGTTTGAGTAATTCTAAAAAGATTAGCAGCAAGCTCAATACTTCCCATATTATCCAGAATATCTTCCCTATACCTTAATCCTTTTCTATTGGCACTATCAGCAACAGTCTCTCCATTATATAATCCTTTATACCCTGCATTATGAAAACTATCAAAGTTTTTAACGCCGCTTTTTTTTGCGGTTTGATTAAGAGAATAATTGCCCCTTCTTGTCAATGCCCTTTGAAATAATCTTTTGTCATCTTCTGAAATGCTATTATACCCGATTTCTAATAATTCTTGTTTTCTTGTTTGAACTGCAAAATAAGTCTGTGCCAAAGCCACGACTTCTTTTCTTGGATCAGCATTTTGAGCAATCAAATAACAGGCATACCTAGTCAATTTATAACTTTTAACATATTGTGTGTTTCCGTTTCCACCTTTTATCGGTTTCCTAATATCAAGAAACTGTTCATTTAATTCTTTTTCACTTAAAACACAAGCTATCTTTGCTTTTTTAATAACCTTATGAAAGTTTTCCCACTTGTTATATTCTAGTATTTTCTGTAATTCTCTAGCGTCCCAATATTCTTTTTTATATTTGTCCATATGTTTAATTTTCTCAAACATACTTTCAGTATTATTAATAATTTCTTTCATATAACCTCCTAATATTATTATTCAGGAGTTTTTTGATTTTTCTCATAAAAAAAGAGGATAACCTCTTATTTTATTATTTCAAAATGCATACCATGATAAACCTTCATAGAATCCCCTGGTTTATATTTTTCTCCATTTGATGAATCAACAGAGTATTTTACATTTTTCTTCTTAGGTAATTTATATGTAGAACCCTCTTCTTCAAGATACTTGTATTTATTCTTTTCCGTTACTTTATCTTCAGAAGTAGTAACCATCCACATAGTTTTACCTTTAATATTAGTTATTGGTTTTTTATACATAGATTCATTCATTTGGTTTTCTTTTAAATATACTTTAAATTTATCTAGAGTTATGTAATCATAATCGACAAGCAGTTTTATTTCTCTTGCTCTTAAACCTTCATAAAGGTTTCTTGGAAGAGTATCTTTAAATGTATCATATGTATAATCGTTAGCCTTTAGTATTTCATTTCTTATCTCTGGCCACTTAATATTTTTATCAAAACCATATAGATTAGATAAAGATACTTCATCATCTGTCGTTAATACATCATTTGCGATTAAGTTATAATTATTTGTAGTAACTACATGGTAATACTTAATCGGTTTGTTAATTTTTTCTATGTTTTCAACAGCGACTGTTTCTAAAGTGCCATCTTCACTTACTTTAGCTATCTTGATTCCTTTTTTAAATGATTTACTTGCAGTATTTATAAATTCATACTTATCCATATCGAATAGTCCATGTTTTTTAACAACATTTAAAATGGTTCCATCTGATAAAGTAATTTTAGTGTAAGAAGATTCAGTTTCCTCTTTTTCCACCCATATTGGATATGCACTACCTTCCTTACCTTCAGTATAATTCCAAACTGAAACTAGGTCGTTGTAGTCAATATCTTCAATACGTTTATATGAACCATCAGCCATTTTAATAAGTGTTCCTTCAGCGAGGCAACCACCACCACCAGAAGCTTCACCTGATATTACAACTTTACCAGTTACAGAAGCAATTTTAAAAGTATAATTTTGATTACTATTTCTAGTATACGTATACTGACTTGTTGTAAGTGTTCTACCACCCATTGTAACTGAATCAAGTGATGATGGGACCGTATATAATCCAGAGGCAGTAATATTAAATTCTAATGCATCACCAGCTTCAACTTCACTAGGACCAGTATTAGAAAGATTAGTTAATTTATAAGTAACAGTGTATTTCCAAGAAAGTCTTGTATCACTACTTTTAGATGCATAACCAGAAGCAGTTGTTGCTCCATCGATAGTTTGAGCATCCGGTTCTTTATCTAGTGTATCTCTACCATATACAAGGGCATAATAATCTAAGCCACCTTTTACTCCTTTAAATGGAATTGATGTTTCACTTCCTGTTGTCTGTTTTTCCTCAACGAGTGTTCCATCTTTTTTATATAATCTTACTGTGTAATATTTAATTCCACTTTCATCAGTGCCACTCCAAGAAACTGTTGCAGAACCCGCAGTTGTTTCTTTAGCAATTGTAACATCTGAAATAACTGGTGGACCAGAATCATTTAAAGATGCGTCTATATCTACAGATACAGATACATTACCAGCAGCTGATGATGGTAAATCTGTCGATTTAATCATTACTGTAACTGATTGAGGACTTGAAGCAAAACCTGTTTGATTTAGTCTAGTTATATAGAATGTATAGTTTTGTGTATCCCCTGCTGCTATGTTGTAACTAAGAGGATTACCAGAAGCATCAGTAATACTAAAGTTATTTGTATCTGTTGGAGCTAGTGTAAATGTCTTAGCACTTTGATATGAATTAATTACACTTACTGTGTATGGACCAGCGATAGTATTGTTCCCTGTTAAATCTCCAGTTGCGCCATCTGCAATACTTCCAAGTAAACTTCCGTATAATTCTGGAGTTGTATCGGTATCTAGAGATGCATCCGCAGAATATGAACCACTGTTATCAAGTGGAGTAAGGGTTACTCTGACTGCAAAAGTTCTAGATGTTCTAGAAGGTATCTTCTCCCCTTCTTCTATATCTTCAAAAGTAAAATCAATTGTAGCATTTGCAGTATCACCAAAATCTATATCTGGTGTAAACTTATCTGATCCAAAAGTATAATCATAAAAACTATCATTAGATATAGTTATATTATATACAGCATAATATGTATCATTCATACCATTTCCACTAAAAGCAAAATGGAAATCTATATTTTCGTCTGAAAAACTAGGATTTTCAGTATTAGTTAAGTTATTATTATCAGTTAATATTACATTACTAATTCTAATCTTACCTTGAGTAGTAATAATAGTTGTTCCACGCGCAAAAAGGCTTGCCCCATAAGTGGCAAAACCTACCCCAGAAAACACAACAAATAATATAACTATTAAAAATATTGAAATTTGTACTATTTTATTTTTCACTTGCCATCACTCTTTAATATATATTGCCATGCATTAGTATCACTAATAAGTGTGAAATAGCAAACCCCAGTTCTTTCATTTTCATAATAATTAATAGGCATTCTTATTTCACTATGAGCATCTATTAATTCATCAAATGATTCTGTTTTAATAACACTTAATCCATCTAAATCAGGATTATTCTTAACATTTACTATTATACTATCATATGTACTAAGTATTTTCTTTTTAGTAATCTCAAATTTATGTCTATGCTCTACTTCTTTTTTTATTCTATACATACAAGCTATTACATAAATGCTTATTAGTATAAACAGTACACCAACAGCTTTAAATAGTAAATATTTAGCATCATGTTTTTTAACTACTGTTTCTATTTTTTTATTTGTATTATTATTATCTTTATCTATGTTTGCTTCAACTGCTAGAGATGATAATGGAATATTAAACCCAAGTGATGAATTAATTGGTTTTAAATCCATACTATTGTTTGTTAAATTATTAGTTACTTTTAAATATACTGATAATTTACCATCTAATGATAATCCCATCGCTGTCTTGAAATCATTTAATATACCATTAAATTTATTATAATCCACCTTTATTGAATTTGAAATCAAATAATTACTAGCATTATTAATCTCTATTGTTTGTTTATCAGATAGAGGATAATCTTTTGTCCAATATACTCCATCTTCACCATTCGGTTTACTAGCTTCTATAGTAGCCATAATATAGTACTCATATGTACCACTAACTTCTTTATCAAATTCAATATTGTAGTTATAATCCACATTAATATAATCAATTAAGTTTGTTATATACGTTTTGTTTTCTTCTAAGTATGGCTCATCAAAGAAGTCATTTGGTTTAAGATAAACCTTATATTTAACATCTGATTTACTTGTATCATATGTAAGAAAAATAGTTTCATTGTTGTCAAAACCTTTAGATAGGAAAAATACACCACATCCAAGAAAACACAAAGATATAATTGTCAAAATAACATATGTAAATGTAATCTTCTTTGATTTCATGTCTTTTCCCTTTCTATTTTTTTTAATCTATTACTTCTCTAACCCATATGGTTGGATATCCTATGTATTTAACTACATATTTTACTTTACCCAAAACCGCCTGATTTGTTATTTTAATATTATCTGGTGTGTTATTGGCATCACCTTTTGTAACGATGGTAACTTGATCACCGTTTTTCTTGATAGAATGTATTCTGTGTGTTACTACTATTCCGTTTCTATTAAATGCGATTACTTCACCATTTCTAAGTTTACTTGGTTCTATCTTTTCATATATAACTGCATCACCTTTATAGAATGCTGGAACCATTGAATTTGAACCAATCGCTAAGATCTTATATTTAAACAATCCAGTGATAAGCGATATCATAACAAATGCAAATATTGCAATTGGTACCATTACTATCCACCTAGAAGCCCTTTTACTGTAAATTGCTCCTTTCTCTTTATAGTTAATCGTCTTCCTCGAGAAAAAGTATACAGTATATGGCATAAGTACGTGAACAACACTATTAATGTAATTGCCGACATTTGGAATTAATGGCGTAAAGAACGCGTAAAATAAAGGCACTATTCTATAAACCATACCTGGTAAATAACTAACTTTATAAGTTAGATATGAACAAAGTGTTTGTTTTGCAATCGCGGGAACTATAACGACACAAACGAAAATGAATATCATTTCTCTACTATGCAAATTATAACCTTTTATTTGCATTACAATATCTAATATTATAAGTATTAAAGTATATATTATTAAAGGCTTTTTATTCTTTTGCCCATTTCTTGCAATAATATATCTTATTAATTCTTCAGATATAACAAGTACTATATCTAGTAACAGATAATTAAATATATTGGACCATGTAAAATATATTGCATTTCTACTAAATCCCATAAAAAATCCAAAGAAGAATATAATAAGTAGAAACGCTAAAAGTGTAGCAATAACAACTCTTACTACATTTCCCTTAGTATAATTATTATCTTTCATTACACCATATTTAATAGCCATAAAAATAGCCATCATTAAAAATAGTAATGTAATTACTAGTAAGTTGTTATTTTGATTAACTCTATTAGATATTATAATAAAAATAAATAATATTATTTCTATTAAGTATAGTCCTCTTATTCTTTTCATTGCAATCATCTCTTTCAATAAAACAAATCACTATCTGCCTATAAAAGGCAGATAGTCACTTGTAAATCTATATATTAATTATGATTATGATGATTGCGTAGATTGTGAATTAGCATCTTCGTAATATAGAGATGCAGTTAGAGTAATTGTTTGATCTGTACTTGGTAAGTCGCTAGAGCTTTCAGGTTGTAAGTATTCAACTCTTACCTTAACTGGCTTACTAGTGTTTTTAGCTAAAGCTATGTTTAAATTATTATTAGTTGCAGTATATTCTGTACCATCATAGTATACTGAATATTTTAAATATTTAGCTTGTTCTGCAGTTAATGCAGTCATAGTTAATTTCTTTAATACAGCGTCGATAGTACCAAAGTTTTTAGCATCTGCTGTTGCTTCATAGAAGTCACCTGGTTCATTTAGTGTTACTGTAAATGTCCAATCAGTAGCAGTTAAAGTGCTAGGGTTAGCAGTAACGCTTCCTGTTAGTGGTGTAATTCCTTTTTCAGTATCATACTGAACTTTCCATTCAGATTTTTTAACTGTAGCAGTACCGTTAATGTTAAGTGTTTGTGTATAAGTCGCAAAACCTACTGACATTACAAGTATAGCAACAGCTAATACCGCAATAATAATTGTTTGTGTACTCTTTTCTTTTTTCATAATTTCTCCTCCTATTTTCTATAAAAATTTTATCACAAATAGTGGCTTTTCGTCAATATAAAAAACCACTACTTTATAGTGGTTTTACTTTATTGCCATGCTTTTGCAACATCTGCATTAGAACTGTATGGCGTTGGATTAGGCATTTGTAGTTTCGTTATAAGTGGTATTTGGAATGCAGAACCAAAGCTTATACAAATACCTGGTTGCAAGCTAGAAAGCTTTTTAATTATATCTACACTCATGCCCGGAAGCATTTTTTCAATGTAATTAACATCCGCTGGATGGGTTGTTTTAAATATTAAGAAATTTGAAATCTGTGAAATAACAGTGTCAGATAATTCGACAGGTCTTTGACTAATAATGTCAAGTAAGACACCATATTTACGCCCTTCTTTAGCAATACGTTCAAATATATTATAACCAATTAAGAAATTATCCTTATCATTTTGAACATATCTATGTGCTTCTTCTAAGAATAAATGGAATGGAATACTTGCTCTTTCAGGTCTGCTCTTAGCAAAATCGAAGAACATTCTAGCAAATATCTTAACTATTACTTTAGCAAGTTGGTCATCTATACCTTCTAAGTTAATATTAACTATTTGACAACGTTTATTGTCTTGTACAACTAATCTTGATATATATTGTTCTAGTGTAATAAAGTCTGGATAGTTAAATAATCTTTTATTAGTTGAATTAACTATTGAATGAAGTCTAACTTGAAGCATAGTTGCTGCATTTTGAAATTGAGAGTTTTCTTGAATGCCTTCACTGATAAGAGTAAATTCTAAAGCAGTTTCAAAATCTTCTATAGAAAAATACTGATTATCTTCTGGCATATTATTCTCTAGGCTTTCATCTAAGAATGATGAAATATATTGATTAATTAATACAGATTCAGAGAATTGCCCATTAGAATCTATTTCAAAACAATCAGCAAGACTTCTTGTAAATCCAACACCTTGTAGCTGCGCATTAAAGTTAAACTGTGGTGTATTTGTTTTATTAAGTAGTTTAAATACTTCGTTCTTTTTTCCAGAGTTTGTTAAACTAGAGAAAAGAATCGCTGTTAAAGCCTTTGCAATTAAGTGGTTTTTTAAACTTAAACTTCCCTCATCTTTTCTTGCAAAAATTCTAACAAGTTTTAACGCTCTTTCAAGAAGCGTCATTTGTGAATGTTCTGTTGCATTAAGCATAAGAGCAATATCATCTAGAGTTAGAAGATAAATTGGTATTGATAAATCTTCATCTGTTGGTTCTTGTTTATTAGAAGTTATAAATTTATAGTTATAATTAGCATTTAATTGACTTATGTTTCTAAAAGCATTTTTATATTCACCATATGCGTCGAAGAATATTAAATTAGCACTTTTAACTACCATTTCAGGATTAGAAAAGATATTTTGGATGATTCTTGCTGTTGCACATGATTTACCTGAACCAGATGATCCAAGCACTGCAAAGTGATTAGAAAATAAAGCATTAACATCTACATACATTGGATAATTATTATATAAAGGCGTATATCCAAGTAAAAACTCCCCTGGTCCTTTATCTCCGATTAGTATTTTTAACTCTGCTTCATTAATAAGTCTTAGTTTAGAATCAAGGGTTGGTTTTTTAACTATACCTGGAACAAATTTATTATCAGTTGAAAACTCACCTAATAATTTAACTGTTAATGTTTCATCGTTAATATCATCTACTTCCCCTAGTATTCTTTGTTGACCACTCATAAAAATCACATGTAGGTTCATCAAATCTGGCATTGCATTACCAGTTTTATTAAGAGAAACAACAGCGTTATCATCAGATATTTTAAGTATATTTCCAAACACTCTAACCATCCCTATTCTTATATAATGATAGCATAGTTTTGACTAAAAAAAAAGAAAAAAGTATTCTAAAACATATTATCTATGTTTTTTGGCACTTTATCTTCTTTTATTGTTTTTTTTATCTTTTCTTTTAACTCTGGGCTTACATTTTTGCCTGTTGCAAGAGAAAGTGTATCGATGACTTCATCAAGGGTATTTTCATCTTTCATATTTCCACTAGATAACTTTTCTGCAAGCTTAGTAATTAAGTTTTTATCAACGTTTGTTATCTTTGACAATTTAATTAATAATTCTTCATTCAGATAATCACAATTATATTATATGAAAAAAGTGATGAACTATGTCATCACTTTCAAGTTTATTCGTTAGAGTTTTAGAAGGATAAGATTATATATTTACCATTTTACTGGTTATTTCATATTCATTAGTGTTTATTATTAAATTATCACCTCATGTCTTACACGTTAAGTATATTATTATACTTTGTTACTTTTGTGGGCTTAAGGTGAAATCTATGTGATATTATTCATATATAATTCCTTCACAGTTAATATTTTCACATACTTCAGCGATTAACATTTTTATTTCAAACTCCGTTAAGTTAATTTCTCTTTTTTCTAATATTAATTTAATATTTTTAAGAACTAGCTTATACTTTTCTTTTGGAGATAAATCTTTATATATATGATTAATTGATTTAACACATGTCTTAGCAACTTCTTTTTCTTCAAGTAATCGAAGCCATCTAATGATTTGTTTTTTTAGTTCAAATCCAATATAACTAATTATCCCCATTAAAATAGTATAAAAAATAGTATTACCATATTGGACAAAACAAGACATATAATTATCCTTTCTTCTTGATATATTATATGTCTATTAATTATTTTTGCTACATTCTGGGCAGTATGTTCTCTTACCCTTTTTAACCATTAGACCATTACAGTCTGGGCAAGTCTCTCCAGTTGGTTCATCCCATAATGCATAATCACACTTAGGAAAATTATCACAACCATAGAAAATCTTTTTTCTCTTAGTTCTTTTTTCTATTATGTTTCCACCACATTTTGGACACTTAGCATATACTTTCTTTTCTTCTGGTTTAATATATTTACATTCTGGATAGTTAGAGCAAGCGATAAATTCACCGAATTTACCATTTCTTATAACTAAGTCACTTCCACATTCAGGGCAAGTCTCTCCAGTTTTAGTTGGAGCTTTTTTCTCCATTGTTTTAAATGCAGATTCTACAAGTGGTTCAAACTTATTATAAAAGTCTCTTAAAACTTTGACGTTGTCATAACTATCATCAGCGATTTTATCTAAGTCTTCTTCCATCTCTGCGGTATATTTAACATTAATAATATCACTAAATGCTTCTTGAAGTTTATCCGTTATCTCAAAGCCTATCTCTGTTGGAATAAATTTCTTGTCTTCAACAGTTACATATGAACGAGATTTTAAAGTATCCATAGTACTAGCATATGTAGATGGTCTACCTATACCAAGTGATTCCATTTCTTTAATCAAACTAGCTTCAGTATATCTTGGCGCTGGTTTAGTGAAATGTTGATCTTTTGTAATCTCTTTTGCTATAACTATCTTTGTTTTTAAGTTAGTTAAATCTGGAAGTATAACGTCTTCTGTTTTAGAATACTGTCCATATACTTTTAAGTAACCATCAAATATAAGTATTTGACCTGTTGCTTTAAACATATATTCGTTGTTTTCAAGCCAGATTGTAGTTGCATTTACTTTTGCATCAGCCATAAGTGATGCAAGTGTTCTTGCATATATTAAACTATATAATTTATACTCTTCTGTTGATAAGTATTCTTTTATCGACTCTGGAGTTCTTGTTATATCTGTTGGACGAATTGCTTCGTGTGCATCTTGTACATTATCTTTTTTCTTTTGCACCTTAACTGCGCCCTTATATTCTTTACCAAAAGTCTTTTCAATGTAATCCATAGCAGGATACGTAAATGTTCCAGAAAGTCTTGTTGAGTCTGTACGCATATATGTAATGATACCGACTGTCTCATCACCAAGGTCAACACCTTCATATAACTTTTGAGCAATTCTCATAGTTCTAGAAGAACTAAAATTAAATAAGTTTATAGCAGCTTGCTGCATAGTACTTGTCGTAAAAGGCATAACACCTTTTTTATTTTTTACTTTAGTATCTATAGAATCGATATTAAAACACATGGATAATTTACTAATAATTTCATTAGCTTCATCTTCTGTTTTAACTTCTATATCTTTATTTTTATATTTTTCAAGTGTAGCTTCAAATTCTTCAAATATACCTTTTATTGTCCAGTATTCTTCAGGGTTAAATGCTAGTATTTCTCTTTCTCTATCTACGATTAGTTTAAGTGCAACTGATTGTACTCTACCTGCGCTTTTACCAGATGTTTTAGATTGCATTAACTTAGATAATCTAAAACCAATTATTCTATCTAGCATTCTTCTAGTCTCTTGTGATTTAACTAAATCCATATCTATATCTCTTGGATTTTCTAAAGCGCTTAAAACAGCATTTTTAGTTATTTCATTAAATACTATTCTTTCATAATTTTTAAGTCCAAGTGTATCTTTTAAATGCCAACTTATAGCTTCTCCTTCACGGTCTGGATCGCTAGCTAGATATACTTTAGCATCTTTTGTTTCTTTCTTTAAATCACTTATTAATTTTGTTTTATCTTTTATAGCAATATAGTTGGGTTCAAAATCATGTTCAACGTCAATACCAAGTCCAAATTTACCTGTTGTTGCCAAATCTCTGATATGACCTTTAGAAGAAATTACTTTATAATCACTTCCTAAATACTTAGATATAGTTTTGGTCTTACTTGGTGATTCGACGATGATAACATTTTTCATTTAATCATTTCCTTCCTTTTCATTACTTTTACTTTCAAGAGCACTACTACTATTATTATCATAATTTTCAAAATAGTCAAATAAATAATTCATATAGTTGTTTCTAATAGCTAATGTGCTCATGCTTCTAAGCTTAGTAATCTCTTCATTTCTTGCTATAATTTTTTCATCCGTTATATCTTCTCCACTTCCAGATGGAATAAATTCACCCTTAGAAGAACTATAGAATCCTTCTTTTGATTGCCAGCTGTTATCTGGGAACACAACATATGGATCATAATCACTAAATACATCGTGTCCTAAATATAGTCTTGGATCATATTCTATTCCAAACATATTAAGTAGTGTTGGAGTATAATCTATTGGTGATGTAATATTCGTAATTGTATCACCTGGAGTTTCACTATTATATATTATAAATGGTGTACGATCCATTTCTTGATTTTTACTAATATCATAATTAGCAATTGACTGATATTCATCTTCAGATAATGCATATGGATAATGGTCTCCAAATAACACTATAACAGTATCATCAAGTATGCCTCTTCTATCAAGTTCATCAAGTAAATATTCAAGTGCTAAGTCGACAACTTTAATCTTACTTAAATATCTTTTTGTATCGATATCTAAATCTAATCCTTCAAATAAATCTAGATACATATCACCATAAGTACTAGAATACATATATGGAGTATGACTAGTAACTGTTACCATATAAGATGCAAACTTATCTTTATCTGCAAATAAAGGTATAGCTTTTTCCATCATAGTTAAGTCACTAGGCCATTCTTTATATAGTGGACTATATGTCATTCCAAGATCAGTTACTCCATAATACTTCTCTGCCCCTAAATTATATTCATATATAGACCTATAATAATAATGATCAGTAAAGTTATGATATGTACTTGTATAATAACCATTTTTATTTAACATGGATAATAAAGCTTCTTTATATCCATTATTTTTATATGCATTAACTGTACATGTTGTTTCGATGCTATATAAACTTGTTTGACTAATCATCTCTGATTCACCAGTTGCACAGTTATTTTTAGGACTATAGTTATTAATACCAGTAATACCTTCATTATATAGCTTATTAAGTGTTGGATAATATTCTTTAAATTCATCACTAAATACAGCTTCAGAGACAGATTCCATCATAATCATAACTAAGTTTTTATCTTCAAATATACCAGTATATTCATTAGTATCTGGAATATCTCTATTAATAAAGAATTTATTTAGAGTATTATATGTCACATTTTTTTCTTCATCGATTAAAGCTTCAAACTTTGTATCATCTATTTCTCTTGATGAAGATTTAAAACCTGTATTACTTAAATACTCAATATATGTTTCATCTGGCTCACCAAATAGTGTTCCCTTAACGTCTAGTAAAAAGTATACACTTGTACCATAGTTCTTAATTGCAATAGATGGATTTGATGGATACTTGAATAACTTTTTATTTGATATAGTTTGATATTTGTTTTGCATAAAACCAAAAGTAATAGTTCCATAATATAATCCACCAAGAATCAAATATCCAAATAATACTGTTAGTAAATTATATTTATTATATTTATACTTAGCTAAATAGCCTTTATTTGTTAATTTCTTTTCAAATATATAATATAAAGATATAAGTATAAAAGGTATATATATTAGATGTGTAGTCCATTTATATGAGTTTAAAAAGTCTGCGATATAATTAGTTACTTTAGTTCCTTGACTAGCATTCCCAAGTGACATAAATGCTCCAAGGAATCCTATAAAACCAATTTGCATCCATGCATAGAAAACAATAAATAAGTTAAATAATATATAAAATATTTTTCTAAATATATTACTTAAGTTATTACCAATTAGTGTTATTATTCCACTTATCATAATAGAACTAATAACTATTCTTAAAAGTGGCCATGAAAAAGAGAAAGTACCAAGAAGCACTTTTGTAAGTATTTCTATTAATATGATATAAACAGTTTCAATTATAAAAGACATTAGAACACGATCTTTGTCTAATTTTATTAGATCTTTTATTTTATTTATAATTATATTAATTACTAAGTTATTATTTTTACTTTGTTTTTTCTTTTTTGTTTTTTTAACTGTTTTCTTTTTTGGAGTTTGCTTTTTAGTTGTTGTTTTCTTTTTTACAGCCTTTTTTGGAGCAGCTTTTTTAGCTGCACTAGTTTTAGTTTTAGCCTTCGTGTTTGCTGTTTTCTTTGTCCCCGTTTTTTTCTTTTTTGTTGCTTCGTTTTCTTTTTCTTTCATTTAAATCACTTCCGTCTATTATGCTTTTTATCGGTTCAAAAGTTTTCCTATGTTTATCAAGAACACCTAAAGCTAAAACGCTTTCTACATGTTTTTTTGTTGGATAGCCTTTGTGACTTGCAAAACCATAACCTGGATGAATTTTGTCTTCTTCTTCCATCATTCTATCTCTAGTTACTTTTGCTATAACACTTGCTGCTGCAATAGATAAACTCTTAGAATCACCTTTAATAATGCTTGTTGATGGAATGTCTAAATTCTCTAGTTTCATTGCATCTATTAGCACATGCTCTGGTTTAACTTTAAGCTTATTTATTGCTTCATACATAGCTTCTTTTGTCGCTTCATAAATATTAATTTCATCGATAACTTCGTTTGATTTTTCACCAATCCCAATAGCTATCGCATCGCGACATATTATATCATAAAATTTATCTCTTTGCCTAGGGGTTAATTTCTTAGAATCTGTAAGTCCTTCTAATTTATAACCTTTTTTAAGTATTACTGCAGCGGTAACAACAGGGCCATATAATGGCCCTCTTCCAACTTCATCAACACCTGCAATATACTTTATTCCTTCATCATATAATTTGTTCTCATATTCAAGTAAATTCATATTATCTCCTATCAAAAGTAACACCACTTATATTAGATGATCTTATATCATTAAGTATAAATCTAGATACTCTATCAAAATCTATTTCACCATTTAAATATGGAATACCAAGTTTTATAGTTATTACATAATAATCAATTAAAATATCTTCCCTAAGTATATCTAGTCCATATCTTGATTTTAGTTTCTCAGGATAATAATCATTTAGTTTTTTAAGGATATGATATGAAACTTCTTTAACAGGCACTATTCTTTCAGCGATAGAATTCATACTAGCAAGGTTTAAAGCTACTTCATCACTTTCAAATTTTGGATAAAGCATACCTGGAGAATCAAGTAGTAAAAAGTTCCCTGCTTTAAGCCATGATAGATTTTTAGTAAATCCAGGAGTATTAGCAGCCTTTGCAACTTTTTTCTTAGCAATAGCATTAATAAATGTACTCTTTCCAGAATTTGGCACACCAAAAACAAGCGCTCTTGGTTCTTTAGCTTTTAAGCCCTTAGATTTTCTTCTTTCATTTATTACATCACTTACTTCATTTAATTTACTTATTAGTTTCTTGTAATCATTTCTATCTCTTAAATCAACTAAGACAACACTTTCACCATTATCTTCATAATACTTAATCCATTTATTAGTTTCATTTAAATCACATATATCTTTTTTAGTCATAACTATAATATGTTCTTTATTCTTAACTATCTTTTCTAAATCAATTATTCTAGAAGATAGTGGCATTCTAGCATCAACTATTTCTATTACAAAATCTATTATAGGCATTAACTTAGAGATTTCCTCTCTAGTTTTTTTCATATGCCCTGGATACCACTTGATTACGGTTTTATTAAACCCTTTTTCTTCGTTCATTTGGATCAACTC
>CAYOUK010000003.1:0-29939 GCA_964407175.1 uncultured Muribaculaceae bacterium
CTTATATCAGAGCGAGCTTCTTCTTCATTAAATTCACTATTAACAAGAAGTGATTCACTAAATCCGACTATTGCGTTCATTGGAGAACGAATTTCGTGACTCATGTTAGATAAGAAATCTGATTTAGCTCTATTAGCTTTATCTATACTTTCTTTTGTTTCAAGTAGATCTTCAGCATTTTGTAAATCAGGATTCTCAATAAAGAAATATAAAATATAGTTAGTAACTGATGTTGCAAGACCTATAAGTCCTATATTTTTATTAACAAAAGATAAAAGAATTATAAATGTTGCTTCACCAACAAGTAAGAATATTGCTGTCATCTTTTTAAATGAAGCTTCTTTTCTATGAACAAACCAATAAGATAGCTCCAAAAAAACTATGAATGAACATGTTCCAACTACCCAATATGCTGCGGGTCCAGGGATAAAGTCTACTGAACTAACAAGCTCTGGAGTCATTGGGAAGAAGAAGTACATTACATATATTATCAATGAGAATATACTTAATCTTTTACTTGCTTTACTAACTGCCATTAATTCTTTAAATGAATTAGCTTTTATATTACTAACGAATACTACTACATATAGATATACTAACGTAAAATATGGAATACCTGTTGCCCAATATAATTTACCTGCGAATAGTTTTAAAGCCATACTACCAGAATAATGAGATATAGTAGCATATACTAATTCAAAAGCCAAAATAAGAAAGACATTGATAAGTGAATATCTAAATAATTTGTTTCTTATTCCTTGATATCTTTGTTGAGAAAAATAAGTAATAATTAATAACGATTCAAAGAATAATGCACCAAGTGTTAGTATTACATGAGATATCATTTATATTCACATCCTTTCTTATTTTTTAAAATTATCTATAATAATTTTATTTAGCTTTTTAAAATTAATTGGTTTAGATAAGTAATCATTAAATCCTGCGGACATATATTTTTCTTTTAGTCCATCATATGAATTAGCAGTTAGAGCGATGACTGGAGGAATTTGTTTTCCAAGGCCTTTTAACGCTTTCATCGTCGCTATACCATCCATATCAGGCATCATATGATCAAGGAATATAAGATCATAATTAATGTTATTAACTTTGTTTATACATTCATTACCATTATTTGCACTATCAATTTCAAAATGATATTTTTCAAGTAGTCTACTAGCTAATTTAATATTTACCAAGTTATCATCTACAATTAGTACTTTTTTACCTTGAAGATTCATTAAGTTTTCTTCGTTACTATTATTATCGTTCTTGTTTTCAAATATTTCACCAACAGGTGTATTGTCTGTAATTTTTTGAGATATGAATACGTGATACTGAGTACCCTTACCAGGCTCATTAACAAAGTCTATCTTTCCGCCGATTAAATCAATCATTCTTTTAGCAATAACAAATCCTAACATACCACTACTAAGAGAGTTTCCAATATCTTCGTCAAGTTTCATGAAACCATCTAGATCTTTTTCAAATTCTTCTTGTTTCATGGCATGACCAGTGTTAAATACAGTAAACTCAAATACCATGTTTTCTTCATCTTTAACACCATCGATATTTAAACTAACTTTACCAAAATTTGTATGTTTAATTGCATTCATAATTATGCAAGTAATCGCTTTATGAATTTTAGAATAATCACCATAGTATTTACTTGGTAAATCTTTATTAACAGTTATACTATAATCTATTTCATCTTTATTAATCTTAGAATGAACAACACTATTAATCTCAAATACTAAATCTTCTAAAGAGTATCCACTTTCATTTAGTTTTTCTTTTCCAGATTCAATTCTTGAAATATCAAGTATATTATTAATTATTTCTAGTAGTTCTTTTGATGCAGTATCAACTAGTTTAATATCAGCCTTTACTTCATGTTCTTCTAAATGTTCATCTTCTAGAAGTGATTCACTAAATCCCATTATAGTATTAAGTGGTGTTCTAATATCGTGACTAGTAGAACTTAAGAAGTTGGTTTTAGCTTTATTTGCTTTCTCTGCTTCTTTTCTTGCTTCTTCTAATTGTCTTGTTAATGCGTTATCTTGACTTTCAATAGTAAAGTATAATGTTGTAACAGTCATCTCAAATATAATCGCTGACATGTTAAAGTTTGTATGTGTAACCCATGGCATTATAAGTGCCAAGAAAACCATTAATGAACCAAAGAAGATTGGTAATCTTTGATATTTAGCAAATGAAGATGATACCATAAGCTGTATTGGAAACACAAGTAATGTGATAATCGCAGAATATACATATTCAATAGTTATGGCAGTACCATTAAAGAAATAGAAACCATTCTCATGATGATAATGTATTGGGAATATAAATATACACGTAAGTATAGCTAATGTTATAAAAGATATAATAGCGATAAGTGTTTTAACTCTTTTATCAGATAGGTTTTGGTTCGCTCTTGCAATTATGTATAGAGCAAAAACCGATAGCCATAATAAACTTGATATCGAGTAACCATAACAAAGAACCCTGACAACAAAAGTCGGACTACCATTAGTTAAAGATAATGCCCAAATATATGCCATATCAAATAATTGAGCAGCCAAAGTTATTATAATAAGTATTAAGAATACTTTCGTATGTAGTTTTTTATCCTTTTCTTTTCCTAAGAATAGAAAAAATATTAATATAAGAAAAACCAACCCTGATAGTGAAAATCCTAAACTTCTAAATGTATCTGATATCACTTATCATCACCTACCATATATTATCTATTATATCAATAATATATAATATATTTAATAAAAAGTAAATAAATATATTGTGAATTAAAAGTAATATTATTTTTTCTTTAGTATTTTTATTTCATTTAGATGAAGTTCAAATAGTTGTCTGTGTTTTTTGACAACCAATGATAGTATAAAAGTGTACATTTATTTTGTATGCTTGGCATGATATGTATTATTATCATCTATAACATTCAGCTTCTCTATAACTAAGCATAGCTCCAACTACACATTCCTTTGCTTTTTATATTCATATTTAACCACTATCTTATTTTTTATATTAAAACCTCTCAAACTTATTATATCCTGCTATTTTCTTTTTTCAAAAACTAATAGTAAGAATATAGGATATAAAATCATTAGTGGATATAAATATCTTAAGTTACTAACAGGGCCAAGCATAAACGTCATCAAATACATAAATGGTAAAAATACAACAAGTATCTTTTTATATAGTTTTTTATAAATAAGAACAAATATAGTAAATACCATAAATGCAAATGGGAATGCTAATGAAAAAACAGTTTTTAGTATAGGTGTGTTTTTTATATATTTATAATTTGCAAAATTATGATAGAAGTTATAACCCTTTTTCCACTTAACTGGAAGTTTAATAGCGCTTCTAAATGATGATCTTCTTACTTCATATCTTTGCGCTTTTCCATCGAAAACAAGTCCATCTTCAAGATATACTCTATCGGCATATGGATCAACCCCTTTAGCATCTATAAACCAGTATGGTATATTTAATTCTAAAAAAGCATTTAGATAATCTTTTGGATATTCCCTAAATAATTTAAACCAAGTTTTAAAGAATGTTTTTGAGTCTTTTTCATATGCTCCTGTGAAAAAACCATTCTTCATTGGATCAGCAAATCTAATATTATAATAGTTTTTAATATCATCAATTCTGATATATTTACTTACATTATTTAGTGTTTTTTTATCTATATCTTTTTCATGATGTTTAACTACATACCCTATCTGTTGAATAGGCACTGAAAGCATTTCCCTTTTATTTCCTTCAGCGATTCCAAACGCATGATATATAGGATTATTAATCGTATAAAAGATTAAAAGAGGACATGCAAAGATAACTAACATATATTTATAATATTTTTTATAAACTATTAAAACCACAAAAAGCAAAACAATAAAAGCATATACTGCATTATTTCTAAGTAAACAAGAAAGAATTATAAATATAACTAATAATGTATATCTTTGAGGATTCTTTAAAAACTTTTCTTCATTTAAAGTAAATTCATATAAAAGCATAATTACAAATGCAAAACACATTGCAAAGTATACATCTTTTGTTGTAATAATCGAAAAAATTGAAACTATAGGATTTATTACAAGCATGATATATGAAATGACTAATATACTCTTTTTAACTTTTTGTTTATGTAAAAATTTTAATATATAAGTAATTACAAGTGTAACTAGAACTAGTTGAATAAATGAATACACTGTTAGTACACTTAAATGTAAGATTACACTAATTTTTTCACATAAAATCCAAATAAAAGTATGAAGAGGAGGATGATACTTTGTTAAAGTTCCATAGAACTCTATATGCTGCATTCTAATATCATAAGCATATATGCCAGGAAAATACGCGATATAAATTGGTAAATGACCTATAATAACTAGAAGCCATACTTTTATAAAATTAAACTTACTTTCTTCTTTATTAAAGATATTACATTTTTTAATACATTCAAAAATATAATATAAACAATTACCCATAACTATAGTTATACTTAATAAAGATATAATTAATATTATAAATAGTTTAATGCTGGTAAAGAAGTAATCAAATGTCATATGATAATATAAAGAATAGCCAAGTATATATATAACTGTTCCTATAAAAGATAATATATATGGTAACTTCTTACATTTATACTTTTTTATTATTTCAAAACTCATATAACTAAATAATAAAGACATTATACTTAGTATATTTGATTTTGAAAATAAATAATATACACTTATCGATAATAAAATAGATGTGATTATTCTAAAATATTTGTTGTTCATTATTACTCCTTTATATCTACATAAGTATTTTATCATATTTGTTATTTATTAATCAAAAAAAAGAAGAATTATTTTTCTAATTCTTCTAATCTTTTCTTTTCTTCTGCAAGTTTTTCTCTATCCATATTAACGATTTTTTCAGGAGCTTTGCTCGTATAGTTTTCATTTGCAAGAAGTGTTTCTCTTCTTTTGATAGAGGCTTTAAGAAGAGCTATTTCAGCTTGCTTAGCAGCTTTTTCTGCTTCAGTTTCCACTTTTTCAAAGAATATAGTCGCTTTTACCCTACTAGAGAATACTTTGTAAGCTTTATCTCCAAGTGGTTTATCCACGATGTTTTCTTTGCCAAGTTTAAGCATTTTAACAATTCTTTCGTTGTCATCACTTGTATCAAACATTACTTTCATATCTTTAGTAATCTTGTTCTCTGCTTTTACATTTCTAAAGTTTTTAATAAACTCTATTTCGTCATCAACTATTTTTTCTTCATTCTCAAATACTTTAGTTTTATCGTATTCAGGGAAACTAGATATCATAATAGATTCTTCTTCTTGTATTGGTAACATTTTATATATTTCTTCTGTTACGAATGGCATAAATGGATGAAGCATCTTAAGTATTCCATCTAAAACAAAACATAGAGTTGATTTTGTACCGGTTTCTTCGATATTATATTTAGCCATTTCGATGTAGTTATCACAAAAATCTGACCAAATAAAGTTATATAAAGTACTACCTGCAAGATTAAATTCATATTTGTCCATATGTTTTGTAACTACTTTAACGCATTTTTCATATTTAGTTAATATCCATTTATCTTCAGGTTTTATTTTGTCTAATTTAATTTCTTTTAAGTCCTCTATATTCATTAGAACAAATCTTGCGGCATTCCAAATTTTATTGATAAAGTTCCATGTGGATTTTAGTTTTACTTCATCGAATCTAAGATCTAATCCCATTGAACCATCTGTCGTTAAATAGTATCTAAGTGAATCTGCACCGTACTTATCAATCATTACAAATGGATCTACTACATTACCAAGCGATTTAGACATTTTAACGCCTTTTTTATCACGAATAAGTCCATGTATTACGCAGTCTTTAAATGGTCTTTTACCAGTTATATATTCTGTTTGGAAAGCCATTCTAGCTACCCAGAAGAATATAATGTCATAACCCGTTACTAGACAGTCTGTTGGAAAATATCTTTCAAAATCAACTGTTTTATCAGGCCAACCAAGTGTTGAAAATGGCCATAATGCTGATGAGAACCAAGTATCAAGTACATCTTCATCTTGTACCCAGCCATCGCCCTTAGGAGCATCCATTCCAACATATATTTCATCGCCCTTATACCATGCAGGAATTCTATGTCCCCACCATAATTGTCTTGATATACACCAGTCATAAGAAATATCCATCCAGTGTCTTAATACTTTTTCAAATCTTTTTGGTACAAAGTTTATTTTATTATCTTTATCATCTTGGAACTCTAAAACCTTTTTAGCAAGTGGTTCCATCTTAACAAACCATTGCTCTTTTATCATAGGTTCAACCATAACACCTGTTCTTTCAGAATGTCCTACTTCGTGAACAAGTGGTTCTATTTCAAGCATTAAGCCTTGTTTCTCTAAGTCTTTAATAACTTCTTCGCGGCACTCTTCTCTTGTTAACCCTTCGTATTTACCACATAAACTATTCATAGTTGCATCATCATTCATGATAACAATACGCTCTAAATTATGTCTATTACCTACTTCAAAGTCGTTAGGATCATGGGCTGGAGTTATTTTAACACAACCAGTACCCTTTTCCATATCAGCATGTTCATCAGTGATAATTGGTATTGGTTTATTTACAAGTGGTAATATACAGTTTTTACCAACATACTTTTTATATCTTTTATCTTTTTCGTTAACTGCAACAGCGGTATCACCAAATAAAGTCTCTGGACGAGTTGTAGCTATATCTAAGTACTCATCTGTTCCTTCGATCATATATTTAATATGATAAAAAGCACTCTTTTCAGATTTATAAATAACTTCTTCATTAGAAAGTGCTGTTTTAGCTGCGGGATCCCAGTTTATTATCTTTTCTCCTCTATAGATTAATCCCTTATTATAATAATCTACAAATACTTTTCTAACAGCTTTATTTAAATCTTCATCTAGAGTAAATCTTTCTCTTGTATAATCAACTGAAAGGCCTAATCCTGCCCATTGATCACGTATACTATCACCATATTCATGAGTCCAATCCCAGCATGCTTCTAGAAACTTTTCTCTTCCATATTCATACTTGTCAATGCCTTGATCTTTTAATCTCTTAACAACTTTAGCTTCTGTTGCAATAGCAGCATGATCCATTCCCGGTAGCCAAAGTGTATCAAAACCTTTCATTCTTTTATATCTAATAATAGCATCTTGAATAGCAGTATCATATGCATGTCCAATATGAAGTTTACCTGTTACATTTGGTGGTGGTATAACTATACAATATGGTGTTTTATCTGATTTATTATCACACTTAAAATAACCACTTTCTTTCCAAATGTTATATTTTTCTTTTTCAACTGTTTTGTGATCATATTTTTTCTCTAACATATTTGCCTCCTAAATAAAAAAAGTTATAAACAAAGGGACGAACAAGCCGTGGTACCACCCTTCTTTATAACTTAAAGTTACCTTATTATTACTTAACGCGTAACACGATTTTTCTCTGTTTGCAACCAGCGATATTTTAGTTTAGCTTTTTTCACCTACCAAAGCCTCTCTTAAAACCTTAGTATCGCACCTCAAACTTCGTCGAAAACTAAACTGATTATATAATAAAAACTCTTGTTTATCAAGAGTTTTCTTTCTTTCTAGACATTGTTTTTTCTACAACGTTTTTAACTGATATTTCGTTAAATGGTTTTTGAAGCATATCTACAATTGGATAATTAAATGATTTATCAATTGTATCCCTATCATTTGCTCCAGTTATTATTGAAATTGGTATTACATCAAATAAATTGTTTGTGTTGAAATACTCAAGTACTGCGAATCCATCTACTTTTGGCATATTTAAATCAAGTAACATACAAGCGATATTATTTGAAGGTGTGTTTGCAACTATACTAATTGCTTCATTACCATCTTCAGCAGCTTTAATATCATAATCATCACCAAAGACTTTAATAACGAAATTTCTAATAATATTAGAGTCATCAGCGACTATAATTGTTTTTTTAGTACTTGCAGGAGCAGCTTGTTCATTTGCTGCTGGTGCTGGTGCAGGAGATGCTGCTCCAGTTTCATCAACTCCCATATACTTTTGTAAGACTCTATACATTTTATATGCTTCTTCTTTTAGATTATCAAAGTTAGTAGAAACAAAGTAATAGTTATTTTCTTTACCTGCCATTTCATGTCTATAAAATTTATCAGCAAGTTCAAGCATACCAAAGTATTTACAATCACTTTTTAGAGAATGAACTATAATAGAATACTCGGCCATATTTGCATCATTTTTATATTTTTCTGCATTAGCCATCTTGCCTTCAAACTCTTTTAAAAAGTCTTCAAGCATATCATTATATGTATCCATATCTCCAAATAACTGCATACTTGCATTAAGATCGATACCGGCCTGAGTTAGTATGTTTGTATCCTTCATAAACTATCACCTATTATTAATTATATATTCTTTTTTTTAATTAGTAAAGTTGTTTTTATAATATTATTCTATGTTTTCGACAATTTTGCTTACCATGTTTACATTATCTAATATATTATTTACTTTCTGTACTTTCTTTTTTCGATTATTTTCTTTAATAAGTTCTTTAAAAATATCTAAATACTTTGGACTTCTATTTAGATATTTATAGTAATTTGAGTTTTCTCTTAAAAACTTAATGGCTTTTTCATTTTTATTTATTTCTAAATATACATATGGTTCCATTTAATCCTCGAAAATCTTATTAATCGGTCTTTCTTTTAATCCGGGATTAATAAGTGTGCCCGCTTCTTTTGTACCAACTAATCCTTCAATAATACCGATCGCTTTTTCCGCAGTATCGATATATTTTCTAACAT
This sequence comes from uncultured Muribaculaceae bacterium, assembly GCA_964407175.1. Classification (GTDB taxonomy): domain Bacteria; phylum Bacillota_I; class Bacilli_A; order RF39; family UBA660; genus RUG11867. The sequence goes on from CAYOUK010000003.1 coordinate 8,879, forward strand.
TATCTATATTAACGTTTTTAAAAATTGAAGTTAGTTCTTTTAAACTATTAGAACCATTTATAGTATTTCCCCTATTTAAATATTTATTCCATGCATCATCATCTTCGCCATATATATCATATAGTTCATATAAATCTTGCCAAGTATGTCTTTTCTCTTTTACTTCATTAATTAAGTTATCGTGTTCCCTGACAAATCTTTTAAAGTCTTCTTTTGATTTCATAAAATCACCTATATAATATATATGCTATATTATTATATTTGTGATAAATCATCTATTTCATTTAAAGAATTATCTATAAAATTATGTGTAAGAGGATTATCATTAATCATCTTTATCTTAATAACCAACTCTTCTAAATAAGTATTATCTTTTTCATATAATTTCATATAGTTATCTAAACTATAATGAAATACATCTACGAATAAATATTTAATTAGTTTTTCTATTAAATGGTTGACTTTCTCATCTTTTGTTTTATAAATTCCCATTTCGTTTACATCTTTTATTATTTCCTCTGGTTCAACTATCCTGCTTGTTAAATATTCATCAACAAAGTCAAACATAGCTTCATCTTTAGATGACTTTTTAATTAGATTAATAGCACTTATTCGACTACCATCTTCATTAAATAAATATTTTAATACTTCATATTCTTTTAAATATTTTTTATTATGGTCATTAAGTGATTTTTTAAATCTCATATCAAGAGATATTTCTTTTGATATTATTTCATTTGTATATTCTTCTTCACTGATATTATTACTATTTGCTTTTATATAACTATCGAACAAGTTTACCCCTATTTCATCAAATAATCTAAGTGTTTTAATAAATGCAGATGCTTTTAAATCATTTAGATAATCTCTACAAATATCTTATCTAAATTAACCCCACATACTACCATATTTTCAAGAGTTTTGAGAGTTTCTAAATCAATCTTATTATTCTTAATATTGTTATTATCTTTAATAATATCTACTTGATAGTAAATATCAGAGATTAACTCTACATAATTACCGAATATAAACATTTCAATTAATTTATTACTTATATGAATAGTATTATTTTTATAATCAACACCATCTTCATCTATTTCTATTTTGATATTTAAATCTGTCATGTCTAAAACTAGTGAATTAATAAGCATAACAACTACATCTTTATCAAACACATGATTAGTTTTAAATGCATGCAAATATAACACTTTAGAATATAAATCATAATCTATAAAACCAAGTGTATTATTTTTAATATAATTAGTTAATATGTGATAATCACTAAATGAAAGATTATCCATCATATTATCTATTATTGGATTAACTAATTCATCTTTAATATTTTTATAATCAGATTCTTTATATATATAATCATATAGTTCTTTAAATTCTTTAGAATAATCTTTAGTTAAATGATAATTTAACCCTCTAAATAGTCTTGTTTCAAATATACTCGCTTTATTCTCTTTAAATTTATTAATTAAAAAGTCATCAAAGAATAATTTGATGGCTTTTAAATTATAATCTTCTAAGACTTTATCTTCAAATAATTTATTCTCAAGTTCAATAAGCAAAGCATCTAAATATTCTTCTTTTGTTTTATGTTGAAAGTAATCTATATTTTCTAAATATTCATCTTTAAACATCTCATATACAGATTTGTTCGTAAGAATAGTGTTTAGAAAATTAGGTGGTATTTTAGCATTGCTTATTTCCCTTGAAAACATACTACTTAGTCCTTCCTAGTTTTTCTTTATTTTTATTTAATATAGTTCCAATTATATTTAAATATTTAATGTCTTTAGTTAAATTATATAAATAAATACTATATGCAAGTAACTCTCTATTATCGATGAGTTCTCTAGCATCCATGTTTATTTTTGACATTATAACCTAAACCCTGCAAGAAAATCTTCGTTGTCATCACTTGGGTTTTCTTTATTTAACATTGGTAAATCTATATCTTCTTCTGCTTCTTCTTTAACTTCTTCTAGTTCTGCTTTTTTAATTATATAATCATACTTTTCTTTTATATTAGAACCAGTCGATGAAGTATCCATAATTGGTATTTCACTAGATTTAACCTCTTTTATATCTTCTTCTTTTATAAATTCTAATGTATCTCTTGAATTAATTATATCAGCATGTTCGATATAATATGTTGTAGTTTTAGTTTTCTTGATTATTTGATTACCTCTTTTAGCTCTACCAAGAACTACTAATTCATCTAGTTTAACTCTCTTATATGTCTTTTTATTTGTTACTAGATATATATATTCATCTTGTGAATCATATGAAGATCCTCCAACAACTATATCGTCATCTTTCAAGTTTATTGATTTAACACCCGATGTTTTTGGCCCAGATTCAGGGATTTCTTCTTTATTAAATGCTAGATAATAACCTGTTTTAGTAACAATTATATTGTTTTCTTTTTCTATATATGAACTAACTACTTCATCATTTTCTTTTAATTTTATAGCAGTATATGTCTTGTTATATCTATTGACATTAAATGAATCTATCTTAGTCTTTTTAATCATACCAAGCTTAGTTGCAATTACTATATTTTGCTTACTAGTTTTATCGTTACATATAAAGGCATTAACAACCATTTCAGATGGCGCTGTTAAAACAATAGAGCTTATATGTTTACCCATATCTTTCCATTTACCATCTGGGATTTGATATACAGGTAGGTAAATATAATTACCCATGTTTGTCACAACCATAAGTTTATCTAAAGTAGATGCCACTAACATCTTTAGAATTGAATCTCCGGGTTTAAGAGTTGGATTTTCTTTTGCAGCAGCATAACTTTTTTTGCTAACTCTTTTGATATAACCATCGTGAGATAAAGTGATTATTACATCTTCTTCTTTTACTAAATCTTCTTCAGCGATATTGATCTCTGTTACTTCTTCTGAGATAGTAGTCTTTCTAGGGACTGCATACTCTTTTTTAATTCTTCTTAAATCGCTTTTTAGTTCAGCATTTAGTTTCTCTGGATCATTTATTATTCCCTCGAGTCTTTCGATCTCTTTCTTGAGATTCTCAAGTCTTTCTTTTAAAAGCTCGATATCTGTATTAGATAATCTATAAAGTTGCATTGTTACAATTGCTTCTGCTTGAACCATTGAAAATCCAAATTTCTCACATAAATTTATTTTAGAATCTTCTTTGTTTTTAGAAGCACGTATTACTTTAATTACTTCATCTAGAATACTAATAGCTTTTATTAGCCCTTCTTCTATTTCACATTGTATTAAACAATTAGCAAGGTCGTATTTACTAGCTTTAATAAATGTTTCTTTTCTATATGAAATATAAGCATCAAGTATTGGAAGTATTCCAAGTAGTCTTGGCCTTCTATTTACAATAGTTACATTATTAAAGTTATAGCTTGTTTGACATTCAGTATTCTTAAGTAGATAGTTCATAACAAGTTCTTTATTAGCGCCTTGTTTTAAATCTATTACTATTCTGATATTAGCATCTTTATCAGATTCATCTCTTACTTCACTAATACCATCTATTTTTTTATCAAGTCTAATTTCATCTATCTTTTTAACTAGATTAGCTTTATTAACATCAAAAGGTATTTCATCGATAATTATCTTATCTTTTCCTTTTTCTCTTGTAAATTCATATTTACATCTAACGGTTATTTTACCCTTACCTGTTTCATAAGCTTTTCTTAGTCCATCAATTCCTTCGACAATTCCTCCGCATGGAAAATCTGGCCCCTTTACAATATTTAAAATAGTATCTAAAGTACAATTTGGTGAATCGATTCTTTTAATTGTTGCATCGATTATTTCACCAAGGTTATGTGGAGCCATATTTGTTGCATATCCAGCGCTTATTCCAGTACAACCATTAACTAAAAGATTTGGAAATCTTGCAGGAAGAACTGTTGGTTCTGGGACAGTATCATCGAAGTTTAAAGTAAAGTTTGCATCGTTATCGCCTTTTTGAAACATATCTCTAAACTTATCGACATCTCCTAGAACTTCATTAGATAGTTTTGATAATCTACATTCTGTATAACGATAAGCGGCTGGTCCATCACCATCAATAGAACCATTATTACCATCTATTTCAACTAAAATATGTGTTTGTTTCCAATCCTGGGATAATCTTACTAAGGCTTCATATACAGAAGAATCTCCATGTGGATGATATTTACCTAAGATTATACCAACAGCATTAGCACATTTTTTAAACTTTTTATCATGGGTATTATGATCCATATACATAGCATATAAAACCCTTCTTTGAACGGGCTTTAAACCATCTCTTACGTCAGGGATTGCTCTATCTTGAATAATATATTTAGAATATGTTCCAAATCTATCTCCCATAATTTCTTCTAAACTATAGTCAAATATTTTTTTAATTGTTATGTCTTCCATATTTTAAAACCACCTTACACATTGTATCATAATAAAAAGTCTTTGAAAAGTTTTAAATTTTTCTTGTTCCCAGGATACCTTCCTTAAACTTGCAAGGTTCCTTACATTCGAATTCTGGGAAAGTACATGCCATTCCCCTAGTATATTGATCTATAAATTTGTAAATTGGATTTTCTTTTTTTCTCATCGCTTGTTCATAGTCTTTAAGTAAAGTAAATGTCCTTCTCATTGTTTCAAGTTGAGCTCTAGAACAGTTTCTTTGCTTTGCTTTTTGAATTAAGTTTTCTAATGTACCAAATTCATTTATTAATAATAATTCTCCTTGAGGAACTAAATTTTCAACCCCACTAATATCATCTTTCCACTCTCTTGTTAAAAATGTGTCTCCTTCAATAATTGGTGGAACATAAAATTCGGGTTCCTTCATTCTCGCAGCTTCATATTTTAAAGTTCTATGTCTTTCGACATGACCTAGATACACAAAGCTTCCTTTATATGTCTGACTATATGAATCCTGATTAAAAAACACTTCTTTTTTCTCTGGGTTCCCCATTAAAGAAAAGTTTTTGTCTGAATGTACCATTAATCTTCTATCTAAAACATTTAATCTCGTTAACTCGCTCAAAAATTTTTCCATACTAGCTGCGGTTTTGGCTTCAAAATAATCTTCTCTATTTGCAAGTTCGATATAATCCTCCATATATTTAGCTATTTTATTAACTTGTCTTAGAGATAATGTATGAATCATATCAGTTGGTATAAAGACACTAACTAAATATCTAGCATTTTCTTGGGCTTTGGTCCTTATAGTTGAAGCTGGTAAATCTAGACCATATTCTTCATTTATCTTTTCTTCAAGTATTTCTTTCCATTTATTGTAAAGATGTAATTCTTTTTCACTAACTAATGTTTTATCTTGATTATCTAACGCAACATATCTAAGAGATTTTTCTGTGGTAGCATAATCTTGTTCATTGTTTAAAAACATATTTAATATTTTAGGCATATTTTGCATGTTAAAAATAATTCTTACGTGGTCAAACACACTTAATTCCTCTTTTTTTAAAAGTCCATTAAGTCTTTTTCGTGTCTTAATTTCATCTTCATTTAATACTTTTTTCATGCCTTCTTCACTGCGACATATTCCAGCGATTTTTGCAGAGTATAATAAAGCACTATCAAGATCAAAAGTTCCATCAGAATTTAAGAATGTCGAGCCTTTTGGGAATATATCTACTCTCATGTTTTGCATTAGTAACTTCCTTTCATATATTACCCTTTTCACTCTTTACCTTATATCAATTATAACACGCATAATTATCTTGTTGCAAGGGCAAAAAGAAAACCAATATGTTTAGTGGTTTAGTTGTTTTTTAGAACTTATAACTTCTAAAAACTTTATTTCTTTTTTAAATACAAATATTCTTCTCATAACGGCTTCCCATAATTCAGGTAAATAAGACGATAATGTATCAAGAAGAATATTAAGCTCTTCAAAAGATTCTTTTATTCGTTTTTTTAATCTATCATCTATAACCCCTCTTTTAATGATTATTTCTATTATACTTGTTAAACTATACTCTTTTAATAAAGCTTTAGTAAGACGAAAATAGAAAGTATAAACATCATTCATATCTTCTTCATCAAGATTATTATTTTTAATCGCAGTGATTAAATTATTTGGAATAACATTAACCAACTCTCCTCTATTTAAAAACTCAATTATTGTAAGAGTTTTTAAATAATTATCCTCTGCTTCCTTTAAATCATCTAATCCTTTTTTTCTAGAAACATCATTATTAGCTTTTATTCCAGAAGAACTTATATTTATTATAGTTTTTATATTGTGGTGAAGTATATATATAAACAAATATAATGTGTAACTATCATACACGTTCAATAAATATCTTAATAACACTTCTTTATCCTCTGGTTCATATTCCCCATTATTATATTTTTCTAAAAAAGAATTAAGCTTTCCATCTACATCATCCAACTCTCTTAAAAGAGCACAGTTGTTGGAATCACTATAATCTCGTATTTTACATATGGCTTCCAGCTTTTTTGTTTCTAAATTTTTTTTGTGGCGTTTTTTTTCAAGTTCTGAGATCTTTTGATATACCATAATTATCCCTCGTTTTTGTCTTTTATCCTATCACTAGCAGTGTTTTTAGTCAAATAAAAAAGTGTTTATACAACACTTATTGGTCCCATATTAAGTGATACCACTTCTTGAAATTCGTGTATAATATCTCTTAAGTTAGGAACTACTCCATATTCTCCATTCTCTCTAGCGGCAAATAACATGCGATATTCTTCAATACGATTTAATAGATAATAATAATCATCATAACTAATAGTTCCCTTTTTATAATAATTCTCTGCAATTATAGCTAAGTTATTTGGAAGAATTATCCATTTTAATAATATACTTCTAATAGTTTCTAATGATGTTTCTATTATATTCTCATAACCATTAATCGTTAATAAGTTCTCTCCATTATAATATTTATAATATTGATATGTATTATCATATTGATTAAAAAGTTTCATTAATTCTTGGAACACTTTTATTGGGAATAATTGCATTCTATAATATAATTCTATTGTATTATATACTTCATTTGGAGCTGTATACTGTTTCTTTTCCATTTTGTTATCTCCTTTATAACGCATAGAACATATATTATCATAATAAGATGAAATGGTCAAACAATATAATCATTATTATTGTCTATTTTGAGTATAATTAACTGGTGGTATTATGTTTAATTTCTTAGTTATGCTTATTAAAGGTATGGCTTTGTTTAATGGTTCTTATTCAATCGAAGTATTTAAAGAACCTCTTTCTAAAATCGAAGAAGAAAAGTATATAAAACTTATGCATGAGGGAGATAAACATGCAAGAGATGAACTAATAGAACATAATCTAAGATTAGTTGCTCATATTGTAAAAAAATTTAATCCTAAAGAAAACATGGTTGATGATTTAATTAGTATTGGTACTATAGGATTAATTAAAGGCATAGACACATATAAGCCTTCAAAGAATACAAGAATTACAACATATGCAGCAAGGTGTATTCAAAATGAAATATTAATGTACTATAGAGCGAGCAAAAAAACTAATAAAGAAGTATCGATTAATGACGCGATTGGGTATGACAAGGAAGGAAATGAAATAAACCTCATCGATGTAATTAAGAATGAAGAAGAAGATACTGTTAGTATAATTGATACTAAAGATTTAATAGATAAACTAAATAAATATCTTAAAATACTAACACCAAGAGAAAAGAAAATAATAGTTGAAAGATATGGGTTAGAGAATAAAAAGGAACACACACAAAAAGAGATTTCAAAATCACTTGGAATCTCTCGTAGTTATGTCTCTAGAATCGAAAAACGGGCATTAACAAAAATATTAAAAGAGTTTATTAAAAACGATTAACTTATTTTAAAGTAGCACTCTTTATCTTTATATGTTACCTTTAGATTTTCGTTTATAACTTCTTTTGTTAAGGGATTAACTAATTCCTCTTTTAGGTATCCTTTTTCTTTTAATTCTTTTATTGTGACTTCTTGACCACTACATTGTTTTTCTAAAAAGCATTTTTTACCAGCTTCTTCTACTTTCCTTGTTAAAACTTTAACTAGTTTTTCTTGATGATCTTTATATATCCTTTTATAAGAAGCGAAAAACACTATTGAAATAGTTGCAATAATTAAAACACCTATTATTATTTTACTTATTTTCTCCATAATAATCTTTTATAAACCTTTCTCTATATTCAAGTATATTATCGTTTTTTATAGCATCTCTTAACTCTTCAGTCAATCTAATTAAGTAGCGAATGTTATGGATTGATAAAAGCGATGCCCCAAAAGATTCTTCACATTTAATTAAGTGACCTATATAGGCTTTTGTATAATGTTTACAAGCATAACAGTCACACCCTTCTTCAACAGGTGTAAAATCTTCTTTAAACTTTGCGTTTTTTAAATTGATTTTTCCAAATCTTGTATAAGCGTGCCCGTGTCTTGCAAGTCTTGTAGGACTAACACAGTCAAATATATCAACACCACGTATTACGTTTTCAACTATATCTATTGGATCACCAACACCCATTAGATATCTCACTTTATCTTCTGGTAGATATTTTGTTGCGTATTCTACCATTTTATATTGAACGTCTTTTGGCTCTCCAACACTTGTTCCACCAATTGTATAACCGTCAAAATCCATTTCGACTAGTTTCTTTGCACATTCTTCTCTTAAATCTTGATATTCTCCACCTTGTACTACACCAAATAATGATTGATTTTCGTCCTTGTGAGCATCTAATCCCCTTTTGGCCCATCTAAGAGTTCTTTCCATGCTCATCTTAGTATAATCATATGGTGCAGGAAGTCATACGCATTCATCAAAACTAATGGCTATATCAGAGCCAAGTTTTTCTTGTATTTCAATCGATTTTTCTGGAGTAAGAAGTAAACTATCACCATTATATTGGTTTTTAAATTTTACTCCTTCTTCTGTAATATCTTTCTTTTTTGCTAAACTAAAAACCTGAAATCCTCCACTATCAGTTAGGATTGGTCCATCATAATTCATAAACTTATGAAGCCCACCTGCTTTTTTTACTATATCCTCTCCTGGACGAAGCCATAAATGATATGTATTAGCAAGTATTATGCCTGAGTTACATGCCTTTACTTGTTCAGGCGAAAGAGTTTTAACAGTTGCCTGTGTTCCAACGGGCATAAACATCGGTGTTTCATATGTTTTATCACCAAACACAATTTCACCAAGTCTAGCTTTTGTATTTTTTTCTTTTTTCTTTAAGTTGTAATAAACTTTCATATAATCACCCGATAAGTAAATTTTAACAATATATAAAATAAAAAGCAAGTTTATAAAACTATGCTTTTTGTTTCTTCTTTTTCTTCAGGTTCTTCTTCTAATTCATCAGGTGAATCAAGATTATCTATATCTTCACTAATCTTATCTAACCCTGAGTTAACCATTTCTTCAAGCTCTTCTGAACTACTCCAACTAGCAATTTCTTCTTTTAAAGCTTTGTCTTCTTCAGTTGGAACTATATTTTCATTATTATCCATTTTAACCTCCTATATATTTTTTCCTATATTTTTTACAATCTCAAATGTGTTTGTTACTTCAAAATATGAGTATTCCTCTACTAAATCTTTATCCTCTTCTTTATATTTATAACTTATTTTATATATAAAATGAGAATTATCAAGAGTTTTAACATAATCGATTGTTTTTATATCAAACTGCTCTAATGATGTATATGGTAAGAATGAAACACTTTCTCCATTTTTAATTTTATCCACTGCATCATTCATATTAGATTTTATAATATTAAAATCTTGTTCAAAAATATTACCTAAGTAGTTAATTATTTTATTGCTTTTATCTACTTCATAATATGGTGAAACATTATTTTCAATATACTGCTCATTATAAATACATGATTCTTTGTCTTTACAAGACCAAGTATAATTAATTTGATATACAGTATTTCCGTTTAACAAAGTCTCAACGTATTTTACTTCTTTTATATTAAAATTATCTATTTTTTTACAATTAACCTTATCACAATATAAGTAGTCTTTGTATTTTCCTTTTTTAGCATTATTAATATCTTTATATAAATTATCCTTAATACTATTTACTACTATTTTAGATTCAGTTTCTGTTAGAGATGTCTTTATTTTAGTTTTTTTATTATACACTACAAATAAAACAATACTTATTATTATGATTATTATAAGTGTTATTACTATATTATTCTTTTTCATGATTGCAACTCCAAACTTTCCTGAGCAACTGCGCTTTCTTCCTCATCGTAATTATCAATTACGTTTCCAAGCGCTGAAGTTACTTCCCCGTCTTTATTAACTAAATAATAACTATATGCTTCAATCATACCATTTTCATTAAAGTCACTATCATATTGTTCGTTGTAAAAACATATATCATCATCATAACAAGACCATTCATATCTAATATAAAAGATTTGCCCTTTTTTATAATCTTTCATATATCTTACATCTTTGATATTGAACTTTTTAATCTTAGTGCAGTTTACTCCAGCATCGGTGCACGGAATATAACTAACATCTTTGCCTTCTTTTACTCTTTCAACATCTTTTTTAAAGTTCGCTCTTATATTATCGATAAGTATCTCTTCTTTGGTTCTTGTGTCATTATATTCTTTTTCATTTTTGATGTTCTTGTTTCGAGCGGTTACTATCATATATGAAATAAGTAAAACTAGCATTAATATAATTATTATTTCGATTACTATTAAAGTTTTATTCTTTTTTTTCATTTTTTCCCTTTCCTATTTTATAAGCATTGCATCACCGAAGCTAAAGAATCTATATCTTTCTTCAACAGCATGTTTATATGCCTTTAATATAAATTCTCGATCAGCGAAGGCACTTACTAACATTATAAGCGTGCTTTTTGGTAAGTGGAAATTTGTTATTATGGCATCTACACCTTTAAATTTAAAACCAGGATATATAAATATGTTTGTTTCTCCACTATCCTCTTTAAATATATCATATTTTTGCATAATTGTCTCTAGTGTTCTTACACTTGTAGTACCAACAGCGATTATTTTGTTACCATTTTCTCTTGTTTTATTAAGCAAATCTGCAGTTGCTTTGTTCATTTCATAATATTCTGTATGCATCTTATGTTTTGTAATATCACTTTCAGAGACAGGCCTAAACGTTCCAAGACCAACATGTAAAGTGATATTAGCAATATTGACTTTCTTTTCTTTTATTTTATCTAGTAACTCTTTAGTAAAATGAAGACCCGCGGTTGGCGCTGCTGCGCTGCCAGTTACTTTTGCATAAACTGTTTGATATCTATCTTGATCTTCAAGCTTTTCATGTATATAAGGTGGAAGTGGCATAGTTCCAAGTTTATCAAGTATTTCCATTAATATTCCATCATATAATAGTTTTACTTTGACAATCCCTTCTGCCCTTTTTTCGATGACTTTAGCTTTTAACAAACCATTACCAAAAGATACAATAGTATCAATATGTAATCTTTTTTCTGGTTTAGATAAACACTCCCATGTATCTTCTCCTAGATCTTTTAACAAAAGAAGTTCAATTCTAGCTTTAGTCTCTTCTTTTTCACCAATTAATCTTGCAGGGATAACTTTTGTATTATTAATAACTAGAGTATCTCCCTCATTTAAATAATCGAGAATATCTAAAAACTTCTTGTCCTCGTAAGTCCTTGTTTCTTTATCTAAAACTAGAAGTCTTGACGAACTTCTATCTTTTAAGGGTGTTTGAGCAATTAATTCTTCATCTAACTTGTAATCAAAATCTTCTGTTTTCATAAAATCATCACTCCTTTTATTTGTGCATAGTTTTTTTAAATAGTAAATCCATATGTAAGTAAATATAATAGATATGGTAACTTACTTTTTTCCATTAGTTTATTAATTATTTCATCTTCTTTATGAAAATGATTATATTTTATAATCAGTTTTTCTTTTTTATTAAAGAAAAGATTTAATAAAAGTATATCGTCATAATTAATACTAAATTTCTCATATTTAGTTAAATACTTACACGTAAACAATAAACATGAAATGTTTTTAACAGCGCATTTTTTATCGTCCCCTAAATATTTACATTTACCTTTATTTTTAGTTGGTTTAAATATATTTTTTGTTCTTTCAAAAGAATAACAACAACCATCTTCTTTTAAATATAAATATTTGTTTTTAGTTGCAATACATTTATTATCACAGAATTTACATGGATTCTTTTTTCTCCATAAACATGATAAGTCATGACAAACCTCGTCCTATATATATGTATATCTTTTCTTTTTATCTTTAATTCCTAAAGCATAAAAAGCACGGACGATATCGTTGTTATAATTAATCAAAATAAAATTAATTTTTCCACTTTTAAATGTAATCCCTGATTCAATAAGTTTTTTAACTTTCTTTAAAACTTTTAAATTATATTTATAATCATCTTTAAAAGTAATTCTAAGGGCAGGATTAACTTTATCATATTTTTGATTCATCTTAAAATCAATAAAATTTTTGGTTTTATTTTCTAAATCTAATTTATACATAGTTATCTCTATTTATTTCTTTTTGCATATATCAAATTATGTATTATCATCGCAATAGTCATTGGACCAACGCCACCAGGGACAGGCGTGATATACGATGCTTTATCTTTAACATTATCAAAGTCAACATCGCCATAACACTTTCCATCTATAACCGTAATTCCAATATCTACAACCACAGCTTTTTCTTTTACCATATCTTTTGTTATTAATCCTTTTTCACCTGTTGCAGTGATTAATATATCTGCTTCCTTAGTTATTTCACCTAAATTCTTTGTTTTTGTGTGGCAAAGTGTTACTGTTGCATCATTGTTTAAAAACAATAGCGCTAGTGGCTTTCCCGTTATATCTCCTCTACCAACTATTACAACTTTCTTACCAGCAACTTTTATATTATAGTGTAATAATAGTTTTAAAACACCTAATGCGGTGCAAGGCATTAAACCTTTTTTATTATGATATAAATTATATATTGAATTTTTCGTAAAGCCGTCTATATCTTTTTCAGCTTTTATCATATTAGAACACTTTTTAAAGTCAAAACCTTTTGGTGTTGGACTTTGAAGAATAATTCCAGTGATAGTATCATCTTCATTTAGTTTTTTAATAAGGTTAATTAAATCTTCTTCTTTATCATTAGAATTTAAATAATACATTTTAGTTCTAATATTTACCATAGAACAATATTTAATTTTATTCTTAACATATTTTAGACTAGCTTCGTCATTACCAACAAGTATTACAGCGAGTGTAATATCTAGTTTTTCTTTTTCAATTATTTTTTTATATTCATTTAATAATTCTTCTCTATATTTTTTTCCATCTAAAATCATGAGTCTTCACCATCCTCGATAGTATCAAAAAGTGTATATGAGTGACTAATACCTAGATGCTCATATGCTTTATCAGTCGCAACACGACCGCTTCTTGTCCTTTTAATAAAACCTTCTTGTAATAAAAATGGTTCTACTACATCTTCAATAGTAGTTGTTTCTTCACCAATTGATACAGAGATTGTTTCAACGCCAACAGGGCCTCCACCAAACTTTTCAATTAAGTTTCTTAAATATTCGATATCTATTTCATCTAATCCATAACTATCTACTTTTAATCTATCTAGTGATTTTTTAGTAGTATCTAAATCGATTGTATCTCTACCTTCAACTAGTGCAAAATCTCTTATTCTTTTATATAATCTATTAGCTATTCTAGGAGTCTTTCTACTTCTTTTAGCAAGCTCTAAAGCTGCATCATCATCTATTTCTATACCCATTATTTTACTTGTTCTTTTAATTATAGAAGCAAGTTCTTCAGTCGTATAATAATTTAGTTTACAAACTATACCAAATCTATCTCGAAGTGGGCTTGATAAGTCTCCTGACCTTGTAGTTGCTCCAACTAAAGTAAATGGAGGTAAACTTATTTTAATACTTTTGCTTTGTCCTTCTGAACCAATAATGATATCTAGTTCAAAATCTTCCATCGCTGGATAAAGAATTTCTTCAACTATTTTAGGCATACGATGTATTTCATCGATAAAAAGCACATCCACTGGTTCAATAGTTGAAAGAATATCAGCAAGATCACCAGACATTTCTATTGATGGGCCTGAAGCCGTTTTAATATTAACGCCAAGCTCATTAGCAATAATATGAGTAAGCGTTGTTTTACCTAGTCCAGGAGGGCCATATAAAAGAACATGATCAAGTGATTCATTTCTAATCTTAGCAGCTTTAATAAAGACATCAACATTATCTTTAACGGCATCTTGACCAACATAATCTGCGAGCCTTTGTGGTCTTATGTTATTTTCAAATTCATCGCCACTAATAATATCTTCATTTAATATTTCGTTTTTTTCTTTCATGTTAACCTCCTGTTTTTATATATTATTTAAGTAATAATCTTAATGCTTCTTTAACTTGTTCTTCTATAGTTTTTGTTCTATCTACATTTGGAACGACTTTATTAATGTCTTGACTTTTATATCCAAGACTTTCAAGTACACTGATAAGCTCGAATGAATCATCTGAAGGAGCACTTTCTACATCGATAGAACCAAGTTTACCTTTTAAATCTAAAACTATTTGTTTGGCAAGTTTATCACCAACTTTAGGAAACTTTTTAAGATATAAAACGTTTTCTCTTTCGATTGCATCGATAATTCCTGAGTTTGTTCCCATTGCAAAGAATCCTATACCAACTTTTGGCCCAAGACCTTTTACATTTAATAGTTTTAGAAATAAATCTCTATCTGTCTTAGATTTAAATCCATATAAACTGTTTTCATCTTCAGCAATTTTATTATATAGATATACTTGCACGGTTTCTCCAATTTCAAAACTATATGGATTAGCAACTGTAACTATATATCCAATATTATTATTTTCAAGTACAATTGTCGAACTCGTTTGGTCCGTTACTATACCTTTTATGTAATCAAACATGCATATCACCTACATATCTATTTTATCAAAATCAAAGTATAAAGAAAAGGTTTTATATTATAAACTAATATCTATTTTTTTTATTATTTCATCAATTAATTCCTTTGAGTTTATTTCAGTTATTGCAAAACATTTTTTTCCAAGGTCCTTAAAGGATGCTCCACATGCATATAATTTAGTATTATCAATTATGATAAATCTATCATGAAAAGTATTGTTGTTGATAAAAACAATATTATTATACTGGTTTTCATATTTCTTTATTAAAATTTCATTAATATTGCTAGATACAATTGTTATTCGTTTGTTAATGTCTTTTAAAATATCAAGTAGTTCTTTCCCGGCATAATTATCTATAATTACTATTTCATTCTTTGATATATTTAATATATCCAACAAAAGTGAATAAGCATCATATATTTGGCCCTCAAAAAATATTGTATTTAACTTTTGTTTCTCCTCTAATTTATTAAAGGTTTTTTCCAACCTTAATATTCTGTTTTCATGGTCTAGTAGGATTTCATTATTTATTAAATTATTGGATATATGTTTTCGCATTTTTACAAAAGCATCAATAATTTGAATATTTACTCTTACAGCAATGTCACTTTTAAGTAATCCTGACAACATCATAATTCCTTGTTCTGTTAAGGCATACGGTTGATATTTTATATTTTTACCTCTTAAATTACCTGCTTTGTTCAAGGTCACATATTGTGACCTTGAAGATATTTCAGTTGTTTCTTCAGGAGTCAGGTTAAAGCAAAAAGATTCAGGGAATCTATTTATATTTCTTTTTATTGTTTGATTTAAGACTTTTGTTTCTACTTGATAAAGATCTGCTACATCTGAAGAAAGCATTACTTCTTTACTTCTAATATTATATATTAAACTTTCTATATTCGAAATTTCATTTTTTGTAATTTCCATGTTATATATCCTCCATATTAGTTTAGAAGGTACTATATCATAATTAATTATGAATATCAACAAACTAAAAATTCGCTTTATAAGCGAATTCTTTCTTCAATATAGTCTTTTACTTCTTCTAGTGGAATTGTTACTTGTTCCATAGTATCTCTATCTCTTATAGTTACCATATTATTATTTAATGTTTCATCATCAACTGTTAATGCAAATGGTGTTCCAATCGCATCACTTCTTCTATATCTTTTACCAATAGAACCAGATTCATCATAACTAACAGGGAAATATGAACAAAGTGTTCCAAAAATCTCTTTAGCTTTCTCGCCATGAACTTTTTTAACAAGTGGTAATATAGATACTTTATAAGGAGCTAGATAAGGGTGTAAACGAAGAACCTCTCTTTCATCGTCTTCTCCTATTTTCTCTTTTACGTAAGCATCACATAAAACTGCAAGTAATAATCTGTCTAAGCCTAAACTTGGTTCTACTACATATGGCACATATTTTTCATTTGTTTCAGGATCTAAATATCTTAAATCTTGTTTAGAGTGTTCCATGTGTCTAGATAAATCATAATCTGTTCTATCGGCGATACCCCATAGTTCTCCCCATCCCATTGGATAGAAGTATTCAATATCTGTTGTTGCTTTACTATAGAAAGATAATTCTTCTGGTTTGTGATCTCTAAATCTCAAGTTTTCTTTATCGATACCGATAGTTTTTAAAAAGTCCATACAATAGTTTTTATAATAACCAAACCATTCTAAATCAGTATCTGGTTTACAGAAGAATTCAAGTTCCATTTGATCAAACTCTCTTGTTCTAAAAGTAAAGTTTCCTGGAGTAATTTCATTTCTAAATGCTTTACCTATTTGAGCTACACCAAAAGGTATTTTTAAACGCATACTTCTTTGAACATTTAAGAAGTTTACAAATATACCTTGAGCAGTTTCACCACGTAAATATACTTTGCTTTTATCATCTTCAGTTACACCTAGTTTAGTTTCAAAAAGCAAATTAAACTTTCTTATTGATGTAAAATCATTTGAACCACAGTGAGGACATTTAATTTGATTATCTTTAATATAATTTTCTAATTGTTCATTAGTCCATCCGTCCCCTGTTTCTTTACCTTCGGTGAAATCTTCAATTAGTTTATCCGCTCTAAATCTAGATTTACACTTTTTACAATCAACTAGAGGATCAGCAAAAGAAGCAACATGTCCTGTAGCAACCCAAACTTCAGGATTCATAAGTATCGCTGAATCAAGTCCTACATTATATACGTTTTCTTGGATAAATTTCTTTGACCAAGCTGATTTTAGGTTTTCTTTTAGTTCTCTTCCTAAAGGTCCATAATCAAAAGTATTTGATAGTCCACCATATATTTCTGAACCTTGGAAAATATATCCATATTGTTTACAATAATTCACTATTTGTTCCATTGTTATTCTTTCCATAAATCCTCCTATATTTCTTGTATAACTGCAATTATCATCGGTTTAGATTCTGTTTCTTCGTAAAAGTATTTTGATAATTTTTCTCTAATCTCTTGTTTAATAGCATTATAATCTACAATTTTTTCTTCTGCATTCTTTTTAATAATATCTAAACTAATTCTTTTTATTTCATTAATCATCTCACTAGAATCTTTAACATATATAAAACCTCTAGTAGTAACCTCTGGACCAACAAGAATTTCTTTTGTTTTTTTATTTAAACTTGCACTTATTAATACTATACCATTTTCACTTAGTATTTCTCTATCTTTTATAACAAGTTCACCGACATCTTCACCTGCGGTACCATCTATTAATGTTTCATCTATTTTAATTGTTTCAAATTTTTCTTGTAATACTCCATCTTCAATAGTAATCATTTCACCATTTTGTTTAAGTATTATATTATCTCTAGACATTCCAAGATCATATGCAAGATTAGCATTATTAACCATGTATCTGTATTCACCTTCAACAGGCATATAATACTTTGGTTTTAATAAATCTATCATCATCATTAAATCCTCTGAAGAAGCATGCTGAAGAATATCTCTTGATTTAGATATAGTATATGATTCAATATTTAAAAGAGCTAGTTCGTTTTGGATATCTACTAATCTTTTTTCGTTATAATCATATGTTGGTTCTGCGAATAATACAGTATCATTAGATTTAAGCTTTATGAATTTATCATAGCCATTCATAATCTTCTTAATATTATGATATTGATTATTCTTATCATCATCGATTAATATAACAGAATCTTTATCATTTATATTACTTAAATCACCAATAGTATTTGGTTTTACTTTTAAATAATTATTCTTAATAGCCATATCGATAACTGATTGTAAGTTATGACCCATTATAACAACTTTTCTGTGTGAATTAGTAAGAGCTGAGAATATTTCATTAATTGTATATAAATGGTCTTCAAATAAGCTTATTAGAACCCTTCCTGGCGCTTTATGAATAACATCTTGATAGTATTTTTCAAATCTATGATTTGGAGATGTATGCCCAACTTTTTCACTAAATGGAGATTCACTTAAAAGAGCAAGAACTCCAAGTTTACCTACATATGCAATTTTACCAAGATCCATACTAAATGCTCCTGTCATAGATGGATCTATTAAAAAGTCACCTGTATATACAACAGCACCATCTTTAGTATTAATCACATACATAACAGCATCTGGGACTGAATGGTTAACATTTATTGGAAATATACTAACAGTTTTAAATTTAATCTTATGATGTGCTGTAATTGCTGTAATATTTGGATAGTTAAAACCTTTAAGTTTTAAATATTCTATTGTATATTTAGTTGCATATATATGAATGCCTGGTATAGTTTTTATTAAATCAAAGACTGCCCCAACATTTTCTGGATGAGCATGTGTTAAAAATAAACCTCTTATCTTCTTTTTGTTCTTTTCTAAATAACTATAATCAGGAATAATATAATCGACACCATACATTTCCTCTGAGACAAACTTTATTCCAGCATCAAAAATAAACATAGAATCGTCTACTTCGATTACATATGTGTTTTTACCATTCTCATTAAGACCGCCGAGTGCCATAATTTTAATTTTACTCATAATAAAAACTCTTCCTTTCAAAAAATAATGATTAATAAGTATTAAAACTATAGGTATTATATCAAATAAAACTTAAAAAGTCCATGCTAAGCATGAGACTTTTCATCAATTAAAGTAGAAATAAAAACTATATTTAAATCTCTGTACTGTATTTCATCAAGGATCTCATCAATATATTCCAAGTTTATTTTGCCATCTAAGAGGATGATATAACCAGAAGCTATCTTGTTTATCATAGACTCAGCATTTTGTTTATCTATAACTAGACTTGGCTTAATAATATAATATTCATTCTTAATACATAAGTCTAAATTACTATAGCCTTTTAAACATATCTTTTTATTTGGCTCTAAAAGTTTATCTGCGTCATTAAACTTCTCTTCTTCATAGTTTGCATTTATATATTCCACGTCTTTATTAAGAGATTTATCATAGGACAAAACATTTAAACATATCTTTTTACTAACTAAATATTTGATAATATCATGGTCGTTTGCAATTATACTTATTTCTCTATTTGAAGCATTCCCTCCTTTTATTATTTTATCTTTATTATCAAATAAGCTAGTTTGTGGTTTTATATAATCATAAACTAAAAAGTTTTTGTTAAACGCTCTAAAGTCTCTCATACTTTGATAGCTTTCTTCTTCATTAACTTTTTTTCCATATTTCCCTGGCACAATTTCATTACTTGATATATCTATAACAGCATCTTGAGTAGTAGTGTTATACTCGCTTGCAACTGCTTTAATCTCACTCATTAGTTTTGTATTATTAATAACCAATTGACTTACTTGATCAGTTAAATAAAAACTAAAGATAAGAAGCGATATTCCTCCAAACCACTCAAACAATCTTTTCAATTTGATCACCTATTATAAATTATGAAATATAGTATTTAATTATTAATCTGTTTTATTTCTTTAAAATCACTATCTTCTTCCTTGTCGTTATTTTTAGAGTTTTGTAAAAACGAGACTTGTTCTGCGATAAATTCATAACTATATACCATCTTTTCTTCCTTATCCAAATAATTGTTATTTTGGACTCGAGCTTTCACAGAGATTAAATCACCCTTTTGACAATATTCACAAACCTTTTCGGCGATAATATTCCAGACCGAGCAAGTAATAAAGTCCGTCTCAAAAATACCATCGGCATTTTTATAGTTTCTCTTAACTGCAAGAGTGATTATACAACTAAGTTTACCATCAGTATTTTTAATCTCCGGTGTCCTAACAAGTCTACCTACTAAAAATAATTGATTTATGTATATCCCTCCTTTCATGCCACTAGACTAGCATACTATAAAAATTAAAGTCAAAGTTCAAAAGAGCTTTTATTACTTGTCAAAAAAATAAGTATCAACATTATATTGATACCCAAAATCTAATTATCTTTGTATAAGAGTTTTTTTTAAAAACATATTCTAAGATTTTGTAAATTAATAAAAAATAAAAAAGTTTACACTTTTTTACGTAAATTCTTAAGCTTTTCTATAAATCCTTCTTTTTTGTTTTCTTCTTTGGTGGCATATATATTTGAAGTAGTAATACTATTTCCACCTATTTTTATTTCTATTATTCCTATAATACAAGTTTTCTTGCATTTATGATTATAAAAAGTAACAACTCTTTTTACGAGATTTCTTTCTTTTTTTGATAAAAGAATATATTTGTCCTCCAGAGAAAAAACTTTATAGTTTGGATCATAATCGATATCTAAATTATTTTTATCTATTACTTTATATTGTTTATATCTTTTAAATATCTTTTCATATAATTCTTTATGTCTTGCAAACTGGTTATCATCTTTAAATGTAACAACTATAAGATTCTTATTATCCTTTGAAGCACTTGATACAAAAGTGTGTTTAGCTCTTTTTGTATATCCTATTTTTCCTCCCGTTGCATATTTATAATCTGTAAGTAATTTATTTTTGTTATACCATTCATATGTATTAAAATTAGTTTTTACTATGTGTTTATTGGTGCTAGTTATTTTCCTAAAGATATCATAT
>CAYOUK010000004.1:0-22270 GCA_964407175.1 uncultured Muribaculaceae bacterium
GAAGAAGAGTTTAAAGGCGTAGTTAATCTAATAATGGAAGTTTATAAAGATTTTAATGTCGATGTAAGTAAATTTGAATTTAGATTATCACTTAGAGACAAAAACTCTAAAACTAATAAATATTATGATGATGATGAAATGTGGGATAAGGCAGAGAATGCTTTAAGAAAAGTGTTGACAGAAATGAAGCTTGACTTCTTTGAAGCTAAAGATGAAGCAGCATTCTATGGTCCTAAGTTAGATGTTTTGGTTAAACCAGCTGTTGGACCTGCTGTTACAATCCCAACTGTACAATTAGATTTCTTACTTCCAAAAAACTTCGAATTATCATATGTCGATGAAAATGGAGAAAAGAAAACACCCGTTGTAATTCACAGAGCAATATTAGGATCAATAGATAGATTTATGGCATTTATTCTAGAAGAAACAAAAGGTAATTTACCTCTATGGCTTGCTCCTGTTCAAGTAAATGTTATTCCAGTTAATAACGAATATCATTTGGAATATGCAAAAGAATTCAGTGATAAACTAACAGATCTTGGATATAGAGTAAATCTAGATGATAGAAATGAAAAATTATCATATAAAATGAGAGAATCTCAAATTAAAAAGATTCCTCTAACTTTAATACTCGGAGATAGAGAAAAAGAAAGTAAAACAATTAGTTATAGAAAATATTCTAGTCAAGATACAACTACTGTTTCTCAAGAAGAATTCTTAGAATATTTAGAAAAAAGAATAAATGATATGGAGTAATTATGAATATCAATTTAGCAATACTAAATACAAAGAAAAGAGTAGATTTTAAAGGCTCTCCAGATTTATCTTCTTATTATAATGATGAAGTAAAAAGTATTAAAGATTTATATGTAGAAGGTACAATAATAGATAATGATACAAGTGAATATGAAATAAATATGCATATTAAAGGAACTATTATTTTATCAAGTAGTATAAATGGAAGTGATGTTCCTGAAAATATCGACGTAGAATATAGTGATTTTATCGAAAATCTAGTGGAAAATTATAAAAATGGCTCAAATTCACTTGATATTTTGCCAATTATATGGGAAAATATATTGCTGGAAGTTCCCATACGTGCAGTGAATGAGAATGATACATTCGAAGTTGACCACGGTAATGGGTGGGAAATAGTAAGTAAATAATAAGAGAGGAGTGATACTATGGCAGTTCCTTTTAGAAGAACAAGTAAAACTAAAAAGAGAATGCGTCGTACACATTTAAAGAAAACAGCTCCTGGACTAGTTGTATGTCCAAATTGTGGTGAAGCAATTAAACCTCACAGAGTATGTACTAAGTGTGGATATTACAAAAACAAAGAAGTCGTAAGTGTAAAAACTAACGAAACAGAAGAAACTGAAAATTAAAATAATCACTGATTTATATCAGTGATTTTTTAATTAGGTGTTCTTGAAAAGAAACACAAAATATTATACAATACATATGAAAAGAGGAATATAAATGAACATAATGGATCCTGTTGAAAAGAAAAATGAAATATTACTTCAACTAGCGCATTATTTTATTACAGTAGAAAACTACACTCCAATTATTGTTAAAGGAGTTAATAATGAGTTGTGGCTTGAAAATATAGATGCACCATATCGTATTATTAGAATCAATATGAATTATATTCATAATAATGAACAATTAAATATGGATATGTGGAAAGTTAAAAATATAGTTAAACAAGTTAAAAAGAAAACACTTAGTTTTTCTGTTGATACATTAAATATTCTACTTGATGTTGGATCTAATGTTGAAATGAAAGATGATAAAAAAATAGAATGTATAACTATTAATCAAGAAGAGGGTATAGAAAAATCTAAACAAATCAACAAATTATATCCAAAACTAAAGAGTAATATGGTAGATACTAATGATAGTTTACAATTTTTCTTAAAAATAACTAATGATATTAATAATAAAACTGATAAAGAGAATTATGAATATGAAAAGATTTTCTCTAAGAAAAAGATTAGTATTACATATATATTAATCGGTATTAATGTTTTGGTATATCTAGTTTGTTTAGCAGCAAGTTTAATGGGGCATGATTTTTATACTAGTCTAGCACTAAATGGTGATTTAGTTAAAGGTGGAGAAGTGTATAGGCTTATAACATCAGCATTTTTACATCAACAATTCTTCCATATTTTAATGAATATGTATGCATTATATATAATTGGTGGTCAGGTTGAAAATTTCTTAGGTAAGGGTAAATTTTTAATAGTATATCTTTTAAGTGCTATTACGGGATCTCTTCTTTCATGTATATTAAATGAAGGATGGGCTCTTGGTGCAAGTGGTGCAATATTTGGCCTTATGGGAGCACTTTTATACTTTGGCCTTCATTATAGACTATATTTAAGAGATGCGCTAAAGAGTCAGATTATTCCAGTTATTATATTAAACTTAGCAATCGGCTTTATTCTTCCAGGAATAGATGTTTATGCTCATATAGGTGGTCTTGTTGGAGGTATATTTGCTTGTATGGCAGTTGGAATTAATTCAAAAGAAAGTAATTCTGATAGAATTAATGGAGCAATTTGTTTAACTTTATTAATCGCTGCACTAGCATATATATTATTCTTTAGATAAAACAACTTGCAAATATAATAAAAAAATGATATATTATATTTGCTGTTTATGGCGGTGTAGCTCAGTTGGCTAGAGCGCTCGGTTCATACCCGATAGGTCGGGAGTTCAAATCTCTCCGCCGCTACCAATAAAAATAACTAACTAGTAATAGTTAGTTTTTTTGTTATTAATAATTAAATAAAAAGAAAGAATGGTATTATGGTAAACATTATTTAATAAGAATCTATTGAAAGTTTAGTTAAAGTAATATCATCGGATATTTTAGAATTTGACAGTGTTGTTAATTCCAAAAAATAAAAAGACTTAAGTAAGTCTTTTTTATTTTCTTGACAAAACAAGCAAACATATTCATAATAGCTAACTTCTAGGGGATTGTTATGAGCAAACATGGATTTGATATAATGGATAAAACTATTAGTGAAATTAATGTAACTATTAGAGAGTACATTGCTTTTTTGTGTGGCAACGACCCTAGATTAATAATTCAAAATGAACATTTAAAATTTGATAGATATGATATAAACTGTATAGAATGTGTCTCTGATATTATTGATAGAAAAAATTATAATAAAAAACATAAAATAAAAGTTAATGAAAAAAGAAATATAGAAATAGTTAAAAAATTTGTAGAAGTCTTAAGTAAAAACTTTGATGAAGAGGATTTAACATTTTTATTTAATAACCTTTCTAAAATTGAATTTAAAACATTATTTTTTCCAATCTACAAAGGGCGATATATGTCGGAAGAAAACAAAATATTGCTTTTGCGTAAGGTTCCAGAGTGGATAGTAATACATGAATTATTTCATATGGCATCTACCAACACAAACGTTTTCCCTTTTAATGGAGGTTTTAGATTAATAACAGACGATCGAAAATCTGCTATAGGTAACGGATTAGATGAAGGGTTCACGGATGTAATGACACATAGATACTTCTTTCACGATAAACCAATAAGTGAAAGTATTTCATATCCATATGAATATTTAGTCGCTAGATCTTTAGAATATATTGTTGGGCAAAGAACTATGGAAAAAAGTTATTTGCGCGCAGATCTTCGAACTGTTGTTTGTGAAATGCTAAAGTATTCGGGTAAAAATGATGTTGAACTTTTTCTTAAAAATACAGATTATGTTATCCAAGATAATATTAGAGAAGCATTTTCTATAGGTGCACCAAAAGAAAAAACGGAATATTTAAATGATAGAAAAAGAGAAATAGCAGACTTTTTATTAAATATTTTTTACGAAAAATATAAAGATGATGAAAACTATGATGAAAGATTAAGAGAATTTAAAGAAATTATGACAATGAATCTGCCGCTTGAAATCGCCGATGAATGTAAAGAATATGATAAAATTATTAATGTTTCTGTCACTGATGATGACTATATAAATAATTATTTAAAAATGAAAACAAATAACAAATAATTTTGATATAATTATTTTAAGGAAGTGAAAATGTGGAAGTTGAGTTTTATAAGTGCGAAAAATGTGGAAATGTAATAGAGTTATTACACGGTGATGAAAACAATATTACATGCTGCGGAGAAAAAATGACTAAATTAAAAGCTAATACTGTCGATGCTGCAGCAGAAAAACATGTTCCATTTTACGAAGTAGATGGGGATATCATGGAAGTAAGAGTTGGAGAAGTAATGCATCCAATGGAAGAAAACCATTATATTATGTGGATAGTTTTAGTAACAAATGATCATGTATATAGAGTTAATTTTAAACCAGGGGAAAAAGTTGCTGCAAGAATTCCATATGATAAAGGCACATTATATGCATACTGTAATTTACATGGATTATGGAGTAAAGACGTCTTATAAGGATGTCTTTTTATTTTAAAATACTACATAATATGATAAAATAGATTGGGTGAATTAGATGAATAAAGCAGTAAAATATATATTATGTTTTTTATTAGGAGCGAGTCTTAGTTTTATTATCATATTTATCTATAGAAATAGTAACAAAATAGATAGATTATATTATTATCCTCAATATATGAATGTTAAAACAAACGATTTAATTGAAGATAATTATGTCCATGTTGATATAAAGGCATCATATAAAGATTTTAGTGCATCTTCATCATCTAATAACACTACAAAAAATTATTCAAATATTTTTTCAAGCTTTAGTGAATTTGAAAACAGTGTAGATGAAAAAGATAGAAGTGTTGTTGAATACTTTAAAGAAAAACTAATAAGCGTTACAAGTAACAGTAGTAGTTCATCTTTTAAAGATAATGCGAAAGAAGTATTTACTACTACAGTAGATTTTCTGTTTTATGGAGGAACTATTAAAGGTGTAACGTTTAAAGAGCTAACTACTAAAGGAAAACTTGAAGTCGTTAAACTAGCACTTAAAATGCAAGATATTATTGAAAAGTATTTTCCAGGTCTTTTAGATAACCTTTCAACAAAGTATAATGTCGCCAAAGAAAAACTTGTAAGCATGTATGAAAATGTTACAAATGAGTATTGTATTGATAATCAATACAATTGTGAATATGATAAAATGGACTATGAAAATATGCAAGACTCAATGCAATTTACATTTGACATTGTAAAAGGTGCAGGAGATTTAATCTCTTCTAAAACATCTAATTGGTACCTAGAAAACTTTAAATAAAAGAGAAAAATCAAAAAAAGATTGAATAATATAATTAGGGGATGATTATGTGGGAAGTATAATTCCTAAAAACAATTTAAAAGTTAGATATACAACTATTAATAAGGGTAAAAATATTAAACTAGGTTTATTAGGAGATTTTCATATCTCTGATGTTCTGATGCCCAAAATTTTTAACGATGTATTTAACACTTTAAAAAAAGAAAAAGTTAATTATATATTTGTTTTAGGAGATGTTATAGATAGTCCCCAATATGTTTTAAATAACGGTGTTATGGATAATGTTAAAAGCATTCTTGAAAAATTAGGGGAAATTGCTAAAACTTTTGTTATACTTGGGAATCATGATTATATTGTGAAAATAAAAGATGAATATGATGAATCATATACAGCGCGTTTTTGTGATCTTATAAATAGTATTTCAAATGTTAAACTACTTAAAGATGAAGTATATGAAGATAAGGATATTTATCTATATGGATATTTAAATAAATATAGATACTATAAAGATGAAAATGATAAAAATGTAGAAGATCCAAATGTATTATATAAAGACTTAAAACCAAAAATATCATCTTCAAAGACAAAGATTAATATATTCTTAATGCATTCACCACATAGTTTAAAAGATGAAAAAGTAGTCAATCTTTTAAAAGACTATGATATTATTGCATGTGGTCATATGCATAATGGTTGTACATTTAATTTTTTAGATAATATAAATTCAAATAGGGGTTTAATTAACCCTAAAAAAGAACTGTTTCCAAGTCTTGTTCGAGGAATTAAAAAGTATGATAGAAGTTATTTAATAATGTCAGGAGGCATTACTAAAATATCGAAAGCGAATAATATAATACTTCATCCATTTAATATTCTTTTTAATCCACAGATGGATATAGTTACTTTAAATAAGGAGGATATATGCTAGAACTTAAACATATTAAAAAAAGTTATAAAACTGGTGATTTCGAGCAGAATGCGCTTGATGATGTTTCTATATCGTTTAGAAAAAGCGAGTTTGTTTCTATTCTTGGACCATCAGGCTCTGGTAAAACCACATTACTAAATATTGTTGGTGGATTAGATCGCGCTGATAGTGGAGATTTAATAATTGATGGTAAATCTACAAAAAAGTATAAAAGCAAAGACTATGACACATATAGAAATCATATGGTTGGCTTTGTATTTCAAAGTTATAATCTAATTGGTCATCAAAGTGTATATAAAAATGTAGAATTATCTTTAACAATCTCTGGGATTAAGAGAAAAGCAAGAAAAAGAAGGGTAATTGAAATTCTTAAAAAAGTTGGTTTACAAGATCATATTCATAAAAAACCAAGTGAATTATCAGGAGGTCAAATGCAAAGGGTTGCTATCGCAAGAGCACTCGTAAATAACCCTAAAATAATACTTGCAGATGAACCAACTGGGGCACTAGATTCTAAAACAAGTACTCAAATTATGGAATTATTAAAAGAAATATCAAAAGATAAACTTTTAATAATGGTTACTCATAATGAGGAGTTAGCAAATGAATACTCTAGTAGAATAGTTAAACTAAAAGATGGAAAAGTAGTAGATGATACCAATCCATATGAGGAAGTTAGTGATGAAAAAGAATATAGAAAAACTAAAAAAGCTAGAATGAAATTATCAACTGCGTTAACTCTTTCATTTAATAACTTACTTACTAAAAAGGGTAGAACTATGCTTATGGCTTTCGCTGGTTCAATTGGAATAATTGGTATTGCTCTTATAATATCTATTTCATCTAGCTTAAGAAATTATATCAGTGAAGTACAAGTTGGAAACTCAGAAAACTATCCTATAGAGATAAGTGAAAATGCATTTGATTTTAATGCTTTATACTCAATAGATGAAACTACAAATAAAACCAAATGTGAAGAAAACCAAATATGTAATTATGATGATATATCTCAAAATGGAGATTTTAAATTATCATTTAATAAATACAACCTTGCAGGATTTAAAAAAGCACTAGATAGTAATTATAAAAATATTCAAGATAAAATGAATTACTATGAATACTTTTATAGTCCTACTATGAATGTTTATGATTCAAATACTGATAAAATAAATGCCATTACTAAATATGATTTAGTAAATGCAAATAGTACTCCATATGGATTTATGACTAGTTATTATTCTGGAGATTTATTTAAAGAGCTTCCTTCAAATGAAAAACTAATAAATGAAAATCTAGAAGTATTATATGGTCAAATACCATCAAATAAAAACGAGATCGCGGTTGTAGTTGATAATAATGGTCAACTGTCTACAACTACTTTGTATTCTCTTAATTTAGTAGATAGAAAAGAAATAGAAACTTCTATTAATGAAGTTAAAAAAGATAAAGATAAAAGTGTTAACACATATAATGTCCCATATTTATCTTTCTTAAATAAAAGTTATAAATTAGTATTACCATCTTCATTATATGTAAAAGAAAATAACATATATGTATCAAAAATATATGATGAAGCCTTTTTAAAAAATAAAATAAATGAAGGCTTAGAACTAAAAATAGTTGGTATACTTAAAAATAAAGAGAATAGTTCTAACTATTCTGAAGGTATCGTATATACAAGTGATTTGGCAGAATATGTGCTAGAAGAAAATAACAAGAGACAAATTATTATAGATCAAATAAATAATCCTTCCGTTAATGTGTTTACAAATAAAGAATTTGATACAGGAGAATCATATGATAATAATATAGAAACTCTAGGGTATAGAGATATTAATTCACCAAGTTCAATTAATCTATATCCAAAAAGTCTTTCTGATAGAGAAAGTATTATAAGTATTATAGATGAATATAATGAAGAAGCTTCAAAAGATGATAAAGTTCTTGTCTCTGATATGCTTGCTATCGCATTTGAAGCACTTGATAAAGCATTAAATGGAATATCATATGTTCTAATTGCATTTGTATCTATAAGTTTAATTGTATCATCATTAATGTTAGCAATTATAACATATATAAGTGTACTTGAAAGAACAAAGGAAATTGGAATACTAAGATCAATTGGGGCATCTAAAAAAGACATAAAAAGAGTATTTATTTCTGAAACAATTATTGAAGGATTATTATCAGGTTTACTTGGGGTTTTAATATCAACATCACTCCTTGGACCAATTGAACATATAATAAAGTCAATCGCAGATCTAGAACTCAAAGTTAAACTTCCTAATAAATATGCACTTATGCTTATATTGATAAGCGTAGTAATAACAGTATTCTCTGGACTTATACCATCTAGAATAGCAAGCAAAAAAGATCCAGTAGAATCACTTAGAAGTGAATAAAATAAAAGAGATTATTTGTCTCTTTTATTTTTTAGTTTCTTATGATATAATCTTTTTAGAATGGAGACGGGTTTGTATGAAGAGGTATTATAAATTTTTAATTGCGGTGGTATTGTCTTTTATTTATACATTAAATGTTAATGCTGCTTGTGGGGATCTTAGTCCTAATAATGTAACTGTTAATGTATCTGGATATAAGGTTACTCAAAGCGGTAATACGTATACTATTACATTATCTCAAAATGTAAGTGAAGTATATTTAAGTGCATCACCAGATGTATCTGGAGGAAGCGTTCGCTGGCAAAGTATAAATGGTGTACAATACGGACCAAGAAGAGTTAAAACAAATACTACATCTGAAATGCGTCTTAGAAAATCATCATGTATCAAAGATGGTTATGGCAATTTCGTATATAAATTTAATTTTGTAGTAGCATCTAATGGAGGAAGTACTCCTTCAAACAATACAAACAATAACGCAAATAATAATAAACAACCAGTACAATCAACTCAAGTACAATCTCAAAGTGAATCTCAAAGTCAAAGTGAATCTCAATCAGAATCTGTTGTTGGTCCAAAACTAGCATCAATAAAAGTAGAGGGCTTTAATCTAGGTTTTGATAAAGATACTTATGAATATAGATTAACAACAGGTAATAATATTAAGAAATTAAATATTACAACTCAAACTGAAAATACTACTGATAAGGTTACTATTTCTTCAAATGCTAATAATTTACATAGTGGAAAGAATACTATTAATATAAATGTTACTGATCAAAATAATGCAACAACTAAATATACAATAGTATTAAATAAAACATATATTGAATCTGATGATGCAACTCTAAAATCTTTATCTATTAAAGGTTATACTATCGATTTTAAACCAGATGTATATGAGTATGCAGTTAGTTTATTAGATGGTCAAACAAAATTTGAAAATATCGAAGCTGTTCCTAACTCATCAAAAGCAAAAGTAGTTATTTCTTGAATTGAAAACATAACTCAAAATAGCGAAGTATTAATTACTGTTACTGCTGAAGATGGAACTAAAAATGAATATAGAATTTATACAGCTGAGGGTGAAAACAAGTATTTAAAATATATTATTTATGGCGCTGCAGTATTATTTATTCTATTCTTATTAATTCTTATTAGATCAACTATTAAGAGAAAAAAGAAGGGAAAGAAGAAAACGGTTGCAGCATCTACAGCAAAACCAGCAACAGCTAAAACTAAAAAATCAACAAGAAAAAAATCTAGAGATTATGAAGGCGCAGGAGGAACTGTTAAAGAAATAAAGGTGACTCCTGGAACAACTCATATTAAAAATGAACCAAAACAAGATGTTATGCCAGGTCCAATTGTTAAAAATGAACCAAAGAAACCAGCTACAACTAAAAAGAACCAATTTGAAACAATTGAACCAAATAAAGATACTGTTAATATAGATGAACATCTTCAAATAGTTAAACCAGATAATGTAGATGAAGATCTATCAAAAACAGAAGTATTCAAGATGTAAAAAAAATGCAAGAAATTCTTGCATTTTTATTTTTCAATTAAATCGTTCGCAGCTTTACTATAAGCTCTAAGAAGGGGGCCTGCACCAAGTTTAACTCCACCAAAGAATCTGACTACACATATTAAATGGTGATCTAAGTTTTCTCTTATTAGAACGTTGTAAATTGGGTTTCCAGCTGTCCCATTAGGTTCTTTATCGTCAGTTTTTCTAGCTTGAGATTTATAAATATAAGCATACGGAATATGTCTTGCTTTTTTGTTTTTAGAGCTAATGTCATCTAAAATCACTTTTACTTCATCGACTGAATCAAGTTCATAAAGATAACCAATAAATTTTGATTTTTTAATTTCTTCCATCGAAGTACTAATTAGTTTCATTCGTACCACCAACTAAATTATACACTATTTTTATACATTGTGGTAAAATACTTTTGTGATGCGATATGTTTAAAGATGAATTATCATTAGTACCTCATATGCCAGGTAGTTATCAAATGTATAATGAAAATGGCACTATAATTTATGTTGGTAAAGCGAAAGATTTAAAAAATAGACTTTCGTCTTATTTTCATGGAAAACATACAGGCAAAACTGCAAAAATGGTTAGTGAAGTGGCATATTTTAAATATATTTTCACAAATACTGAAAAAGAAGCATTTATTTTAGAAATAAATTTAATAAAAAAACATAATCCAAAGTATAACATATTACTTAGAGATGATAAAAGTTATCCATATATTGAATATATTTCTAAACCATATCCAAGTCTTAAAATAGTTAGATATTTAAATATTAAAAAACGTTCTGATAGAAAGTTATATGGCCCATATCCAAATCAGTATGCTGCAAGAAAAATAGTTAACTTATTAAATAGGTTATATCCTCTTAAAAAGTGCGAGGGTAATCCAAAGTCACTATGTCTTTACTATCACATAGATGAATGTCTTGGATATTGTGTTAAGGACATAGATAAAAGTGTAATAGATCAAATAGAAAAAGATATAATTTCTTTCTTAAATGGTAATTATGATGTTATTAAGGAAAAGGCTTATAAAAAGATTGAAATGCATAGTAAACTTTTAAATTATGAAGCCGCGGGAGAATTAAAAAAAGAACTAGATTATGTTGAAGATGTTCTTGCAAAACAGAAAGTGGAATTAAGAGACCTAGAAGATAGAGATGTAATTAATTATTATGTTTCAAATGGTTATGTCAGTGTTAATATATTCTTTATTAGACATGGAAAACTACTAGGTAGTAAAAATAAAATATTCCCAGTTATGGAGGATTATCTTGAAGAAATAGAAAACTATATTGGTTTATTTTATTCGAAAAATGAAGTCCCTAAAGAGATAATTGTCGATAGTACTTTAGATAATAAAATACTTAGTGAAACTCTTATAACAAATGTTATTCATGTAACAAAAGGTGATAAGAAGAAACTTTTAGATCTTGTTAAAACTAATGCTAAAATATCACTTGATAATGAATTTGAATTAATTAAACGAGATGAAAAAAGAACAGTTGGAGCAAACGAAGAACTAAGGAAGATACTAAATCTAAAATCATTATATAGAATTGATATATTTGATAATTCTAATTTATTTGGAGATTATACAGTTAGTGGTATGGTTGTATATAAAGATGGTAAGCCTTCTAAAAGTGATTATAGAAAGTTTAAAATATCTATTGATAAAAACGACGATTATGGCAGTATGAAAGAAGTTTTATATAGAAGATATTATAGAATGCTTATGGAGAAAACTGAAAGACCAGATCTTATAATCTTAGATGGGGGAGAAAACCAAATACGCGCCGCTAAAGAAATAATTGATAGTTTAAACTTGAATATTAAAATCGCGGGACTAGTAAAAAATGACAAACACGAAACAAATACACTTATGGATAGTGACTTTAATTTAATTGAAATTGATAAAACAGGAGATTTATTCCATTATTTAACTAGAATGCAGGATGAAGTACATAGATTTACTATCACATATCATAGAGATATTAGAAGTAAAGGAAGTATATCAAGCGTTCTTGAAAATATAGAAGGACTAGGCGAAAAGAGAAGAAAAGCACTAATTAAAAGATTTGGTAGTGTTAAAAAAATAAAAGAAGCATCGCTTGAAGAATTACAAGAATTACTTCCAGAAAAGGTAGCTTTTAACTTAAAAGAATATTTAAATAACCTATAGCTAAACACTGTAGGTTATTTTGTAAATCAACTAATTGACTATTGTTTGTTAAATATGTATAATCAAAGTAAGATGGAAAGTAGGAAACTTTATGAAAAACCATAAATACGTATTTCTATTGATGCCACTTTTAGTATTTGCACTTATTATCACAATAGTAATAAATATTAATCATAAACAAAGTAATATAATTATAAATAATAATAGTAACTTTTTAGCTGATTTAGGAATATATACAACTGATATATATAATATAAGTATGGAAACAAACGACTATACTGAAAACGCTTCTGGGGCCTGGCATATCAATAAAAGCGCAGATTGGATTGCCAAAAACAAAATACAACTTACCATAGATCTTGATACCATCGTTATGCCGACTAACAAACCAAAAGATGTTATTCTTGTATATGATATTTCTGGTTCAATGGAAAACGAGAAAATTGAAGCCGTAAAAGAAGACACTAAGAGTTTGTTTACTTATTTATTTAATACAAGCACTAATGATAATAAAGTTGCAGTAATAACTTTCTCTGATGACTCTGAAATTCTTACAGATTTTACTGATAATAAACCTTTGCTAAATGATATTATGGATAACTTGGTTGTTGGCGGAAACACAAATTATAATGCTGCACTTCAGAATGTTGATAGTATACTAAGTAACTATAATTTTGATTCTTCAAGAGATGTATCTGTACTTTTTTTAACGGATGGTTATCCTAATATCGATTCAAGAAGTCAAGCGAATACTTTCGACACGATAAAAGAAAAATATCCATACCTAAGAATAGATGGTGTTCAGTATGAAATGGGCGAAAGTATAATTAAAGAAATCGAAGAAGTTAGCGACAATCAATATATAGCTTGGCATAATGATATTCATAGTATATTAAGGGAGGCTGTTCTCGCCCCTTATTCTTATAATGTATTTACTATAGAGGATTATATTAATACTAGGTTTTTCGATGTCTCTCAAAATGATATAAAAGCATCTAGGGGAGAAGCATCACTTAGTGGTGATAAAGTCACATGGAATCTAAATAATAAAATAAAGACCGGACAGTCTGCAGTTTTAACAATAGATTTAACTTTAAAACAAGAGTATGTCGATCAAGAAGAAACGTTCCCTACAAACACTAAAACTAGTATAAATGCAAGTATTCAAGGAATAACGGATAATAATGAAACGACTACAGCAACACCAGTATTATCAAATCCTCATAAAGTTATTTACGATACTAATCCTCCATCATCTTGTCAAAATATCAAAAGAGAATATGAAGAAGAGCATTATGTATTTGACACAGTCACTAAAAGAAGTGAAGATTTATCTTGTGAAGGATATGTTTTTAAAGGATATGAATTTAGAGAAATAGATATTAAGTCGATAAATGATGATATGTTTGTTATGCCAGGGCATGATGTACATATTAAAGGGGTTTGGACGAAGCAGGCAATTACTAAATCTATGGATGGAACTATCGCTGAGAACACAACTTTATATACACAAGTAAAATATGATGCCGAAAACAAATTTACAGCATTTGAATATGATAAAACTGTCGATGATACAAACAAAAACCTTAGTTCATCTGAGAAAAAAGATGTTTACTTTTATCAAGGCAATGTAGATGATAATAATGTGTTATTTGCAAATTATTGTTGGAAAATGATTAGAACTACTGTAACAGGTGGAGTAAAAATAATATATAATGGTACACCTACATATAATATTGAGACTAATTCGTATACATGCAATAATACAGGGGATAGAGCTCAAGTAGGAGAAGCTAGATATAACACAGGAACTGAAAGTCTTGCATATCTTGGCTATATGTATAACAAAGTATATAAAATGACTAAAAAGAATTTCTATGAATCAGTTCCAGTACTTGAAAGCGTATATATGCTGGATGCACCTAAATATTACTATGGTGATACTTTTGAATTTGTTTCAGGTAAATACTATTTAAAAAACAGTGATGATAGTGAACTTACAACATTTAGTTCTTGGGCAGATGAGTATGATAATATTAAAGGAAAATATACATGTAAATTAGATACTTTAGAAAATAGTTGTAATAAATTATATTATGTTTCTGATACTACAAATGAAAAAATGTATAACATACCACTTGTTAATGGACAAGATTATACTGATGTAGATTATACATATGTATTAGGGGATAGTTACACTGATAACCAAGATGGAACATTTACTATAAACAATCCAGTTAATAAAAAGAGAAGTGATTGGAATAAAGAATATAATGATGTAAGCGAGTATTATGCTTGTCCAGATTATACTAGTACAACATGTGATAGTGTTCATTACTTATCAAATGTAAGTGATATTCAGTTTATTCATAAAACAATAACAGATAATTTTATTTATAGTAATTCATTTACTTTTGATGGAACATATCATCTTTCTGGGGAAAAGAAAACATTCTGGGATTTCCAAAATAATTATATGGATTTAGATAATACCCACTATACATGTTTTAATACAAGCGGGGATTGCCAAAAAATTTACTTTATATATTTTACAAGAGAAAATGAGGCTTGGTATATAGAAATCGCTGATGGTAAAGGGATAGAAGATGCTAAAAGAGAAATGCTTTATGCCGATGATGTAAATGCTACTGAATCAAATATTAAGAAATATGTTGAGAATTGGTATAGAGATAATATTGACAAAACTATAGATGAAAATAATGTAAATGTAACTACTAAGTTTAGTGACTTTGTTGAAGATACAATTTATTGTAATGGAAGAGAAATTGAAACATCATATGGATGGACTGAAACTGGCAATATGCATGGTTATCCAACATGGCAAAGTCTTCCTATAACCGCTGCTTTTAAAGGCTGGGGAGATTATAAAGAAGATGCACCACCTTTAACATGCTCGTATAATACTGATAAATTCAGTGTATCTAACGAAGTTGGTAATGGAAAGCTTAATTATCCAGTTGGGCTTCTTACAATGCCAGAAGCCTATCTTGCTAGAACTGAAAATGGAAATACCAACTCTAACTTTTATTTAAAATCCGGAAATCAATATATGCTTATGAATCCATACTATGTTAATACTTATGAATTGTCAGTGCGTACAATTAATGGTAGGGGTCAAATAAATGGCACATTTACTTGGTATGGCACAGGTTATGGAGTAAATGGAGTAAGACCAGTTATATCTCTAATCCCAGATATTGAATATTCCGCTGGTGATGGAACTACAACATATCCATATGTTATAGATATAGGCTATTAAGGGGGATACATATGAAAATTAATAAAAAACAATTATTCATTATTATTATTCCTGCGTTAGTAGTAGTTCTTCATCTTGTGGGGAAGAGTTTTGCTGATACTTTAGAAAACGATGTTAAAGTAGCTGGAAATTCAGAATTAACATACTATTTAAAAATATCTTATGATGGGGTAGATGCTTCAGGAGTATCTTCGTCTGATTCTGTAAAAGCTAATGTAAGAAGTGGTAAAATATATGTGGAAGATACAATACCAGAAGGGCTTACTTTCGATAGTTTTATAACTACCAGTAGTGGTACTATTGGTGCTGTTAAAAGAGATGATAAATCTAGTTGTCTTGGTAAAGTCGTTGATGATGGAACCAGTATAAGCGAGTATGACTATCATGGATTACACTATGATCCAGATACCAGAAAAGTATCCTTTGTTGTTAAAAACTTACAAGCTGGATGTGAGTTAACAGTTGGAATTAAAACAATAACACCGCCAACTGTTCAAAGTGTAGCACCTGGACTTAGTAGAATTGATTTTTATAATCAAGGTGTTGCTAAAGAAAACACATTAGTAGATTTATCTAATATAACACATGCTTATATGGGAAGTGATAATGTCGATAAATACAAAGTAAGGTATGAATATGATGGTGATGTTCCAAATAACGCACCTAGTTTGACAGAAGTAAGTGAATATGTTGCTGGTTCTACTGTATCATTAAAAGATGATATCAATATTGATGGATATATATTTAGTGGATGGGAAAGCGAAGATGTCACAATTAACAATCGCACATTTACAATGCCGGAGGAAGATGTAGTAATAAAGGGAAGTTTTATGGCTGCACCATCATACACTGTTTCCTATACTATAACTGGGGATTTGCCAGAAGGATATGTACTACCGCTTGATAAAGATTACTATCAAGATGAAACTGTTTATTTAGATAGTTTAAAAGAGGGAGATATCGTTAATGGCTATAAATTTCTTGGGTGGAGAAGCGAAGAGGTTTTAATAAGTTCAGAAAACGACTTTATAATGCCTGAAAGAAATATCGTTATTATAGGATCTTTTGAACCAATGAGATATAAAGTTTCATATGAGTTTTATAATACTGCACTACCAGAAAATTATGAACAACTACTTCCTGAAGACGAGTATCATTTAAGTGGTGAAACTGTATCGCTGCCAAATATTATTAGCCCTTCAGGTTACGAGTTTTTAGGGTGGTATAAACAAGATAATTTCAATATGCCAGAAGAAGATATAATAATTTATGGAGAATTTAAAGAAGTATATGGAACATTTACACCAACAATTACAAGCGAAATAATAAATTCAAAAGATTATTATAAGTCAGGAGATACTATAAAATATGAAACAACTATAACAAACACGGCTGATTTTGAAATAAAAGATGTATACGTAAAAACATCAAAATCAAGATATGAACCAAATGATAACTATAACATCGAAACTGATAATATTGCTAAAATAGATAGTCTTCTCCCAGGGGAAAGTATAGTTTTATATTCAGAATATTTAATTAGCGATAGTGATATTAACAAAATAATTAATACTTCAACAATAACTGGAGCAACCGCAGATAATCACTATGAGTTAACTGGAGACGAACTGGAAGCGTCTACTATTGCAAATATGTTATCAATGTTAACAATTTGTAACCAAGTTACAACAAGTTATAATGAAAATATATTTGACTATATTATAGTAGATGAGAATTTTGAAACGAATTTATCTATTGAACCAAATAAATGCAAAAGTATATATGTTACTCCAGGACTAGATTTAAAAATAAAAGAAATAGTTCCTGAAGAATATAATCTTACGGAAATAGAAGGTATTGGTGATAATGGTGGATCTTTACAAATAGAGCAGGGTAATAATTATTCTATTACTTTTACAAATAGTTTTGTAAAAAAGAGCTTCTTTCACTCATATGGTAGAGTAATTAATAAAGTGGTGAAAGGAGCGGGATCATAATGAATAATAAAAAAATGATTTGGGTATTACCGCTACTCTTATTCGTATCAGGTGTTGGAACAGTACTAGCTTATTATTTAAATAGTGTTACAATATCTAATAAGTTTAATACAATGACCTATGATGTCGAAATAAAAGAAAGATTTGAAAACAAATTTGGTACTAAAGAAGTTGAATTTGTTAATAAAGAAAAAGATACTAGCGTTGGAGTGGCTTTAAGAGTTCGTTATAACGAGTTATGGTCAAACGTAAATGAAAATGGTGTCGTATCAGTATTGTCCAATAAAATTGGTAATATAAATGTAGTAGATAAGGAATGGACTAATGATTTCTTAAATGATTTCGATTATATTGATGGATGGTATTATTATAAAAAAATTCTTAAACCGGGAGAAAGCGTTAAAATATTAAATAGTATATCTAAAAATTCCATTTTAAGTTCGCATATCGAATATAACGAATTCGATTATGAATTAACATTTAATTTTGAAAGTATCCAAGCGACAAAAAAAGCTATAAGTGATACATGGAATAAACAAATTATAATAGAGGGGGATAATATAACATGGGAAGATTAAATAATATAATTATTATCATTTTGCTTATAGTAACAATCCCTGTATATGCTAAAACTAGTGTTATTACTGTAGTAGAAAAGGGAGATGAACTGGTTTATACAAGTGACTCTGAATATTTTATAGATCATGAAAAGATGCTTCCTGGTGAAACATATGTTGATATATTATCAATTGAGAACAAATCTCAAAAAGATTATACGTTTTATACTAAAGTAGTGGTAAAAAACAATGATGCATCACTTTTAGAAAAAATAAATATGGTAATAAAAGTTGACGGGAAAAAAGTATATGAAGGAACTGCTCTTGGAAAAGAGTATTTAGATAACAGTGTAAATGATAACAATCTTTTGGTTTTGGGTGACATCAGTGGTAATAGTGTTGCAAATGTAGAAATAAGTACAACTTTAACTGATTTGCCAGAAGATATAACGATAAAAACAGAAGGAATGATGGATTTAGAAATATATGCAAGCCCTCATAATCCTAACGAAGAAGATATTAAAGAAGTTATAAGGGTTCCAATTACTGGAAAAACGACAAAATTCTTAGTTATAATAGCAAGTATTATAGTAGTTGGGGTGTTTTTACTTTTACTAATTAAAAACAAAGAAAAAGAAGATAAAAAATAAATCTTCTTTTTTAATTTTAGCCAGTTTTTTTCTTTACAAACAACTTGCTTTTTGTTATTATGTTATTAGAGTAAAAAGGTGATATTATGAATAAAGTGAATTTAGAAAACAGTAACTACAATCGTAAACATGATTTAAGAGACTTAATTAATGCGTTTGATAGTGCAACTAATAAATTTGAAAGCGCTGCAAAAAGTGTTAATGACGATGTTACAAGATTAGATTCTGAAATCGAAAGAAAACGTTTAAATATAGAAAAACTAGAAGATGTTGAGAGAAAACTAAATCTTAAAGAAGAAGAACTAGATAGATTAAAAGATTCTACTCAAACATCTATTCAGGAACTTGAAAATCGCAAGAAAAATGTCGATTATGAAGATTCGGATTTACAAAAGATGGAAATTGAAGACATCGAGTCTTTAATTGCCATAAAAAAGAATAAAATCTCTAAAATAGAAGCTAAAATCGTTACTAACAAAGAAAAGATTAAAACTAATGTTGGTAATTTAAGCGCATCTAGAAGAGATTTAGATAAACTTTTAGAAGAAAAAGAAATAAGTGAAGATTCACTACTTAGAACAAATGATTTACTCGATGTAATTCATGATTTCTCTGAAGAATTTGCTCAAAGACTACAAAGTATAGTTGATAAAAAATATGAAATTGGTCATCCTGAAGAAGATAAACCAAAAAAGGAAGATAAGGAAGAACAAAAAAAAGAAGAAGAGAAAAAAGAAGAACCTTCTGAAGAAAAAACAGAGGAAGCCAAAGACGAGAAAGAAGAAAGCGATAAAATAGCTATTACTCCAAACGATGATTTTGAGCCAATTTCTCTTGCCATGCCAGAAGAAGAAGCACCGGAAGAAAAAGAAGAATCAAAAGATGATGATAAAGAAGAAACTTTAGAAGAGGAAGCTAAAGAGGAAAAGGACGAAGAAGAAAAACCTCAAGATGAAATAAAAGAAGTAGAAGATGCAATTGAAGAAGCTGACAATATTGAACTTGATATTGATAGCGATATTAAAGATAACTTAAATATCGAAGAAGAGGAAGAAGAAAAGAAAGATGATGCATTGATTAAACCATCTGAAGAGGAAGAAGATCAAAATAGCGAAAAGATGGATGTAGTAACGGAAGAACCATCTAAGGAAGTTGAACATATAGAGTTAAAACCAGAAGAAAAACTTCCTGATGAAACACCTGAACAAGATAAAGCTGAAGGTGAAGAAGATGCTAAACCGTGGGATGTAAAACCTATTGGAGAAAACAAAGATGAAAAAGTATCTTTCTTAAAAGGTACATTTGATAAAGAAGATATCAGTTTTGATGATTTTATAGATCAAGATAAAGAAATGATGGAAAAAGATTCAGATAGAGTTGCTAAGAACTTAATGATTCTTAAGAAACATAATATTCCATTATCATATACTAAAAATCAAGCTAACATATATTATGATATAAGTCCACAAGACTTAGAAGATCTACTAAATATAATCACTGAGACTCAAGAAAAGAATGGTATGGACTTTGATATTGAATATACATATAACATTCTTAAGGAACTTGGTAAAACTGATGTTGATAAATTAATTGATGTTTATAATTCAGAATTTATGAACATTAATTCAAAAAGCGGTATAATTGGTTTACTAAAGAAAACCGATCCTAATATTGGCGATTTTTCAGAAAACAGAAAAGCAAATGAAAAAACACTTTCTCAACTTGGAATTAGAAATATTCAAGATATCTCGGACGGCTACCCTGATTTTATAAATCTTGATCATCCACTTTTTGAAAGTATAATAGATCTATTTGACAAAGATGACTTAATTGAAAAACTAAACACTGATATTAGTGTCATTCCTCAAATATTAGATTATTGGAAAAATAACTAGAAACACTAGTTATTTTTTTGTACCTATGTTATCATTGAAGAGAGATGATTCTATGAAAAAAGAAAGAAAAATTAGAGCAGTATATTACGTTTCAGTTATATTCTTTGTTTTTGTATTATTAGGTCTTTTACTTGTAAAAGCTTATTCTAGAACAAATATAATTTTAACAGATAAAACTATTGAAAGAATAGAAACAAGCGCTTACAATTATATAACTAAAAATGAAGACAATTCAGATATCGTTTCACTTAGAAATGGTAAATTAAAAGAATTATATATACCAGTTGAAGAAATTGCTAATAAAGGCCTTATCAAAGAAGAGTATAATATTAATGGAATAATAAAAGTAACATATGATGATGATTATAAAATAATATATGAAAGAAATAAAAAGAATTATTTAACAGTTATATTCCATGCCAACGATGACATACTTAGCTATTATGCTAAAACGCTTTATTGTGAGAATAATGATTATCTTAAGTGTGTAAAAAACGTAGAAATGCCTTTATCTACAAACGAAAAGGTAAATATAAAAGGGTATACTTTAAATAGTAATTATCAAGATATGATGATTGATAATAAAGAGAATTTATATACACTTTTAAAAAACAACGATTATAAAGTTAAGAATAATAAATTAAATATATATGTTATTACTAATAAGATATTTACAATGACTGTTGATAATACTCTTCTTGGAATAGATAACAAAGAAATATCATGTGAAGCATTAAACTGGGAAGAAAGTTGTTTTATTAAGTTGCCAAAATATAGTGAATATAAGAATATTGAGTTCAATACAAAGAAAGATAATAAAGGATATAAATTCTTTGAAGAAGAAAAATATACACTAACTAAAAACGAAACTATATATACAATTCCTGATTATAACGAACATACTATAACTGCTAATTCATATCTTAAAAATGGTAATAAAATAAACTTACTATTTATAATAGATAATTCACATAGTATGGAAGCATACAATAGTTTAGGTAATGTTAAAACAGTAATAAATAAGAATCTTAAAATATTAGATACTGATAATATTAATTATAAACTCTTATCAGTAGGCGCAGATGCTAGTTTAAAAACAGAAGTAGATAATCTACACAAATTTAAAAAAAGTATTAATAATTTAGAAGTAGAAGGGTATTATAATAAAGGAACGGTTGAATCAAAAATAGTTAATTATATTGGAGAAAACGATATTATAATAGTATTTTCTACAAATGAAGTTAATATAGAAACACCAAATAAAGTATATAGTATTAATATAAATAATGATAATGTCAGAGATGAATATATAAACTACTATTATCATTCAAATGATGATGATATTGATTTAACTACTTTAAATAGTCAAGTCAAAGCTATATTCTCAGATATTAACAACAATAATAGTTATATATTTGATAGTAGTGATAGTTTAGAAGTAAAAGACAATGAGATAATACTTGATACCCAAAATATTAATAATATGT
Source organism: uncultured Muribaculaceae bacterium (assembly GCA_964407175.1). Lineage (GTDB taxonomy): Bacteria > Bacillota_I > Bacilli_A > RF39 > UBA660 > RUG11867. The sequence goes on from CAYOUK010000004.1 coordinate 22,189, forward strand.
TTTTAAAACTAGATGATAGAATATATGTAATAGATAATTACTTAATACCGAGAAATAATAAAATATATTTTGATCTAAAAAG
>CAYOUK010000004.1:22280-29343 GCA_964407175.1 uncultured Muribaculaceae bacterium
TTCATGATTGATAATTTAATTAGTATTGATAAGATTTCAGAAATAGAAATAGAATATGTAAAGTAGAGGTGTTTTATGGGAATAACAAAAAAAATAGCGATAATAATAGTTGTAGTATTCATTGCATTTCTAGCGGTGTTATTTGCTTTATATGATAGAAAAGGAGCATCTTTTGATACAGATTATAAAGCTAAATATTTAGTTCTTAAAAACACTTTAAAAAACAGTGGATATTTCGAAGATTCGACATTTAAATATAATGATGAAACTGATGTATTAACTATTGATGATAAATATAATGTATATGTAAAAAGTGGCTATTATTCAATGAATATTAAAAATAAGGAAGAAAGAGAAGTATATTGCAATGTTGTAGATGCTGTTGAAATGCATCTTGGACATCAAAAGGGAGATAGTATAGAAACATGTAATATGACAATAGATGGAATAATAGATATAGGTGGTATTAGTATTACAGACTATAAAAACTATCAAACATTATCAGTTAATTACAAAGATAAATCGATACTTTATTCAAGCGAAAGTAAACACGTTTTAGATGAATACATTAGTGTTGATGAACAAAATTATACAATAGAAGATAGTTCATATATCTTTTCGTCAATAACATCTACTTATTCTGAAGAATTAAAAGAATATAGCATATGTGGAAATCTATATAACGATAGAATAAGTGATGGTAATTTTACATTTGATTTATATGATTCTGGCAAAGGTTTCTTGCAGGGAGAAGATTATCAATATGATAACGAAAATGATAAATATAAATCGTTTTGTGTAGAATTTAAAAACGTAGAGATAAATCCTAGTTATTATGTAGTGCATTGGAATAAATAATGCACTTTTTTCATGGATAAAATAGAGTTTACTTTAAATTTTATTTATAGTATAATTAGTATAACTAGTAAAATGGAGTGTTTAATGTGAGAAAAATAATTGCAAGCATTGATATAGACAGCGATAGTATTAAATTTATTGTTGGCGAGTTTTGTAATAAGCGTCTTAACATTTTAAGTGCTTCAAAAATTAGTACGAGAAATGCATCTTCATCTGATAATTCAAGGGAAGATATAATTAACTCTATTCAGGAAGCAGTTAAAGAAGCTAGCAACAAAATAGGTACAGACATTAAGAAAGTTTTACTAGGATTAGATACTAGGAATTTGAAACTAGTTAAGTCTACGGCTGAGATGAAAATTGAAAGAGAAGATCATCTAATAAATCATGGGGATATTAATAAAATATTAGATCTTAGTAGTAAATCTAAGATACCAAGTAATTATGCGTTAGTTGGTATTATTCCTGTAGAGTTTGCTCTTGATGGTGAAAAGTATGTTAAAAATCCTCTTGATAAAGAAAGTACGACTCTTGGGATTAAGTCAATTCTTGCTTTATCACCTAAAGATTATATACAAGGTATGCTTGAATTACTTGAACAAAGTGGACTTCGAGTTGTAGACATTGTTTTAAGCCCTCTAGGTGACTATTATATGTTTAAAGATGGTCAAACAAATAAGAGTGTAGGGGCAGTAATTAACCTTGGTTATGATGTTAGTATGGTATCAGTATTTAATAGAGGAATACTTACTAATACAAAATGTATAAATGCAGGTTCTAGATCAGTCATTAAAGATATCGCTTATATCTATAAAATTGATTTAGATAGTGCCAAGGGAATATATAACGATTTAGCTCTTGCAAGTAGTAGACTTGCTAATGCTAGCGATTATAGAGTTGTTACTAATACTGAAGGAAAAAGTATTCAAATAAATCAGTATGAAGTAAGTGAAATTGCATCAACTAGAATAGAAGATATATTAGAACAATTAAAAAAACAAATAAATATCTTAACAAAAAAGGAAATTAGTTATATAATTGTTACAGGAGGATTGACAGAGTTAAAAGATTTCTCTATAGTATTAGAGAAGGCTATGGGAAGAGATGTCACTCTTGGAAATGTCAAGGTAATAGGGGCAAGAGATAATAATTTTGCTTCAGCAATTGGAATTATTAAATATTATAATGACAAATGCGAATTAATTGGCAAAAACACTTCTGTATTATCAGAAAGTGATATTAATAAAATGAATAATCGGGGAAATGACGAAAGTGATACAAAAGAATCCTTGTTTGGCAAGGTATTCGGATACTTTTTTGAAAGTTAGGAGAATGATAATATGAATGGATCATTAGAAATGGATCAAATAGCAAAGATCAAAGTAATGGGTGTCGGCGGCGGCGGATGTAACGCTGTTAATCGAATGATAGAATCAGGAGTTAAGGGAGTAGAGTTTATTGTTGCAAATACAGACTTACAAGTATTAAACAATAGTAAAGCTCCAGTTAAACTTCAAATCGGTTCAACTCTTACAAATGGTCTTGGCGAAGGAAATAATCCAAATGTTGGTAAAGAAGCTGCAATTGAATCAAAAGAAGAAATAGAAGACACATTAAAGGGCGCTGACATGGTGTTTGTTACATGTGGAATGGGTGGAGGAACCGGAACAGGTGCTTCTCCTGTTATCGCTGAAATTGCTCAAAATTTAGGTGCACTAACAGTTGGTATTGTTACTAAGCCATTTAGATTTGAAGGTAAAAGAAGAATGCAACAAGCTCTTGAAGGAATAGAAGAGATTAGAAAACATGTCGATACTCTAATAGTTATTCCTAACGATAGATTAAGAAACATAATCGATAAAGCAACACCACTAACTGAATCATTTAAAGAAGTTGATAATGTACTTCATAGAGGTGTTCAATCAATCAGTGACCTAATCGCTGTAACAGGTCTTGTAAACCTTGACTTCGCAGACGTTAAAGCGGTAATGGAAAAACGTGGTAATGCTCTAATTGGTATCGGACTTGGAGTTGGTGAAAATAGAGCTATGGAAGCTGCTAAACAAGCAGTATCTAGTCCACTACTTGAAACAAGTATTGAAGGTGCAACAGATGCAATTATCAATATTACTGGTGGTCGATCTCTAACATTATTTGAAGCTGAAGAGGCAGCAGAAGTTGTAAGAGAAGCTGCAAATACTGACATTAATACAATCTTTGGTGCAGTAATCAACGAAAACTTAAATGATGAAGTAATCGTAACTGTAATTGCAACAGGATTTGAAGAAGAAAGTATTTCAGATGAAGGAGATTATATTCCTAAAACAGAAAGACAACCAGCATTCTTAGAGGATGAAGACGATATCGATTTTCCTCCATATATAAGAGAAAGAGAAGATTTTTAAGCACGCAAGTGCTTTTTTTTTGACTAAAAAAAGTATATATGATATTCTTATGACGTGATGTAAAATGAATAAAAAAACATTTAGAATTATTGCAATTGTAATAATACTAATAATTCTAATATTTTTAATAAAGAATAATGTTCATATGACTAAAGAGGAACTTATTGAGTCTCACGAAAGCCCAAAGGTTACTAGTCTAAATGTTGGCTCTGACTTAGTTGAAAAGTTGTATGACAGTCTTAACTTAAAACTTATAAACAACCACTGTGAAAAAGACAAAAACTGTCTTGTTAATGAAGGGTATAATTTTTTATATTTCACTGATGCAGAAGAAAAAATACTTTCTGATGATGAAAAAATGTATTTAGTAATAAATAGTTTATATCAAAACAACAAACTGAAAAACATCAGTCAGGAAGATAAAAACTCATATTATATTGACAGTGTTGATTTAAATAATGAAATAACTTCTTTATTTGGTAATACAGATTTTGATTCATTTAATTACGCTATTAAGCCAGATCAAAATTGTGGTATAATCGAGTATACATATTTAAAAGATAAACATGAAATACATACTAACATATGTATAACATCGAATGAAAAAGGATTAACTAAAATAGAAGAAGCTTATAAAAAAGAAGATAACATATATATTAGAGTTAAAGTATTTAAGTATATTGAAATCGACAATATAATGACAGTTAAAACTATTGATAATGAAGTAATAGACTCATATGAGATGGTTGAATCGTCAAACGACCTAGCAAAGTACTTTGATGATGCTAAAGTAGATACATATGACTTCGAATTTAAGCTTTCAGAAGGCAATTATTATTTACAAAAAATTATCAAAAAAAGATGACAAATAAAGCGTAAAACCGGTGTATTATTTACACCTTTTTATTTTGCGTTGACATTTTGGTGATATACTAGATATGGTGATAAAGTGAAAAAAGGAAAACTAAAAACAACGAAGTTTGCACCATATTTCCTAGTGTTTTTGGCCGTACTTGGCATTTTTGTCATAGCAAATAAAAATACATATGGTTTTTACACATTTAAAAATAATACCTTTTTTTTGTTAGACAATTCACTATACAAGATTAATCATTTAGACTATTCTTCAATGAATGAAGGAGATACTATTTATTATTATGAAAAAGCTCAAGATGGTTATGCTATTAAAAGTGATATATTGATATTTAAGGGATTAGCTAAGACTAAACCAATTTATGTCTTGTCATCAAAACCAGATGAAGTAGTTCCTGGTGAAAGAATTATTGGTAAATTATCACTTAGGAGTTCCATACTTGGTATATTTGCTAAGTTATTAACATCTAGAACGGTTTATTTTCTATTTTTGATACTACCTTTAATGTTTCTTATGACTTATAGATTTTATAATGTTATTACGCTTCCAAGTGAGAAGAGATTTATAAAACTAAATGATGATTTTGTCCCTTTACCAAAACGCAAGACGAGAAGTCAAATACTACCTAGGTCACAAAGAAGTACCATTTAAGAGATAATTCATCTCTTTTTTTAATGCATAAATTATGGTATAATTTTTTATATAAAGGAGCGATATTTATGAGTTCAACTATTATTTTTTATGGAACAGCGCTAGTATCATTTGTTATTGTCAGTATAGCGCAAGCTTATATAAGAAGCAGTTATAGTAAATATTCAAAAGTTAAGAATAATGGTGGTTTAAATGGTAAAGAAGCTGCCACAAAGATTTTAAAAACAAACAACATGAGTAATGTTAAAGTAGAGGAAGTAAATGGCTTTTTAACAGACCACTATGATCCAAAAACTAAAACAGTTAGATTATCTACAAAAAATTATAATGATCCATCTGTTGCTGCTGTATCAATCGCTGCCCATGAATGTGGTCATGCGATTCAGGATAGGGATGGATATTTCATGCTTAGATTACGTGCCGCATTAGTTCCAATAGTTAATCTATCATCTAAAGCGGGATATGCAGTTATAATGATTGGCCTTTTTGCTAATCTACTTAAGCTGGTATGGCTTGGTATTTTCCTTGAAATGGTAATATTACTATTTCAATTAGTAACACTTCCAGTTGAGATTAATGCATCGAGAAGAGCTATGAAACAAATCAAGGCAATAGGTTTATTAAGTGGTAAGGAGATAGGGGAAGGAAGAACTATGCTTATCTCAGCAGCTTTAACTTATGTTGCGTCAGTAGCGTCTGCTATTGCAAATATATTACAATTAATCCTTGTTTATGGAAGAAGAGAATAAGAAATCATCTTATTTTTTCTTTTATTTCATGAAAAGTTCACAAAAAAGGTTTATTCTTTTTAACTGGAAATGGAGAAATTTATATGAAAATACTAGTAGTTGATGATGAGGAATTAATAAGAAGTGTAATTAGGGAATATGCTGAATTAGATGGTTATACCGTTGATGAAGCAGCCAATGGACAGGAAGCTATTGAAAAATGCGAAACAAATAACTATGACCTAATAGTTATGGATATTATGATGCCTAAAGTAGATGGTTATCAATCTATAAAAAAAATAAAGGAAACAAAAAATATCCCTGTACTTATGCTTTCTGCTAGGGGAGAAGAGTATGATAAATTACTTGGTTTTGACCTTGGAATAGATGATTATGTTCAAAAACCATTTAGTACTAGGGAACTAATGGCAAGAATTAAAGCTATTATAAAAAGAACTAAAAAAGAGAACGAAAAAATAGAGTATGGTGGTCTTGTAATCGATGAACTAGCTAGAGAAGTTTATATAGATGGCAAGCAGATAACTCTAACTTTAAAAGAATACGAATTATTAAAGTTCCTTGCAGACAATAAAAATATCGCTGTATCAAGAGAAAAATTACTAAGTTCTATTTGGGGCTATGATTTTTATGGAGATGATAGAACAGTTGATACACACATCAAAACCCTTAGAAGTAAACTAGGAAAATACAAAGATTATATAGTAACATTAAGAGGAGTAGGATATAAATTTGAATACAAAAACTAAACTCAAAACTAATTCATTTAAATATAAAACACTTAAAACATTCATTCTTTTTTCATGTTTTATTGTTATTATGTTATTTACCCAGCTTCGTTTATCTAATTGGTATTATGAAAAATACATCATTAGAAACATTGAAAAGTTAGCTGATGATCTTTCATCAAAAGAAAATATAGACGGCTTTTTATCAAATATGGGAGAAATGTCGGACTTTTGTTTTGAAGTAATTGATGAGACAGGCAAGGGCAAAATATATAATGAACATGCTAAAGGTTGTGTGTTTCATTTTCCAAATAAAAATATTCAAGAAACAATGAATATTATGAAAAACAATTCAAATGAAAGAGACTATTACAAGATAGTTAATCCAGAGTTTAAATCAAAATCATTACTATATGGTATAAGATTAAAAAATGGAAACTATGTTTATATAAATGGACAATTAGAGACTTTAGATCAAGCAGCTAGAATATTACGAACCCAAATGGGTTGGTTTGTAATAATTGTATTTATTATTTCAATTATTATTTCGATATTTATCTCTAGATCAATCACTGAACCTATAACAGATATTACAAAAAAAGCCAGTAAACTTGCTAGCGGGAATCTTAACACCAAGTTTACTCATAGTAAAATCAAGGAAGTAGATGAACTAGCAGAAACTCTTAACTACGCCAAAAATGAACTTGTAAAAACGGATGATTATAGAAGAGATTTAATGGCTAATGTTGGGCATGATTTAAAAACTCCATTAACTTTAATTAAGAGTTATGCTGAGATGGT
>CAYOUK010000005.1:0-24237 GCA_964407175.1 uncultured Muribaculaceae bacterium
TTTAAATATTCCATACATACTATGGCTTATATTTGCAATGATTCTTTCATATAATGTATACTTACTAAATATGTAGTTTACAAAAATCGTTAAAAATGATATTATACACTTGAAAAGCGAAGAAAAGGAAGAGTAATAAAACCCCCTACTTTAGTGATGTTATCGGTTGGTGAAAGATAATAGTAGTGTTTTATGAATAGAGCCTTGGAGCTTTAATCGTGATCTCGCGTTAAGAGAAAAAGAGCATAGATTAATCTATGAAATAAGTTGGTACAGCGGGTTAAACTCGTCCTTATTTTATAGATTTTTTTTGTTAGGAGAAATAATATGAAAGATTATGTTGCTAAAAAAATTAATGAATTATTTGAGGAAAATAAGAATATCGCAGTTGAAATCCCACCAAGAGATAACATGGGAGATTATTCAGTCCAGTGTGCATCTCTAAGAGATGATAATCATAGTAACCCGGTTGAAATAGCAAGCTTTATTAAAGATAACTTTAATGATGATAAAAACTATTTTAAAGAAATAAAAGTAATGGGACCATATGTAAACTTTTATTTAGATTATGATAGATTTGGAAATATGGTTATTGACTCTATTGAAAAAGATGATAATTATGGTTCTTTAAACCAAGGTAAAAGTGAAGCTTTACTAATCGAACATACATCTATTAATCCAAATGCAGAACCTCATATAGGAAGATGTAGAAATAGTTTAATTGGAGATTATTTATGTAATTTATATAGTTTCACTGGATATGATGTTGAAAGACATTATTTTGTAAATGACTTAGGTAAAAAAATAGCTTTACTTGTTATAGGTATTGAAACATATGGACTAGAAAACAATGATTTTAGCAACATTTTAGATGTATATGTAAAAATAAGTAACGATGCTGAAAAAGATCCTGCAATTGAACAAAAAGCTTTTGACTATCTAGAACAAGTTGAAAATGGTGATGAAGCGCTTATTCAAAAGTTTAAAGATATCACTGATACATGTGTAGAAGGACAAATGAAAATATTTGATAAATTAGATATTCATTTTGATGTATTTACACATGAATCAGATTATGTATATAACAAATATTTAACTAGTATACTTGATAGTTTAGATAAAAAAGGCAAACTTAAAAAGGATGAAAATGGTAGATATTATGCTGATTTAAGTGATTATGATATTCCAACAAGAGAGCCAGTTTTAGTTTTAACTAGATCAAATGGAACAAGTCTTTACCCTATTAAAGATATTGCGTATACAATGCATAAGATGGATTTAAATGATAAACATAATATTATAGTCCTTGGTGAAGATCAAGCTGTTTATATGAAACAAATTGCCGCAGTACTAGATATACTTGGATATAAATCACCAGAATTAATTAGTTATTCATATGTTTTACTTAATGGTGATAAAATGAGTACACATGAAGGCACAGTTGTTATGATGACTGATTTCATGAAAGCCGTTAAGGACACTTTAAAAGATGAATTTAATAAAAGAGATACTGAAGTTGATGATGAAAAATTACAAATACTTACAAACGCATGTATTAAATTCACAATGTTAAATGTATCTAAAAATAAGGTTGTAAACTTCAATTTAGAAACAGCGACTAGTTTCACTGGAGAATCTGGAATGTATATTCTATACAGTTTAGTTAGGATTAAATCAATACTTAAAAACAATGATATACAAGTTGATGAGTTAAAGTTTAACTATGATATTGAAAATAAAATATTAAAAGAATTATCTTTCTTTGAGGAAATAGTTGATGGTATGCTTACAACTCATGAACCATCTAACTTAACAAAATATATTTTCAATTTAGCACAAGATTTTTCTAAATTCTATGAAGAAGTTAATATTAAAGATGAAAAAGATGAAGTGCTTAAATCATCAAGATTAAGACTATTAAAAGCAGTTGAAAGAGTACTTGAAAATTCACTTAAGATTTTAGGAATAAAATCTGTTGATGAAATGTAAAAAAAAGCCATATGGCTTTTTTATTTTACATTATCAAGTTCTAAAATATAAATTACTTGGTTATCAGTTCCTTGTCTACAAGTAATTAGAGTAAGTGTTGTTTTTTCAGGATTACGTATTATTTCAGCAGTTCCAGTTTTTGGAATATCATATGAAGTAACTACTTTATAAGTATATGTTTTACCCTTATATATGATTTGTACTTCATCACCTGTACCTATTTCAACTAATCTTCTAAAAAATGATACTCTAGAATTACCACTATGCCCAGCAAGAATTAGATTACCATTTTCTACATCAGGCATATCAGATTCATCTAATATTTGAATATTTTTAGAAACTGTATTATCCTTACTAGACTTATCTACAAGTCCCCTTTCAAGTTTTATTTTAGGTATTTTTATCATCATTATATAATCATAAGTAAAAGTATTTATTATATTACCTGTTTCATCTATCTTAGCTTCCTGACTTTCAAGATTTTCATCATCTTGCTTTTTTTCTTTTTCATAAAAATTTTCGATAGATTTCTTTTCTCCATGATTATTTAAATATATATATAATCCTTTACCAGAAAGAATTAAAACTCCCGTTACTATCATGATAATACTTGCCGTTTTAGCGCGCCTATATGATAATTCTTTTTTTCTTGATTCACGAATTTCTAGTTTTTTTCTACCACTTTTTTTAATATGTTTTTGAGTAATAATATAGTTAGCTACTATTAAAGCAAATATACCAACAATAATTACAATTACTCCAATTATATAAATGTTATTATTGTTGTTAACAATACTTACACCAGGACTAGTAATTACATCTTTTATTGGTTTAACTAAACTCATTTCACTATTCATGTGTTATCTCTCCCATCTAGAATATATACCACATGGTAATACTAAATCACTATTATCACATCTTAACCCAAGTTCATCTGTTTCAATTTTTCCTTTAAATTTACTTTGAACACAAAGTTTTAAAACATTTTCAATAGATGTCATTGGAAGTGCTGTTGTATATGAATTTATTAAAAACATTATAGGGCTATCACTAAGTAAATTACTACAGTCATTTACTAGATCAAAAAGATCTTTTTCTATATCCCATACTTCGTTTTTACTTCCTCTTCCAAAAGATGGTGGGTCCATAATAATTATATCGTATTTATTACCTCTTCTTATTTCTCTTTTAACAAACTTTTTACAATCATCAACTAAGAATCTAATATCTCTATCTTCTAATTTAGATGCTTTTACATTTTCTTTTGCCCAGTCTATCATTCCTCTAGATGAATCAACGTGAACAACACTTGCCCCCGCAGAAAGTGCTGCAATACTAGCTCCTCCAGTATATGCGAACAGATTAAGGACTTTAACATGTTTTTTTGATGACTTTATTTTATCGATAATAATATTCCAATTATATGCTTGTTCAGGAAATAAACCTGTATGTTTAAATCCCATAAGTTTTAGATTAAATGTAAGATTTTTATAATGTATTTGCCATTTAGCTGGAGCATTATAGTTTTTCCATTCTCCTCCGCCTTTATTACTTCTTTCATATATTGCATCACATTTAATATCTTTACTGTCTTTCCAAATAACATTAGGATCTGGCCTATTTAGTATAACCCCATTCCATGATTCTATTTTCTTACCATCACTTAGTGATAATATTTTATACTCATTAAAGTCATTAACTGTTTTCATAACAATCACCAAAAAAAGTATATCACATTATTACTATTTAAAAAAGACGCATATTTTCGTCTTTCTTATTTACTGCCTTTACCTTTTTCGCTTAGTAAAAATTCTAAAGGTTCATTCTCGACAATAACTAAAGCTTCTCTTTTTTCCTCTAATGATAATTCTTCATTCCTAAGTGTTTTTAAACATTTATTTAATTTTTCATTAAATTCGGTATCCCCCGGATATTCTTTCGTTACTTTTTCAATCAATGGAATAAATTTTTCAATTTCTTTCTTAAGACTTTCGTTAAACAGATTGTCTTTATTATTTGGCATATACAAACTCCTTTTAAATCAATATATTAATACTAGGGCTTATTAACTTTGTAACTAGACCATTCTTCTTCTTGAAGGCCATATGGTTCTAACAAACTATTAAGATAATCATAATCCATATGCAAGTTACCAAAAACTATAAATGGTTCTAGAAAAGCTTCCATACTCTCTTTTGAATATTTAAAAAAGCCATCTCGTAATAATGCTTTACAAAAAGTTTCATGCTTTGACATCATATAGTCTCTAACTTCTTCTCTTTCAAAGTATTGTCCATAGCATGGATCAACAATATACCATGTTTCACCGACCTTAATAATGCTTGCTCTATGAATAAAGTCTTCGTCTATTTCGCCAAAGTTCGTATTATTTAGTTCTCGAGTATCTATCATTTCAACATCAAATCCATTGTTATAACTAAATCCCTCATTTACTCTTACGCATTCATAACATGCTCTTGGGATATAACCTGGGAACACTTCTATATTAAAAGTCCTCCTTAATTTTTCAACATGTTTTCTTATAATATCCGTATCTGTCGGCTTTTTTTTATTTATTAGCATAATTGCATCACCAATTTATATTATATCACTTTATAAAAAAAATACCACTTATAGGTATTTTTCTAGTTTTCTATATTCTGATGTTTCTATATCAGTTTTTGCTAAATCTTTAAATAATGCTTTTTGTTTTCTATCTAGTTTTTTAGGAGTAATTACTTTTGTAATTATGTACATATCTCCTTTACTAAATGAACTTGTCCCTGGGACACCTTTTCCTTTAAGTTTTAATTTTTCTCCACTTTGTGTTCCTGCAGAAATCTCTATTACTAAATTACCATGTGGTGTTGGAATTTCTTTTTTACATCCAAGTGTTGCTTCAACTATATCAAGTGGTAAAGTTAAGTAAATATCTTTTCCATCTCTTTCATATATTTCGTGACTATCAACACCTACTTCGATATAAAGGTCTCCATTAGGTCCACCATTAATGCCAGCACCACCTTTACCAGATAGTCTAAGTCTTTCCCCATCATTTATTCCACTTGGAATCTCAATTTCAAGAGTCTTTTTCTTTTGAACAAACTTTTTGCCTTTACATTTGGAACATGTTTCTTTAAATGTTTTACCTGTTCCTTGGCAGTCTGGGCATGTTGTTTCTGATTGCATAACACCAAGTATTGTTCTCTGCTCTCTAATTATTCTTCCTCTACCATCACACGTACTACAAGTTTTAGGATGATGGCCGCCTTCACCATCACATTCAGGACATTTTTCAGCGACTTCAACATCTATATCTTTTTTAACACCAAATATTGCATCTTCAAATGAAATATTAACGCGTGTTAACATATCTTGTCCTTTAGCTGCACGTGATCTACCTCTAGATGATGAAGAACTAAATCCAAATCCTCCGAATAAATCATCGAATATATCCCCAAGATCTATATCGCTTGCACTTTGGAAACCGCCAAAACCTTGACCGAATCCACCAAAGCCACCAAAACCACCAGCGCCACCTGGGCCACCTTGTTCGAATGCTGCTGAACCAAATTGATCATACATTTTACGCTTTTCTTCGTCGCCTAAAACCTCATATGCTTCACCAATTTCTTTAAACTTTTCTGCAGCGCCTTCTTCTTTATTTAAATCAGGGTGATACTTTTTAGCAAGCTTACGATATGCACTTTTAATCTCAGCGGCAGTTGCACTTTTATCAACACCTAGCGTTTCATAATAATCTTTTTTTGCCATAATAACTCCTTTCTTAGATGAGTTTTTCTAGTTCGTCCATATATTTTTCTATTAACTTTATTGAATAAGACATTATATCTTCTTTTTCTAAATCTATTCCACATTCTTTTAGAATGTCAAGTGGATAAGCTTTTCCACCAGAGGAAATAAATTTTATATAGTTTTCTACTGCATTTTCTTTTTTATTTATAATATCGCTTGCAAAGTGATATGCAATACATAAACTAGTTGCATATTTATATACATAGAAACTTCTATAGAAATGAGGTATTCTTAAACATTCATATTTAATAATTTCATCATTAATAACATCTTTTCCATAGTATTTATTTTGTAAGTCTAGATAAATACTTGTAAAGTCATCTTTAGTTAAGTTTTCTCCTGCTTCAGTTTTATCGAAAACTATCTTTTCAAATTCACCAAATTCAACTTGTCTAAATACTGTTGATTTATACATAGCTAGAATATTATTTAATATGTATTTTTTCGTTTCATTATCTTTTGCAGATTTTAATAAATAGTCATTTAACAATATCTCATGAGTAGTACTTGCAATCTCAGCGAGGAATATTGGATAATCAGCATCTATTTGAGTTCTGTTTTTATTAGAATAATATGAATGAATAGAGTGACCTAGTTCATGGGCAAGAGTTTCTATATCATCAAATGAACCTGTTGCATTAAGAAGAAGATATGGTTTTGTATCATAACATCCACTTGAAAATGCCCCTGATCTTTTTCCTGGTGTCTCATAAAAATCAACCCAGTTTTCATCGAATGCCTCGTTTACTACTTTCATGTAACTTGGGCCCATTATGCCTAAAGCATCTTTAACGGTTTCAATTATTTCATCTATTGTATACTTTTTATCTTTTAATTTTCCTATTCTAGCATTTAAATCATATATATGAAGTTCATCTACACCAAGAGCTTTTTTATGTAGTCTCATCATTCTATGAAGAGTTTTTAAATTCTTATTCGCATCATCAATTACTTTGTTATAGAATTTTTCATCTAAATTATCATCCATTAGATGTGATTCAAGCGCAGAGTTATATTTTCTTAGTCTTGAAAATATAACATCAGTTTTAATATGACTAGCTAGACATTCACTAATTGCATTTTCATGTTTTTTATAATATTCATGCATCTTATAGTATGCTTCTTTTCTAAGAGTTCTATCGTTTGAACGAATATATTCATTAAATGTGCCACTTGTTAGTTTATGCTTTTTTCCCTTAGAATCTTTAATATCTTCTAAAACAATATCGGCGTTATCAATCATGTTAAATACATCAGAGCCAATATCTATAACTGGCGAAATTGCACTTAAAAGTTCTTCGTTTTCAAGAGATAATATATGTTTACTTTGTCTTATTATTTTAGTTAGAGTAAATCTATATTTTTCTAAGTTAGGATTTTCTTTTATAAACTCTTCCATTTTTTCTTTAGTTAGTTTTGATAACTCTGTACTAATAAAACTAACTCTGACTGATAATGTGCTATATAAGTCCATTAGCTCTTTTAAAGATGAAGCAGCTTTACCATCTCTAGTATCTAACTCTGTTTGAAGAGATCTAAATACATACATTTTACTGATTACTCTTTCTATCTCAGTATCTAGATCCAAAATCTCTTGAAGAGATTTTGAAGATTCTAAAACTCTTCCTTTATAAGATTCTTCGGTATCAACTAGTTTTAATAATCTTTCTTTATCTTCTTTATAAGCATCTTCATTTTTATATATTTCACTTAAATCCCATTTATATTTTTTATCGATATCTTTTCGTTCCATAGTTCTCCTTAACATGAATAAGGTTCTAAATTAATTAGAACCTATTCTTTCTCTTCATATTTAGCTTCTTTTACATCGTCGTCGTCATCATCGTCATCATCTTTTTTAGATTTTTTCTTTTTCTTTGGTTCGTCATCAGAATCAGACTCTTGAGCTGCTTGAGATTCTTTAGCAGCTTCTTCATAAACTCTTGAAGATATTGCTACTAATTTTTCTTGTAATTTATCTTTCTTTTCTTTGATATCATCGATATCACCATCTTTAAGTGCATCTTTAGCATCTTTAATTAGATCTTCTAAATCTTCTTTTTCTTTATCAGAGATTTTATCTTTTAGATCATCGATTGCACGTTCGGCTTGGAAGATAGTTTGATCAGCATCGTTCTTAGCTTCTGCTTCTTCTTTTTTCTTTTCATCTTCTTTTTTATTTTCTTCTGCTTCTTTCATCATTCTTTCAACTTCTTCGTCTGAAAGATTTGTAGTAGCAGTGATTGTAATTGCTTGTTCTTTATTTGTTCCAAGATCTTTAGCTTTAACATTAACGATACCATTAGCATCGATATCAAATGTAACTTCGATTTGTGGAACACCACGTCTTGCTGGAAGAATTCCAGTTAGTTGGAAATTACCAAGTGTTTTGTTATCAGCGGCCATAGTTCTTTCACCTTGAAGAACATGGATGTCAACAGCTGGTTGATTATCAACAGCAGTTGAGAATATTTGTGATTTACTTGCTGGGATTGTTGTATTCTTTGGAATTAATACTGTCATTACATCACCCATAGTTTCAATACCAAGTGATAGTGGTGTAACATCTAAAAGTACTAAGTCATTAACATCACCAGTTAACACGCCACCTTGAATTGCAGCACCCATTTCAACAACTTCGTCTGGGTTTACACTTTTATTTGGTTCTTTACCAAGTTCATCTTTAACAAGATCTTGAATATATGGAATACGAGTAGATCCACCAACAAGTACAACTTGATCTATATCAGCAGGTTTAAGTCCTGCATCTTTTAGAGCAGTCTTAACTGGCTTTCTTGTTGATTCAAATAAATCATGACATAAGTCTTCGAATTTAGCTCTTGTTAAATCCATTTCTAAGTGAAGTGGTCCATCATCACCTTGTGAGATAAATGGTAGGCTTATATGAGCACTCTTCATTCCACTTAAATCTTTTTTAGCTTTTTCAGCGGCATCTTTAAGCCTTTGCATTGCCATTTTATCTTTACTTAAGTTAATACCATTTTCAGATTTAAATGTATCAACTAAGTAATCCATGATAGCTTCATCGAAGTCATCACCACCAAGATGGTTATTACCATTTGTAGATTTAACTTCAAATACACCATCACCAAGTTCTAGGATAGATACATCAAATGTACCACCACCAAGGTCATATACAAGAATAGTTTGTGCTTTATCTTGTTTATCAACACCATAAGCAAGTGCTGCTGCTGTTGGTTCGTTTATAATTCTTTCAACTTCTAATCCGGCGATTTTGCCAGCATTCTTAGTAGCTTGTCTTTGAGCATCGTTAAAGTATGCTGGAACAGTAATAACTGCTTTAGTAACTTTTTCTCCTAAGTAACTTTCAGCATCACTCTTTAACTTCATAAGAATTTTTGCACTAATTTCTTCTGGTGTATATTTCTTACCATCAACTTCTACTTTTTCACTAGTCCCCATTTTTCTTTTTATTGAATAAATTGTATTATCTGGATTTGAAATAGCGCCACGTTTTGCAACTTCACCTACTACTTCTTCTCCCTTTTTAATTTGTACTACAGATGGAGTTGTTCTTGCTCCTTCTGGATTAACTATTACGTGAGGTTCTCCTCCCTCTAAAACTGCAACACAACTGTTTGTTGTTCCTAAATCTATACCTATTATTTTACTCATATTTATCACCTTTCCTTAATCATTTATCTTAACCATTGCTGGTCTTAGTAATTTATCTTTATAAGTATATCCTTTTCTTAATACTTCTATTACTTCTTTAGAATCTTTTCCTTCAGTATGTTCAACAATTACTGCTTCGCTTGTATTAGCATCGAATACTTTACCAAGTACTTCTATTTCTTTTACTTCGTTTTCTTCTAGAATAGATTGCATGTTGCCATACATCATTTTAAAGCCTTCTAAGAATTTACTAACTTCATCAGTTAGATCATTATCATCCATCTTAATAGCTCTTTCAAAATTATCACATATCTCAACAAATCTCTTTAAGATATCTTCATTTGAATATTTAAGCCTTAAAGCTGTTTCTTCATCTTTTCTCTTTTTATAATTAATAACTTCTGCTTGGCTTCTTGCTGCAAGCTCTGTCATATCAGCTAGTTTTTTAGTTAGCTCTTCTATTTGCACATCTTTTTCTTTGCAGCATTCGCACTCGCATTTGCCATTTTTTTCACATTCACATTTTTTATTTTGTTTTTGATTTATTTTCTTCTCTTTTTTCTCTTCTTTCATTTTATTCCCTTTCAATTTGTTTCTTTATGAAATTAAGAAGTGTTACTACTTTGTCATATTCCATTCTTTGTGGTCCTATTATCGCAAGAGTACCTTCTTCCCCATTTGCTTTATAGTTTGTTTTGATAACAGTTACATCTTCATCAAATTCATTTTCTTCACCAATGTAGATATTAACTCCATCATCATTAGACTCAATCTTTTTAACCATTTCATAGTCTTCTAGTTTTTCTAAGATTCCTTGTACTTTATCTTTTTCAAACTCTGGTTGTTTTAGCATATTGCTAACACCATTATAGAAGTAGTTAGAATTCTTTTCAGCGAAGTCTGAGAATACACTTCTAAACATACTATAAATGCTTTCATATTCTTTTATGATGCTTGCTATACGTGGTTTGATTTCAAACTCCATCTTAGCACTAACTTCTTTTATTGGAGTACCAATTAAATACTTGTTGATAATCTCACTCGTTTTAACAACTTCATCAATATTAACATTCTCTGGGATGATAACTTGTTTGTTTTCAACATGTCCGTTGCTGACAACAACAAGTGCAACAACTTTATTTTGGTCTATTGGAATAATATTAATTTGTTTTAATGTATTATTCTCAGATTCTTTTCCTAAAACTATACTTGTATAATTTGTTAAATCTGTGATTATTTCCATACATTCTTTAATCGCATCATTAAGTGTTAAATTAGTATTAGTAAATATCGTTGTTAACTTAGTAACATCTGTTTCAGATAGTTCTTTTGGTTTCATAATATTATCGACATAATATTTATAACCTTTAGAACTTGGAACACGTCCACTAGAGATATGAGTTTTCTCTAGATAGCCAAGTTCTTCAAGTTCACTCATTTCATTTCTTATAGTTGCGCTAGACACTTTAAGTTTTTTGATAAGTGATTTTGAACCAACTGGTTTTGCATCTTTAATATATGATTCGACTATTTCTTTAAGTAATTTTTTCTTTCTATCGTCCATATATACCACCTTTAGCACTAATATCATTCAAGTGCTAAAATAATTATATGCTTTAGTCTAGCACTTGTCAACCCCAAATGCTAATTATTTACAAAAAAAAGAACAACTATCGTTGTTCTCTTTTTTTCTTTGGTTTATAAGATCTCGGTCTATCAATAACAAAACACTTTTCAGAGATTCCAATCTCATTACTATTATTATAAAAAGATATACCTTGAGATACTTCATAAAGCTTTAAAAGATTATCTAACTTATTCTTATCTAAGCAAAGAAATCGAAAAGGCGTTGTTGGATAATCATCATCACCTTTTAAGTCTGTCCCTAAATTATCATTAATATCTTGAAGAACTAAATTAAAATCAAAAACAGAATACAGACTTAATTCTTCACCTCTGATAAAACATTTATTATCTTTATCATATTCATAACTTTCAAGAGATTCTATTAATCCATAAGGATCATATATCTCCTCTAAAAGCGATAGTTTACCATCTTCTAAAATAACTGATTGTTTTATTGTTATTCCTCTTTTTTCAACGTCATATTCATTAATAATATTGACACTATCTTCCATAGAGTCTAAAAGGATTTGGGCTTGATCCTCTAGTTCTCTTCGATTAGCAATTTTTACATATGCTTCTCCTAGTTTGTTTAGTTCATCTTCATTTCTAATAACTGTTACAACATTTCTAGGCGAAGTAAAATCAAAGAACCTTGTTAGTGTTTTTTTACACTCGATAATTCCCTTAGGGGATACTATAAAATATCCATCCGGTGCTTTATATTTTATTTCTTGTATTTGATAAGTCTTTTTTGCGTTTACATCTACACCATAATTTTCTACTTCATATATAGAGTCTTCCCCTTTATTTTGTATAACTAAGTCATATTTTTTAGGAATACTAATCGTTACTAGGTTTCCGTTTTCATCTAATATTACATCAGTATTTGCTAATTCCTTAGGACTATGAAGAATCTCTTTTTGTAAAGCTTTTAGCATACCTTTTTGAACATTAGGCTCAAAACCCCAGAAACCTTTACGTATTATATTTCTTAATTGTTCTTCTTTAGTACGTTTTTTTTCCATAACCAAAACTCCCTATTAATTTATTTTAATTTTTCTTTTAGCTTTTCCATTACACTCGCTGGGTTCGCTTGCCCTTTTGTTTCTTTCATTACTAGTCCTAACATAAAGTTAATTACATTAGTTCTACCTCTTTTATATTCTTCAACTTCTTTTTGATGTTCGCTTATTATAGTATCGATAATACCATCTATTTCTCCAGTATCTTCTTTTAATCCAATATTTTCCTCTTCGATTATTTCAAATGGATCTTTATTTGAATCAGTTGATTTATATATTATATTCTTTAGTTGGTTCTTAGATAATTTATTATCATATACCATCTTAATTAGTTTGCTAAGCATATCAGATTTAATTATAAAATCATCAATACTAACATCTAATTTATTAATAGAACCAAGTATTAAATTACATACATAATTAGATGCGTCTAGTGGTTTAATGCCGTCTTCAACAACTCTTTCAAAGTAATCAGAGACTTCTTTTTCTCTAACTAGTGTCTTAGCATCTTTTGGATCTATTCCATATTCATTTATATATTTATTCTTTCTCTCATCTGCTAGAACTGGAATAGATTTTCTCACTTCTTCAAGCATTTTATCAGTGATTTTAAATCTTGGTATATTTGGTTCTATAAAGTATTTATAGTCAATAGCATCAACTTTATCACGCATAAACTGTGTTTCTAGAGCATTTTCATCCCATCTACGAGTCTGCTGTGGCATACTATCATATTCTCCGCTTTCTTTTAAAGCGATTTGTCTTTTAATTTCGTAATCAATAGTACCTTTAACAGCGCTAAATGAGTTTACGTTTTTAGTCTCTACTTTAGTTCCAAAGTTCTCTGGAATTTCTTCTAGGTCTTCATCCATAATAGAAACATTTACATCGCATCTTATTTGTCCTTTTTTAGAATCAGCTTCGCTTATGCCAGCATATCTATATATACTTCTTATTGTTTCAAGGAATGCAACAGCTTCTTCACTTGAATGGAAGCATGGCTCTGTTACCATTTCAAGAAGTGGAACGCCTGCTCTATTATAGTCTATTAGTGATGTATCACTAAAGTGCTCCATAGATGCAGAATCTTCTTCTAAGTGAATATTGTTTATCTTAGCTACTTTTTTCTCTCCATTTAATTCATATTCAAATTCACCATATATACCAACTGGCGCTGGTTTAGTCTCCTGAGTAATCTGATATCCTTTTGGTAAATCTGGATAATAATAATTCTTTCTTTCAAAGTATAAGTACTTAGGTTGTTTACATCCAAGTATCATACTCATCATTAAAGCTTTTTTAACAGCTTCCTTATTAACAACAGGAAGTGTTCCTGGGAATCCCATATCTATTGGTGTTACATTAATATTTGGATCATATTCATAACTGTTTTTAGATCTTGAGAATACTTTAGTATTAGTATTAGTTATTTCACAGTGCATTTCAAGACCAATTAATGCTTTATATTTAGTCATGATTTACCTCCTTTGCTATTTGGTTTTTAAACCCAAGTTTATCCTCAATAGCATAGGCTATATTAAGTACGTTTTCATCATCATATCTCTTGCCTGTTATATTTAGTCCAACTGGCAAATCATTTACAAAACCATCTGGGATTGTAATTGATGGGAATCCACCAAAGTTTCCTATTTGTAAATGTTCATCTAAAGTAGTTAAGCTTTTATCATGAACATTTTTAGAATCATCTAAGTATTTGGCTGGGCCTATTCCAACTGGAAGAATAACAGCATCATACTTTTCAAATAAATCATTCCACATATTAACAAGTAATCTTCTTACTCTTTGAGCATTATAGAAGTATCTATCTTTATTCTCTGCTTGTAAAACATATGAACCAATTACAAATCTTCTTTTAATAAGTGATGAGAAGTTTTTGGTACGATAGTTCTTCATCATCTCTTGATATGTTTCTCCCTCAGCGCGTGGTCCAAATACAATACCTGTTAGATTAGACATATTACTTGTTGCTTCTGCGCATGATATAACTATATATACACTTGGCGCAGCATCAAGTATAGTCTTATCTACATGCTCGCATGTAACTTCTATACCAAGAGATTTAACTTCTTCTATTTTTTTCATAAAGTTATCTAAATGCGCCTTTAATTCATCACTTGCATTTGGATAATTATCTATGTTAACTAGTTCATCTATATAACAAAGTTTTTTACCTTTTATATCTCCATTTAATGAATCATATAAATGAATATTACTAGAATCAAAACTAGTCATATCTTTTTTATCTTGGCCCTTCATAGCATCTACAACTATAGCAGCATCTTTAACATTTCTAGTTAAAACTCCGCATGTATCTAAACTAGATGCGAATGGGAATAATCCATATCTTGATATCATTCCATATGTTGGTTTGTATCCAACTATACCACAATATGCAGCAGGTTTACGTATTGAATCTCCTGTATCACTTCCTAATGCATATGGATAAACACCTGCAGCGACTGCACAAGCAGAACCTGCACTAGATCCAGCGCACATACGTTCTTTATCCCACGGATTTAAAACGATTCCAGTATGACCAGTAGTTCCAGTACCTCCCATACCAAATTCGTCCATAACAGTCTTATTTACAGGCACAGCACCATGTTTGTAAAGGTTAGTAAGCGCTGTTGCATCAAAGAAAGGAACATAGTCTTTTAAAGTATTACTAGAACCTGTTGAAAGAATCCCTTTAGTTGAGTAGTTATCTTTTATACCAAATGGAATACCAGATAGTAAATCATCCGTTACTTCTACTCCCTTAGCGTCATCCATGATAGTAACAAAGGCATTATACTTATCCTCTACTTCATGTGAAAGCTTAAGTGACTCTTTTACAAGTTCATCACTAGTTACTTTTTTATTTATTAATTCTTCATGTAAAGTACAAATATCCTTATTCATTGTTAACCACCTTTGGAACTTCTATCTCAACATTAGTGTGTTTATCACAGTTTGATAGAATTTCACTCATACTAGAAGATTCTTCTACTACATCTTCATCTAAAAAGTCTATTTCATTATCTAAACACCAAGAATATGGTTCAACTTCACTTAAACCTTCAATATTATTAATAATATCTATAGTTTTATCTATTTCATTAAATTCATCAAGAACCATTTTATTTTCTTCATCACTTAGACCAATAAGTAACTTTTCTGCATAATCATCAATTAATTCTTTTGTAAACTTCATATTATTATTCCTTTCTTATTTTATCTAGTAAAACTACCAACTTTTTCATATGTTTCTACTGCTGCTTTTTGTAATTCTTCATCACTTGGAAACATTTTATTTAAAAACTCATCATATTCTTCTTTAGGTATTCCAGCATATTGTACTATTTTGGCTTTTACATATGGATCATACAAAGAAATACTTGCTGTTCCATTAGCGATAGTTAAAAGTTTATATACTCTTTCAAAACTTTTTTCTTTATCTCCTTTTACTCCACTTTTAAATCCATGTTTGTTTTTTTCAAAACATAGCAATAAATAGTCAGTCATTGCTTTTTTTAAAAAATCGTCGATTTCTTGATAGGCTTCAATAAAACCAAAATATTGATTTAAATAGCTTATATACTTTTTATTAATAGTTCTAATCATTTCAGTATGAAGCATACTCCTATCATGAAAACCAAAATAATCCTTAAGATCATTATATACTCTTTCAATATAATCGCTTTTTTTATTAAACAATGGTTCCATGTAAATCACCAAAGTTATTATAACAGAAATTAAGAGTAAAAAAAAGCATATCAGTAGTCAGTCTGATATACTTTTCGTGGATTAGAAACTTACGTAAGCTAAGTGCTGACAACACCACTTTGGTAAGCCGTTATCAAGATTCCACGAGTGCGCACTTTACTTAGTAGCTCGATAACTAAACCATTATGCCCTAAAAACTTAATCCTAGAAGCAGATGCCCATTGGACTATAAACTAACTTAATAACCTATAATCTTTAAACAACAAGCAAAGATATGTAACAGTAGCAGAACAGTTGCCAAAGTCATATCAAATAACGTGTTTGAATCATAAATAACACTTAAGTTAAATAGAGACAAACATCAAATTTCTACTAAGTGAGCCTACTATAACACACCATTTTTATAAAAACAAGAAAAAATTTAAAAAAACAAAAAAAAATATATTGGAATACCAGATCCAATATATTTTCCGTGGATTAAGAATTTATAATTTACATGCTGGTAACACATAATTATAAACCGTTATCAAGAATTCCACAAACGATCGTTTTACTTAGCAGCTCGATAACTCGACAAATCATGTAATAGAATATAAAATTCCATACATCCAAGGAGCATCATCAATTATAAGTCGCCTCATATAAATACAAGTCAATATATAAGAGAAATAATGCCCCTAGGCATGCCACAAATATTAAATAATAAGTATTACAAATTAGATAACAATGTGGCACACACTTAATAACCAGAATATGAAAACGATTAAGTAACCACAAACTTAATTGTAAATTACCCATCTAACATAAACTTTATCTACTAAGTGATTTAAGTATATCATATAAAAAAATAATTTCAATAGAAAAAATAAAACTTTTTACAATTTGACAAAAATATTTGTAAACAAAAAAAAAGCATATTATGTGTCAGACTAATATGCTTTTTGTGGAGTTAAAGTTTACAATCATGAAGTACTGACAATACCACAACTATAAACCGTTATCAAGATTCCACGAGTGCGCCTCTGCTTAGTAGCTCGATAACTAGAAAGTAAGAGAAGACCCTTACAAAAAGTCATTCATATCGAATATAAAATTAATTATACCTAATACAAACAACCAAGAGAGATATATACCTAACTAGGAAACCAATTAGATATAAAACCATGATCAATATAACTAATAATAAAATTAATTAAATAAATCATATACCCCTACTAAGCATCTTAAGTATATCAATATATTATATATTTTTCAATAGATATCAAGATTTTTTTTCTAACTTGACACAACATTTGTCATTATATTTTTTTAGGCAAAAGAAAACACGCCAGTAGTCAGTCTGGCATGCTTCCTGTGGATTCGCAATCTATAAATCCCATGCTGACAACACACGACTTATAAACCGTTATCAAGATTCCACAAACGTACGTCTTACTTAGTAGCTCGATAACTCTAAAAACATGTAATAAGACAAAG
Organism: uncultured Muribaculaceae bacterium; assembly: GCA_964407175.1. Classification (GTDB taxonomy): domain Bacteria; phylum Bacillota_I; class Bacilli_A; order RF39; family UBA660; genus RUG11867. The sequence continues at coordinate 17,313 of CAYOUK010000005.1, forward strand.
TCTCTTACATCCAGGTATATTGTCAAATACATATTTAATTCATAAATTAATATAAACAAATATATAAAGGAAACAATATACCACGATACATTGAAAATATAATATTATAAGAATTAATCAAATAACATATACAACAATGTACACTTAATAACAAATAAGTAAATAATCAAGCAATAATTAAATTACCCTCATAAAAACTTACTCTATCTACTAAGTAACTATAATATACCATACTATTTTATTGTTTGCAATACTTTTTTTAAAATTTTATAAAAAAATATCATTTTTATTTGTAAACCACGTAAAAAGTAAGGTAAAACCTTACTTTGATTACTTTACAATAAACTTTCAATTGCTTCAGTTATTTGTTCTTTGTTAAATGGTTTTGCTACATAGCTTCCAAAACCTTCTGACAAATACTTTTCTCTTGCACCTGCAACTGCATCTGCTGTAAACGCAATAACTGGTGTATTAAAGCCTGGCATCTTTTGAAGAACTTTTAAGCACTCTTCTCCACTCATCTCTGGCATCATGATATCCATAAGAATAATATCATAAGCTTCACCATTTTCAATTTTCTTAATACACTCTTCGGCACTTAAGCAGCCATACACATCGTAATCTATCGATGATAAAACTCTTTCAGCAACTTTTATGTTAAGTTTGTTATCATCGACAACTAGGACGTTTTTCTTATTTGAGTTAGTCTCTTCAGCTTTAGCTTCTTCAAAGGCTGGAACAACGGCATTGTTATTTGGGAATGCCATATCGTTAACTTTTGGTTTATCGTTAAATGAAGGCTCTGGCTTACTCTTACTAGCATCATTTAATACTATTGTTTCCATTTTAACCTTATTTTCTTTTCTTACTTTTTGTGGAATGCTTACACTAAATGTTGATCCACTTCCAAAGTTACTTTGAACACTTATTTGACCACCCATTAGATCAACTAAACTCTTTGTTATTGCAAGGCCAAGTCCTGTTCCTTCGATTGTAGAGTTTATTTCTACATCTAATCTTTCAAACTTAGAGAACAATCTGTTGATATTCTCTTTTTTAATACCTCTACCAGTATCACTAACTGTTATATGTAGCATTGACTTATTTGGACTATTCTCACATGTACAAATAAGCTTAACTTCACCAGCATCGGTATACTTAATCGCATTTGACAATAAGTTGTTAATTATTTCTTTAACATGTACTTCGTCTCCGATTAGTTCATCAGGTATCTTATCAGAGATTTGAGCGTTTAGTTTAACAGGTTTGCTGCCTATTCTAACTGCACTAAGCTGAGCTAAAGATTTAACCATTGCTTTAAAGTCATATGGTAATTCAACTATTTCTAGTTTTGAAGATTCAATCTTGTTGATATCTAGTATGTTACCAACAATTTCAAGTAGCGTACCTGCTGCTTCAACTATATATTCAGCATCTTCTCTAATAACAACAGATGCTTCATCTCCTCTTGCTTTAATATCTTCACTAAAACCAATAATGGCATTGAGTGGTGTTCTAATTTCATGAGACATGCTTGATAAGAAGTCCGTCTTGGCTTTATTAGCTTTCTCTGCTTCACTTTTAGAAATCTTAAGTTCTTCTATTATTCTTACATCAGGATTTTCAAGTGTAAAGTACATTACAACTAAAATGAATGTTTCAAGAACTGTAAGAAGTATAAATCTATGATCATATTGTTGTACTATCCAACATCCAGCATAACCAATTATTATAAATATTAATGGTATATATGATCTAATCTTAGATGTTTTCTTTTTAAGCGATTTTATCATAAATATAACCGCAGTAAGTGGTGCAATAACTGAAATAAAGTACATTGCAACATAACCTACACCATCAAAATATATACCTGTTGGGCCAAGATGTAATTTTATTGGAAATACAAGTGATAAAATAACTGCTAAAACAGATAATTCTATCATTCTTCTATTAATTCTTCTTTCATGCGCAGTATAATATTCAAATCCAACAGAAATAGTATACTGATAACTAAAGAATAAAATACAAAATACTGCCAAATATACAAGATATGTTTTACATATCAATATTGGTACTATATGTTCTGTTCCGAAGTATTGTATTGAAAATATATATGCTAGTTCACAAACAATCCCAAAAAAATTCCATAGTATGAGTCGGCTGAATGCAGTTGTTTCAGGGGTTACGATGTGTTTTTTCCATCCAAATAATACATTCAAAAAAGCAGAATAAATTAAGCTCAATATTAATATTTCTGAACTATTTGTCATACTCTACCACCTTAATCATTATAACAAAAAAATACTATATTTTAAATAGATTTTTAAATATATTTAATATTTTATTGTTAGCTAAGCCCTCTCCTATTTTTGTTATTTTAATATTAACATAGCACATATATAGTGTCAACTAAATGGAATGATGATTTTATCATTTACATATATTAGATTTGGGTTCTTTATATTATTATAATCAGATATTACTTTATATTTATAACCATCTCCATAGTATCTTCTTGCTATATTAAATAAAGTGTCACCACTTTTAACTATATAATTAATAGTTTCAATTACTTTACTATTAACTATTCTTTGTATATTTTCATAATTATATCCATGTCTTTCAAGTGTTTCTTTTCTATTTTCATTATTTCCCCAAATTCCACTTATAACTTCCTCAGCGATTTCTTCTTCATCTTTATTATCTTCTAAAGTAACTATAACTTCTTCCTCGGGTTCAAGTTCTTCCTCTTTTGGTTCTTCTAATACTTCTTCTTTTGGCTCCTCAGTTACTTCTTCTGCTTGCTCCTCTACTGATTCTTCAACCACTTCTTCTAAACTTTCACTTTGAAGCTCTTCTTCTCTTTTCTCTTCTTCCTCTTTAACTATGCTATAACCATTTAATCCATATTCTTTCATTATCCTTGGATAATCTTCATATGAATAATTAGTATCTACTCTATAACCATCGACATATCCACTATTTGAGTTTTGCCATAAACCATACTTACCATAGTTAAAGTTTGGTTTAGTGCTAGTCCAATATGCCAGCCATTTGGGATATCTTGATAACATATTTGTTTCAATATAATTATTAAAATAATAATTATTTGCGTATACTCCGCCATAATAACCAACAGACTCTAAATAATCACAAAAACCTTTAATAGCTTCTGCCATAGTTATCTTACCTATCTTTTGATATCTACTTTCCTCAACATCAATATAAATTGGATATTCAAATGTTTTTCCCTTTAGAGCATTTTCATATAAAAACTTTGCTTCCTCTATACCTTTTTCATATGAATTAGCACAGCTATAATAATATGCTCCAACATTTAGTCCTCTTTCTTTAGCTTTTTGATAAAAGTCTTCAAAAGATGAATCCATATGTTTGCTAACACCATCGCCATAACCTGTAAAACCAGCACGTAATATAACAAAGTCATAATTATTTTTAATACTATCAAAATTTATACCTCTTTGATATTCAGATAAATCAAGTCCTCTTGTTTGTGTATACTCTTCTTTTAATTCATATTTTTCTTTATAATCGATGCGGGTTACCTCGTTTATATTCATAGTCCTCATAAGAAAATTAATAGCCAATAACATATACTTACCTCCTTTCTTTTAATTTGAGATCAAGTATAATTTATTGGCTATTTAGATTCAAATTATAAAAATAAAATATTAGTATTATAAAAATTAGATTATTTATATTATTTTACAATAATAATTATCAATATAATTATTATTGTCTATAAATAATAAACAATAATTGTATTATTTATAAATATAGATACATATATTATTTCTTTATATAAAATAAAACATATATTTATTGTTATTTTGATCAATAATTATTTTTTAGTAATCAAAAAATAATAATGAACTTTATTCTACAAATGCAATTATTAATTAATTGTATTAATAATCAAATAAAAAAGATGACTTTGTCATCTTAGTATATTTCATATGTAAAATATTTAAAGTCTGTTCTATTATCGATATTATATTTAAACTTTAATTCATTTTCTTCGTTACCACTTGATACCAAAGAATAACTCTTTTTATAATCACTAGATTCTATTTTACTAGACATAGATACTGGGATTTTATTAATGTTTACAAAGTCACCATATTTAAGCTTAACTCTAGTAGTCATTAAAGCTCCTGATAATTTAGATATTTTTTCATTAAGATCATCTATATTAATTGCAGCCATTTTTCTTGTGTCAACTAATGAATAATATGACACTTTAACTATTACGCCATTACTATCAACAGCGATTCTAGCCATATTCTTATCATTTTTATCTGATGAGAAATAACAATTAACATATGATGCATCTTCATAAGATTTTGCATCATCTGTTACATCAACTATATAACAAACATCTGATATATCTTGAGAAACTATATTAGCATATTTCATAGATGCATCTAAGTTTACTCTTCTTTGTCTTATCATCATTACTCTAAGTACACCATATATTAAACAAGCGACTAATATTACTGATAGTGCAAATACTATTATATTCTTTTTCTTCATAATAATCCCCTTCTATTATTTAAACCTTATTTCAAAATAAGGTGGTACATATGGTGTTTCATCATTTTGTGGATGAAATTCATTATATACAGTACTATCGTTATCTTTTTCTTCAATATATAATTTGTTTTCATATGATTTACTATCAAATTCAGCTTTAAATGATTCAAGTAATTTTTTATTTGTATGTATTTTACTTAGATCAGCTTCTGAAGTTTCTATAGCTTCGATTGTTCTAGCAATTATATCTTCTATATTAGTATAATTTTCTTCTTTAGATTTGTTAGTTTCAGCAGGAATTCTAAACTCAAGTCCCCTTATTATTCCGTTGTTATCAATTATAATATTAGAACTATTATACTGACTCTTAGCACTAGAATAATAGCAAATAATTGTATAATGATATTTAACCTGTGAAAGTGGACTTATATAATCAACATTATTACATGTTAACTCAATAGTATCTGCTAAACTATCTACATAGTTAGATGCATGTTTGGCAATTCTTTTCTCTGTTACATGTCTTGCTGCAACATATCCTAGCAATAATGCTGCAATTAGTCCTAAAATAACAAGAAAATTAATTAGAAATTCTTCTTGATTTTTTTTCTTTTTCTTCTTAGTCATATTCTACCTCTATATTTATTCTTTATATATACATTATACCAAATATTTTTTATTTGACAATATTTAACTAATTTGTTAATATATGTTCCACATTTAAGGGGGATTTTAAATGGAAGAAAAAGCTACTAAAGCGTCTATATTATTATTAATTGGAAAGTATTATAAAGGTGAATTAACTACTGGGGATAAAACTTTAATTGAAAATACACCACTAAGTGAAATAGTTTTATTAGGGCTAGATACTAATTTTTTAAATATGTATTTACATATGTATGCCGAGTTATTCCCATACAAATTACAGGCATATTTTGCTTCTTGTAATTATGGGGTGTCTTCAGAATTTAATAGGTTAATTAAATTTTTAAGGGAATACCCATGCCATATTAATTTAACTTCTCAAAAACTATTATTTAATTCTGCAGTTAAAGCAAAATTTTATAAATATATTGAGAGTAATATTGGTTTATTTAAGCGTGAAATGCTACCATCGTTTTTAAAAACAGATCCAGAGATTAATGGTTACTTCATTCAAGAAGAAACAAAGATTAGAAATGGACAATTGTTTAGTAATAAGAACGAAGACTGGACAGATAAAGAAACAGGCTTATTAATAAGATTATTTACTGTTAATGGTACTTTTCCATTTAAAACTAAAGAAGACTACATTGCACTTGCAGATGAATATCGATATAGTCAATTGCTTATCCCAGACTTTTGTAAATCTAGAGGAATAAGTAATCCAGATAACTTTAAAAGAATGATTGATAAATTAAACAAAGAAAACAAATTAAATGGTGCAAAAGAAAAAAGTAGTGAAAAAAGATCTTTAAAAGATGAATTAAAATCAGTTGGTACTATGATATTAAATGAAAGCATATTATCATTTGAAGATTATCTAGAAGATTATTATAAAGATTCACACTCTATAGCTTTATTTGAGAAAGCTATGAAAAATGAAGCATCAAACTTTAGCTTTGTATTCTCAAAACTAATATATGAATATATAATGGATGAAAACACTGATATTGATCCAGTGAAACTAGCATCACTATTTGGTGTTGATTTCCGTATGATAACTCAAGCTGAGTTTTATAGTAATACTCACACTCCGCTTGATATAGCTATTGTAGATTATACAAAGTATATTCCAAACGTAGACCCAGATACACTTATTAGAATTATTAAAGAAGCTAGCTGGCAATATGGAACTAATAATTCTGAAGGTACAATTCAAATAGATGGCAAATTATATGATTATACTGTAGAAGATAAAGATGCCGTAATTGATTATATGAATAAACATGGTATTTCTATTAGTCATCGTTCATTTAGATATCGTTTAATACAATATTTAACAGGTGAATTAGAAATTGATAAAACACCACAACCATAAAAAAAATAGAGCGAAAGCTCTATTTTATTTTTCTTGCTTCTAGATAGAATCTCTTATCGTGACTATGTCCCATAGAGAATGTTTTTCTAGGTAATGCTCCATCTAGAATAACTGTTTTAAATAAGTCACTCTTTTCCATTGATTCAAATATTATTCCAACATTTCCATCTTTAGATGCAAAGTCTTTAGTAACATCCTCGCCATGAATGTAATCTATCTTGCCTTCATGATCACTTAGATATTCGTCTAAGAATATTTGAATAGAACCAACTGCAATATTTGATTTAGGATTTTCTATATATAAAGTCTTATCATAATCTTTAGTAATTAGTTCAAACTTTTGACCATTAC
>CAYOUK010000006.1:0-6117 GCA_964407175.1 uncultured Muribaculaceae bacterium
TGCTGTTGCATTACTTTCATTATTACCACTAGATATATCTATAAATTTTAAAACTATTTTATATTCTTTAGAAGATCCTGGTGGCAGTGTATCTTTATATATATTAACGTTTGTATGTGATCCATATGGAAGAGGTGTTTCTGTAACAAGTGTCGTTCCACCTAGTGTAGATAAAAAATATGTTAGTTCATTATCTACAAAACTATTTTCAATTGATTCAAATTTAATATAAAAACTTGCAGTTAGGGTTCCAGTATTTTCTACTCTAAATGATTTTGTAACAGTAGAACCCATTGCCATTTCTTGATTTATGTAAGCGCAATCAGAGTTTCTAGAATTAGCACAGTCAGTATATGTAAGAACCATAGTACCAGCGCTTTCTTTTATGCTTTGATTATTTGCATTATTTGGTTCCACCGAAAAATATGCATAAGAAATACTAGATATATATGCAACAATAAATCCAATTAACAAAATAGTTATTACTTTGTAATGTTTAGTTATTACAAATTCAGGTTCTTTATTATTCATATGCCCTGTCCTTACCCTCTATACATACATTTTATCAAATATGTCATAATATTTCAACTAACTAATCTCTTTTAAGAAATCTTTACTCTTTAAATATAGTCCAGTATAACTATCATAATATTCTTTTAATATATTATTTATGTTATTTACTACTTCTTTGCTTATTTTTAAATCACTTATAGAATCAATATTTACATAGTAATATAGTCTAAACATTTTAATTGTTTTAATATCATATATTATTTCATTTGTATGGCAATTTTTACAAAGATATCCCCCTGCGCTTCCACTTATAGTTACTATATCTTTTTTACTACCACATTTAATACATTCATCAAGTGTTATTCCAACACCCAAAAACTCAAGCATCTTAAGCTCTAGAATATTTGTAATAATTAGTGGATCAAAACCATCTTCTATCTTTAATATCGCTGATAAAAGAAGTTTATATATATCATTTGAATCATTTTGTTTAGCGGTTTGATATGTAAGTTCACATATATAAGTTAGATATCCAATTTTAACGATATCAGTTCTAATATTAGTAAGAGAGTATATAGGATCTGCGCTTATAAGAGTAGATAGTTTTCCTTCGTGATAATAAACATTAAACTTAGCTATTGTATATCTTTCGGTTACACTTCTAAGTTTACTTTTAAGCTTTTTAGCACCTTTAGCAATAACACCAATTAAACCATTATCTTTAGTTAATATATTTAATATTTTAGATGATTCACTATATGGTGTTTCACTTAATATTATTCCTTCAAACTCCCTTATCATGGTCTTCCTTTCGTTTTTCTTCTCTATATTTTAAATAGTCTTCTACTTTTCCTGTTTTAGAAAATACTTTCCATAAGTTTTTTGAGTTCATAAATATCACCTTACAATATTATATTGGTGATATTTAAATATTATTATTCATTTTTCTCAAAACCAAATTCTCTTAAATAAAGTTCTTTGTCTTTCCAACCCTCAATAACCTTGCAAAAGAGCTCTAGATAAACTTTTTTGCCATAGTACATGTCTTCTATCTCTTTTCTTGATTTTGTTCCAATTTCTTTAAGCATTGAGCCATTTTTGCCAATTATTATTCTCTTTTGTGATTCTCTTTCAACTATTATATTTACATATACTTCAACTAGATCAACTGTTTCTTCTAAATGAGTTGTAACACACGTAACTGAGTGTGGCACTTCATCGTGAGTAAGTCTTAAAACTTTCTCACGAACTAATTCTGCGATCATAAACTTTGGATTTAAATTAGTGATTTCATTCTTATCATAATATCTAATATTATCTTTTAAATATGGTTTAATAACATTAATTAGTTCTTCTACATTATCATCTTTTAAAGCACTTACGGGGACTATATCAGAGAAAGTAAATATATCTTTATATTCAACTATCTTATTATATAGTTCTTCATTACTTATTTTATCTATTTTATTAAGCACAAGTATAACAGGGCATTTAGTATTTTTAAGTATATTCATAATAAACTTATCCCCTGCCCCTACTTTTTCACTAGCATCCACTAAAAAAAGTATTGCATCGATATCTTCTAAAGTACTAAGTGTTTCTTTACTTAATATTTTACCAAGTTTAGATAGTGGTTTATTTATACCAGGAGTATCTATAAATATAATTTGAGTATCATCTTCATTATAAATACCTTCAACTAGATTTCTAGTTGTTCCAGCGACATTACTAGTAATTGCTACTTTAGCATTTACAATTGAATTTAAAAGTGTACTTTTACCTACATTTGGTCTACCAATTATACTGACAAATCCACTTCTCATATAACCACTTCCTTAGAACATTTTAGCACAATAAAAAAGATTAGTAAATAATCTAACCTTTTTATCCAACTAGCTTTTTAATTACAAGTCATTCCATCGGTTTCTGTTGCTATTTTCTTGATTTTTTTGTAACTCTTACCTTTAATGTCTTCAATTTCATATTTTTTCATAGTATCTTTAGATATTTTACTATAATCAATATCTATAAATATGGTAAGGATATAGTTTTGATCATCTGATTTTATACTTCTTTTAAAACCATCAACTTCAACTGGCATTTCATTTTCAAACTGGCTTTTAAATGCTGGCCAAAGTCTTTCGATATTATCAGAAGCAAAATCTTTAAATACCATTTCTACTTTAAGATTAGAAACTTTGTTGTTTGTAAAATTATATTTAAAAGTATTTGTCATAGTCATATCTTCATCATTAATATTTTTAGTGCATGTTAGAGTTTCATTTTTTTCTTTACATCCCACTAAAACTACCATTAAAACTAGTGTAATAACTCTCAATCCTATTTTTTTCATATTCTCCTCCTTGGTACTTCAATTTTACAAATAATATTATAATTAGTCAATATAATTATTATTTAGTATTTAAATACTTTTCTATTGCTTCTTTAATTCCCTTATATGGAAGAGTTGCACAAGTCTTTCTGTTTTCTTGTTTGTATATCTCATTAAATACTATAGCTTCATTAAATATATTTTCATCATAGTTTTTTTCATTTATCATGTTATCAAAGTTTTCAATAAATGTAAGTGCGTCTTTTACATTTTTACCGATTAATTCTTTTGTCATTATAGATGTAGATGATGTAGATATGGCGCATGCTTCGCCTTCAAATTTAATATCTTTTATAATATCATCTTCTATAAGTATATAAAGGTCAATATTATCAATACATGAAGAATTATTAGTATTAACGTATATATAATCTTTATTATCTACTCTTCCCCTATTTGAAGGATTAGAATAATTATCAAGTATTATATCTCTTTTTAAATCATTATCCATTTAAATCATTTCTTTCATAATTTTATCTTTATCACTAAGTAGTTCTACTAAGGCATCTATTTCTTCTTTTGTGTTATAGAAGTATAATGATACTCTAACAGTATTTTTTACACCAATATCTTTCTTTAGAATCTTAGCACAGTGGTTACCTGCGCGAACACATATATTATATTTATCCAAGTATACTGCGACATCTTGTGGGAATATACCATCTACGTTAAATGATGTTACCCCACTATCTGCTTCATCATTAATAATATCTATATGTTTTATTTTAGATAATTTATCTATCAAATATTTCTTTAAGTCTTGTTCTATTTGCGCAATTTTATCCATGCCAATATTTTCTAAATAATCAATTGCTGCGCCAAAACCAATAACCCCTGCGATATTTGGAGTCCCAGCTTCTAATCTAGTCGGTAGTTCTTTTAAATATACCTCATCGGGATTATCAAATGATTCATTCATTCCTCCACCATATTCAAGTGGTTCTAATTCCTCGAGTAATTCTTTTTTACCATATAATACTCCAACACCAGTTGGACCACACATTTTATGTGCTGAGAAGGCTAAAAAGTCTATATCTAGGTCCTGTACATCTGTTTTTATATGTGGAACACTTTGTGCTCCATCTACCATAACAAATATATCGTTTTCATGCGCAAAAGAAGTAATATCTTTTATTGGTCTTAAATCACCAAGTACATTTGTAATCATCGATAAAGCGATTACTTTTGTTTTAGGTGATATAAGTCTTTTTATATTATTAAGTGTAATATGATAACTAGAATCTAGATCAGCGAATTTAAGTTTAATACCTATTTTATTTGCTAAATAAAACCATGGTAAAATAAGTGAAGCATGTTCTCCATTAGAAACAATTACTTCGTCACCTTCTTCTAATATGTTACCAAAGAAGCCTTTAATAATCATATTTAAAGAGCTGGTAGAACCACTAGTAAAAATTATTTCTTCTCTATGCGCTGCATTTATAAACTTTTTTACTTTATCTCTAACACTTTCAAATTCTTTATCAACTTTTAAACTAATCTCATAATCTCCCCTATGAGCATTTGCACTATAGTTCTCATAATAGTCAACTATCTTATCAATAACACATTTTGGTTTTAACGTAGTTGCTCCATTATCGAAATATATAAGATCGTTTTTAAGCATTGGAAAATCTTTTCGTGTATCCATTTTATATTCCCCCATTTAATATTTTTTTAATTAAATCTTTACTTTCATCATCCATAATTTCAAGTATAAAGCTTTTTTTAAGTAGTTCTCTGGCATCTATTTCTTTTATTCCTTTACTCATTAAATACTTTATACTATCTATTTCAATATCTGAAATAGCAGCGCCGTGATTAGCTTCTGCTTCAAGTGAATCCACTATTAAATTAGGAACTATTTTGACACTAGATGTATCACTTAAATTCATTACTTTAGCATATTCATTTAATATAACATCACATGTATCTTTATGAATTATACCATCCATAATTATATTAGTTACACTATTTAATTCATTAATTCCTCTTACATTTACTTTAGCGTTAGCTTTGCTTTCAAGTATTCTAGTATTAACATTTAGATTAATACTCTTTTTAGATATAAAAGATATATTTAAAATTAATTTAGAATCTTTTTCTAAATTTATATCTAGGTTTATATTACGATTACTTGCATTTGAAAATATATTAATAATTAAAGCATTATTTTTTAATATATTAATCTTTAAATCTATATCTTTTTTAATATTGATTCCATTAATTACAGATGAAGACTTAATATCAATCTCTTTATTTAGATCTTCTAGTAATAAGGTATTCATTTTACTCTTCCTCAATCATATTAAATGTCCCATTAAAGCCATCTTTTTCTATTTTTTTGGCAAGATTTATATCCCCACTTTTGCTTATCTTCTTATCGCTTAGAATATGTACTTTATCGGGTTTTAAAAACTCTAATATATTCATATGGTGAGTAATAATTACAATAGAACATTTATTCTCTGATTTATATTCTAGTAGACTTTTACTTAAACTTTTTAAACTATCTACATCTAATCCACTATCTAATTCATCTAAAAGAATTAAACTAGGTTTTAATACAAAAACCTGTAATAATTCCATCTTCTTTCTTTCTCCACCAGACATTCTTTCATTTATGCCCCTATGAAGAAGCTTTTTATCAATATTTAATTTATCACATATTGCATTTAATTCTTTTGAAAACTCAAATACACTTTTATCTATATTTCTTTCTTTTAAAGCGATTCTAAGCATCTCTGCTGGAGTTACGCCTGGAATCTCTAAAGGACTTTGAAAAAGCATAAATATACCTTTTTTAGATATTTCATTAATAGGCATATTAATTAGTTCTTCATTATTATATTTGATAGAACCTTTTACTTTTAAACCATCTCTTTCTCCAATTATTGTTTTACAAAGAGTAGATTTTCCAGTCCCATTTGGGCCCATTATTACATGAATTTTATTATCATCTATTTTTAAATCTAAATCATTTAGTATATCGCTTTTATTAGTTGCAACACATAAGTTTTTAATTTCTAGCATTTAATTCACCTTCTTGATGTGTGAAGAGATATATTCAATTAATTCATATATAGAATAAATAATCATAATTAGTCCTATAGTAGAAAACACTAAATTACCAACAAACATCATATAAAGGCCAACTAATATAAGTAAAAAACCAATTAATAAGTTTATAATTGTATTTTTAGATGTTTTCA
>CAYOUK010000006.1:6127-21273 GCA_964407175.1 uncultured Muribaculaceae bacterium
TTATTAACATTATTTGCAAGTTTATTAATGCCATTTATAAGAATAAATAATCCAATAACAAATCTAATTAAAAACTCAAAATAACTTCTAAATGCAATAAATATAATACCTATAAGTATTAAAATAAGAGAATAATAAAGATCAGAGCTAGTTTTATTATTTCTTTTATTATCACTAATTATTTTAGATATACCAAGTATTATAAATATTACACCAACTATATAAGAGAAAAACTCTGTAACTTCTTTTGGATTTATAAATAACAATACTCCAAGTATAAGAAGGAATATTGGCATTAGAATAGTTTTATTAACCTGATAGCTTTTAATTTTTATAACTTGCATCTCTTTCACTTCTTTCTAAACGTTATTTTAACATTAATGCTCTAGATTATCTAGTTGTTTTTGATAATCTTCGCTTTTACATATATAAGATCCAACAGCGATTATATCGACTTTATTTAGTGATTTAAAGTTAGAAGCATTTACTCCACCATCTACACCAATTTGAAAGTGAAGATTTCTTTTCTCCCTGATATTATATAACATATCTATTTTTTCATATGCCACTGGCATAAACTCTTGACCACCAGCGCCTGGTTCAACACTCATTACAAGTACTTCTTCTAGTTTTTCAAGATATGGTGATATCTCTGTAATATCAGTCCCTGGTTTAATTGCGAGTCCTGCTTTTATTTTAAATGAATGAATATAATCTAGTAGTTCGTCTATATTTTCATCTATTTCTACTTGAAATATAATCATATCAGTTTTATTAAGGGAAGCATATTCTGTTATATATCTAAAAGGATCTTCTACCATCAAATGTACATTTAATGGCTTATCACAATACTTTATATATTCAAATGGATTAACTTGATTCTTAACAAACAAACCATCCATTACATCAATATGAAAATATTTAACCTTTAAATCATTAATTTTTTTTATCGTTTCTTCTAAGTCATAGCTTGAAGAAAGAATAGAAACCGCTATATTCATAATTCACCTCTAAATTTTATATAATTATCATATCTTGATTTTAATATTATTCCATCATCAACCATCTTTTTAATAGTACATCCTATCTCTTTATCATGCTGACAGTCTTTAAATTTACAAGATACACCATTAAATTCAATAAAATAGTTTTTTAAATCGTTTTTATCTACTTTAATATCTAAACTACTAAACCCTGGAGTATCAACTATATATGCTCCATCTATATCATATATCTCTGAATGCCTAGTAGTATGTTTTCCTCTACCAAGAGCTTTACTTATTTCACCGGTTTTTATATCATGTTTATCACTTATTCTATTTATTAGACTAGATTTACCTGCGCCAGTTTGTCCCGTTAGTAATATTACTTTACCTTTAATGAGTTTTTTTATTTTTCTTATTTCATTATTATATACTACATCTATTCCTATACTTTTATAGTACTTCATAATAGATTTAACTTCTTCTAATTTTTTACTATCTGTAATATCAGATTTAGTTAAACATATAACGGGTTTTATATTTTTAGATGTAATAAGTGTTATTTGTCTATCTAATAGTGTTAGATTAATATTTGGTTCTACAATGCTAGTTACAACCAAAGCATAATCTACATTTGCAACGGGTGGTCTATGTAACTCATTTTTTCTATCTAATACTTTTAATATATAATTTGTTTTATCATCAAAAACGACAAAATCACCTACTAGAGGCGTTATTTTGTCGTTTCTAAATTTACCACGTGATCTACATTCATACGTTTTATTATCGCTAAAAACGGTGTATAAATTACTTATTATTCTAATTATTACACCCTTTTTATTCATTAGTTGCTCCATTATTAGCTGGAACATCATCTTGGGCTGATTCAGCGATTGAAATAACGATTGTTGCTCCATTTTGAATCTTAGTATTCTTAGGTCTACTTTGACCTACTATTGTTCCTGGAGGAACTGATGCATCTGCAACATATTTAGTAACAAGTTTTAGATTATATTGCTTACAGAATTCTTCTATTTGAGTTAAAGTATATTCACCAGTAGTAAAATCTGGATATAGTGACTCAATATCAGGGATATAAAGTGTTAAAGTATCTCCTGCTTTTATTTTTTCACCCTTTTTAGGTGATTGATCAATTACTTCATTTGGATCATAATCTGAAGGATTTCCTTCAATCTCTTTTTTCTCAACCATAACTATTATTCCATAGTCATGTTCTAATTTATCTTTAACATTTTTATAATCTCTACCCGTAAAATCTTCTACATCTATAGTAGTTGGTCCAGAGGATACATATATAGTAATCTCCGTTCCTTCTTTTACTGTTCTACCAGCGCTAGGGTCAGTTTTTACAACTTTACCTTCTTTTATTTCATCACTAGGTATTTTTTGCAATTTTGAATTTATTTTAAGCCCAGCATCTAAAAGCTTTGCTTCAGCTTTTATTTCTTCCATTCCAACGACATCTGGTACTTTTGTATTAGAAACACTAGTTATTCTTGGAAGAAGTACTACAATAGCTGTTACAAGAACAACAAGGCCAGTGAATATAGCTCCAAGAGTAATAAGAAGTTTATTTTCTTTTTTTACCTCATCACTACTTTCAAGTTTATTACTTACCTTTATTTCTTCTTTCTTATCTTCTTTTTTAGGCTTTTGAGCTTTTGCTTCTTTTTTTATTTTTTCTGCAGCCTTATCTTTTTCATCGAATTCTGGATATTTATATTCGACTAATTCTTCATTTTTTCTCTTTGGATCTAATGCTGTTTTTATATCATCGTACATTTCTCTAGCATCAGTATATCTATTCTTAGGATTCTTTGCAGTAGACTTTCTAAGAATATTAATGATTGAATTAGGACAATTATTTACTTTTTTAGTAACATCAGGTAGCACTTCTTTTAGTTGTTTAAGCGCTATTTCAACGGCATTATCTCCCCTAAATGGTAATTCTCCAGTTAGAAGCTCGTACATTAGTATTCCCATTGAATATATATCACTTTGAATAGTTGCACCCTTGCCAGAAGCTTGTTCTGGCGGCAAATAATGAACTGATCCCATAACAGAATTTGTTTGAGTAAGCTGTGTTGAGTTAAGAGCCATTGCAATACCAAAGTCAGTAATCTTAACAAGCCCAGAATCAAGTATCATTATATTTTGTGGCTTAATATCTCTATGAATAATATAAGAATCATGAGCAACTGCCATACCTTCACATATTTGACTCATAATATCTATAACTTCCGGAAGAGTTAACTTGCCACGTTTTTTAATTAAACTTTTTAAGTGTTTACCTTCAATATATTCCATTACTATATAGTAATTACCATTATCTTCACCAACATCATATACTTCTACTATATTTGTATGAGATAAACTAGATGCTGATAAAGCTTCTCTTTGAAAACGTCTAACAAATTTTTCGTCTCCTGCTAAATCACCACGGAGTACTTTTACAGCGACATTTATATCTAGAATTGTATCATATGCAAGATAAACATTGGCCATTCCACCTTCGCCAATGGATTTAATAATTTGATAACGATCATTGATCTTTTGTCCTTTCATTATCATATTAATCATTCTCCTTTACTAGATATGCAATTGATATATTATCAAGTCCCCCACGTGAATTACACTTTTTAATAAGTTTTTTAAGTTTTTCTTCTATTGATATATTTTCTTCATTTAATACAGTTTCAATTTGTTTTTCTGAAAGCATATTAGTTAAACCATCTGATGCAAGAAGAATACCATCTACAGTAGTTTCTACATCAAATTCATCTGGTTCTACTCTTTCTGCAACGCCAAGAGCTTTCATTAAAACATTCTTTTTAGGATAGTTTTTTGCTTCTTCCTCAGTTAATTCACCTGCATCGATTAGAACATTTATAAGAGAATGGTCTTTAGTAACTTTATGTAGTTTTTTGTTTTTAATAACATATCCACTTGAGTCACCAATATTTGCAAATAAGAGAAAATCATTAGTAAGTATTGCAATAACAAGGGTTGTACCCATTCCTCTTGCCTCTTCATGAGCATTAGCATATTTAATAATCTCATGATTTATAATACTTATGTTTTCTTTTAACCAATTATAGGCATCTACTTTATTGCCAATAGATGATAAGGCTTTAAATCTCTTTGTTAAATGATCAACGGCGATTTGACTTGCAACTTCACCCGCTCTATGACCACCCATACCATCTGCAACGATTAGCATATGTTCTTTTAACTCATTTTTAACTATTGATACATTATCTTCATTATGATCTCTCATAAGTCCAGTATCAGTTATATAATACGATTTCATTTATTCACCTCGCTAGCTCTTAATTGCCCACAGGCTGCGTCTATACCTTCTCCAAATTTCTTTCTAGTGGTAACTACTATTCCACTATTTCTTATTATATCATAAAATTCTTTTTTGCGTTTTTCATTTGATTCTTTATATATAGCATTACTAGTTTCATTATATGGAATAAGATTAACATATACATTTAATCCCCTAAGAAGTTTAACTAATTCATGAGCACATTCATTTGAATCATTAACATCTTTTAAAAGAATATATTCAATAGTAACTCTTCTATTTGTTTTATCGATATAATACTTTATAGCATCGATTACTTCTTCTATTTTATAAGCTTTATTAATCTTCATTATTTTATCTCTTATTTCGTTATTTGGTGCATGAAGACTAACTGCTAAATTAATTTGAAGTGGAAACGATGCAAATTCTTTAATCTTTGGAACTATACCACTAGTTGATACTGTTATGTGTCTTGCTCCTAAATGAACTCCCTTAGGATCATTTATAATCGTCATAAAACCAGTTACATTATCATAATTATCAAATGGTTCACCAATACCCATTATCACAATACTATCGATTCTTTGCTTTGTATCTTCTTCGACAAGAAGTACTTCCTTTACCATCTCTCCAGCGGTTAGATCTCTAACTTTTTTAAGTCTTCCTGATTCACAAAACGAACAACCGATATTGCAACCAATTTGACTTGAAATACAAACGCTTCTGCCATAATCGTGTTTCATAAGAACAGCTTCTACTTTATTTCCATCTTCTAAAAGAAGTAAATACTTAATAGCTTCCTTATTCTCTTGCTTTTTATCAATCTTGATATTTCCAAAGTAAAAGTCTTCCTTAAGCTTTTCTATTAGTTCTTTTTTAATATTAGTCATTTCATCAAAAGAATTGACTCTTTTTTCATATAACCATTCATATACTTGTGTAGCTTTATATGTTTTATATCCTAGATTAACAAAATAATTAGCTAGTTCCTCTTTTTTTATGCCATATATATCTCTCATTTTAATAATCTACCTCTCTACTTTTACTTGTCTCAACGGATACTCTAAGAGATAAGAATAATAAGAATAACATATTTAAAGTCACACTACCACCATATGATAGAAGCGGCACTGGAACACCAGTCATCGGTATTAAAGCAAGTATTCCACCAAAGTTTATAAGTAAGTGCAGCATTATAACAGATGCTGTACCAAAAGCAATTATAGAGCCCGCCAGACTAGTTGCATTTTTAGCTATAACAATAAGTCTAAACATAATAAATAGATAAAGAGCTATTATTAAAAAACCAGTTACAGCGCCTAATTCTTCAACTATAATTGGAAAAATAAAGTCTGTGTGGTCATCTGGCAAATACATTCTCTTTTGACTACTTTTACCAAGTCCAACACCAAATAACCCTCCATTATTCATGGCAATCATACCATTACAAACCTGGTATCCAGTTTTTTCTATATATCTAGAACATGGATTCTTATAAGTTAATCTTGAAGTTTGCTCACTATTTAAAAAGCCACCACCAAATATCATAACTAACACCACAAGAAGAATTAGTGAAGTACCACCAATTTTAAACCATTTAATATCTTGATCTTTTTTAGAAAATGGTAATGACATAAATAACATATATATTAAAAGTCCAATTATTGCAGCTGTACCTAGGTCTGGTTGTATAAATATAAGACCTACTATTACAAAACAAGCGATAAGAGGTCTTAAATAAAAGAATCTTACTTTAGATTTCATATTTACTTCAAAGAAGAACGCTATATACAAAATAATTGCAGATTTAGCAAACTCTGATGGTTGTACAGTAATTGGACCAAGTGCAAACCAACTATTTGCACTATTAATTATTGAACCATATGAAAAAAGTGCAATTAAAGATATTGTAACAAGTAAAAAATATCCAACTGAGAATCCTTTATATTTTTTAATTGGATGTCTTAAAATAAAGAATATTCCTACTATAAAACCAAACAATAAGAAAACTAGTTGTTTTATAAAGAAATGATACGTATTAGTAGAATATCTAAGTACGGCAGATACACTAGAACTACTAAATATCATGATAAGACCTATTACACATAGGATAACTATACTAAAAAAAAGTGGTTTATCCATTCTTTTAAAAGTCTTTTTCATACTCTCACCAATATAATTTTACCATAAAATAGAGATTAACTCTATAAAAAAAGATGACTTTTTAATGATTATTTAGTCACCTTTACAACATTAAAACCATATGAAGCAAGAATTCTTACTGCTCTTCTTGATCTAGAACCGTTTTCACAATAAAAATAATATGTTTTATCTTTATCTAAATATTTCCATGGATTATCTAGAAGTTTTCTTATATCCATATGAATACTCCCCTTTATTTCTACATAATCCTCAATATTAGACAAAGATATTAATTGGCCCATTTTTTCTTCATACTCCGAAATACTAATCGTTTTCATAGTATATTATATGCCATTTTTATTACTAAGTTCATATAATATAATACTTGTTGCAACTCCAGCATTTAAAGATTCACAAGAATCACTTATATTTATATGAATATTTTCATCAATATACTTATATAAATCTTTATTTATTCCAGCTGCTTCACTTCCAATTATAATGGCATTTTTTGATGTAAATACAGTATCTTTTAAATTAGTACCCTCAATTACATTAGTACCATATATTTTATATCCTAGTTCCTTCAATTTAGGTAATATTTCATTTAAATCTTCTACTATTATATTTAAATTATATATCATTCCTTCAGTTGCTCTAATAACTTTAGAATTATATAAATATACACACTTAGGGCTTAGTATTAAAGTATCTATATTAAAAGCCACAACACTTCTTATTATTGTCCCCATATTACCAGGATCACTAATATCATCTAATACCAGTACATTCCCTTTTATAGTGCCTTTATCTATTACTTTAGATACTCCTACCATATTTGTACTTGTATCTAAACTAGATATTTTATTCATTACAGCTTTACTTACAAATATGGCATTTGGATATTTAGAAGTTTCACCATCTAAAACATATACTTCTTCTAAATATCCATTCTTGTATGCTTCTTCTATTAAGTGTTTACCCTCTATTAAAAATTTACCTTTTTCTTTTATGTATTTTTTATCTTTTAATTTAATTAATTCTTTTACTTTTTCATTATTAACTGATTCAATCATTTTGACTCTCCTTTAGCATCTTTCTAGCCATTTTATGATATGGATAGTACTTTTCTACTTCCTTCCAGTATTCTGTGCCATGATTCATGTGTTTGAAGTGGCATAACTCATGTATTATTACATAATCTATAAGCGATACATCTTTTTTAATTAATTCAGAGTTTAATGTAACTGTCATACTTCCAATATTACATACACCCCATCTAGATGTCATTTTTCTAATACGAAGTTTAAACTCTGGTAAATAATCAAATTGGGGTTTAATTCTTTCTAATCTACTATTAAATATAACTTTACATTCATATGAAAGGAACTTATCTAATTCAGCTTTATCTTTACTAATAATCTTATTACCATCTATATATGTTTTACTTACACCATCAAATTCAATTATATATTTATCACCGAGATAATACATCTCATTTGATTTTAAATCACTAACTGGAGTTCTCTCTTTTAATCTAATAATACTTTTAGCATTCTTTTTAATCATACGTTCTATTTCTTTATTAGATAATCTTTGATTGCACGTAACTATTAAAGTATCATTTTCCCATTTAAAATACATATTTTTAATCGATTTTTTCTTTATAATTACTTCACATGTTATATCATCATTTAAATCTATGTACATAAAAAGCACTCCTTAATGTAATTATAATAGAAACCACTCTGACATGCAATAATTAGCTTGTCTTTTAAGTATATTTATGTTAGTATAATCTATACCAAAAAGGGATGATAAAATGGAATACGATAAAAAGATTTTAAAAGGTTTTAAGGATATAGATTTTGTAACAAGCTATAAAGAAGAAAACGATGATGATCATACTATTGTAACTGTAAATTTTGGTAATAAAGAAGCAAAAAAAGAAGATTATTATAATCCAGAATCATTACAAGCAAGATTAGACGAATTAAATCTACTTGAGCAGCTTCAACACTACTATGAAAAAAGCATAGTTCCTTTAAAATATGGGGCAGTTGAAAAAGTTGCCGCAAATATAGTAATTTTAGTTGGAGCGTTATTTGCAATTGCAGCGATTAAAAAAGCTGGAACAAATGATTTATTACCTCTTCTTGGTGTTCCAGTTGGCGCCTTTGGGTTAAATCGATCTAGATATATGTCAAGATATATGCGAATAAAAAGCGATATAATAAAAAATGATTACTTTTTAAATTATGAAGATACATTAAACGCTATAATACATAATTATGCAGAAGATATTTTGTTTTTAATAGCAATAGGAAGAATTTCAGGGAAATCTGCTGAAGTATTAAAAACTTGTATTAAAGAAAACAAATTTTTGACATTAAATGATATAGCACCTTGCAAACTTGATGATTTGACGCTTTTAAATGGTATGCAAGAAAGCACATCAGAAAGAATGGAATGTTTTTTACAATCTGCAGAAAAACTAAGCCCACTATTTACTGAACAAGCTTTTTCAGGTTATTATGGGAATCTTCTTTATCAAAAGCCATTTATAAGATTAAGTGATAGTGCAAAAGAATGTATAAAAAGTCACTTTATTGGAGAAACAGATTTAACATTTGATGATATAGATATGTTTTCAGCGGAAGATATTCTAGCTTTAATAGATGTTGCAAATATAATTGATAAAGAGTTTGAAAAAGTAAGAGGTTATTCAAAAAAGCCAAGACCTCCAAAACACGAATAAAAAAATAAGAGTTATTCACTCTTATTTTTAAATTGTATTATAATTGGAGTTCCTTCTAAATCGAAGTTATCTCTTATAGTGTTTTCTAGATATCTTTGATAACTAAAGTGTACTAAACCTTTATTATTTACGTTAAAAGTAAATTTTGGGGGTCTAACACCCGTTTGAGAAGTAAAATATATCTTAAGTCTTTTGCCTTTATAACTAGGCGCTGGATGAAGCATTTTAGCTTCGTCAATAACACTATTAAGTACACTCGTTTGAATAGTTTTAGAAGCATTTTCATATGCAGAAATAATCTCCGGCATAAGTGTATGTATTCTTCTCTTTGTTAGTGCACTTAAGAATACTACTTTAGCATATGGAGCAAATTTAAAGTTTTCTTTTATTGCTTCTTTCCATATCTTTTGACCTTGATCTTTATTTTCTATTAAATCCCATTTATTAACGGCAATTATAAGAGCTTTTCCAGCATCAATTGCATATGATGCTATATGTTTATCATGCTCTATAATTCCCTCTTCTGCGCTTATAACAAGGACACATACATCAGATTCATCGATAGCATTAAGGGTTCTAATTAAGCTGTATTTTTCTACTGATTCAAATATTTTACCTTTCTTTCTAAGTCCGGCAGTATCTACTACAATGTAGTTGTTTCCGTCGTAAGAAAATTTAGTATCGATAGCATCTCTAGTAGTTCCTGGGACGTTTGATACAATTACTCTATCCTCATTTAGAATAGCATTAACTAAACTAGATTTTCCTACATTTGGTCTACCAATTAAACTAAATCTAATCTCACCATCATTTGGAAGTGTTGGTACATCATTAAAATCACTAGTTACTTCATCAAGAAGTTCATTTATACCTTTGTTGTGAAGTACACTAATTGGCATTACTTTTTCAAAACCAAGTTCATAAAAGGCATAAATATTATTTTCTCTTTCTTTGTTATCTAATTTATTAACGGCGACGATTACTTTTTTATTTGTTTTTGAAAGAATTTTTGCTATTTCTCTATCATTATCAGTTAAGTCAGTTAGACCATCGACCACAAATACACATACATCGGCTTCTTCAATAGCAATTTGGGCTTGTGTTTTAATGACATCGTTAAACCCTATATTTTCTATATCAATTCCACCAGTATCTACTAAATGAAAAGATTTACCTTTGTATGTTACATTACCATATATTCTATCTCTAGTAATCCCTGGATCATCTAGTATAATAGATTTTCTTTTTTTAATTAATTTATTAAATAAAGAACTTTTTCCAGTATTTGGTCTACCAATTAAACATACTGTTTTCATAAGTATCGCCTCCCTTTTTATTTATTATTCGAATTTTAAATAATCAGACAAAATATCATATATTTCTTGTTTTCCTTTTTTATTTACAGAAGAGAAATACACAATTTTATCTCCATCTTCAAGCTTTAACATATCATTTATTGCTTTAATTTGTTTTGCCCTGTGTTTTAATCCAACTTTATCGAATTTAGTTGCAACAACGCATACAGGAATCTTATAAAACTTTAAATAATGATACATTAGTAAATCATCTTCAGTTGGTTTAGTTTTAAAATCAATAAGTAAAAATACACATTTTAAATTGATCCTTGTTTTTAAGTAGTCTTCAATCATTAACCCCATTTTTTTACGCATTGGTTTTGGCACTTTTGCATATCCATATCCAGGGACATCAACTAGATAAAACTTATTATTAATTAAATAAAAGTTAAGAGTTTGAGTTTTACCGGGGCTACTACTAGTATGAGCATAGTTTTTCCTATTAATAATAGTATTAATAAAACTAGACTTTCCTACATTACTTCTTCCAACTAACAAAAACTCTGGTTTATCCCATTCTGGATAATGATCAATCATTACTGCGATATTTGATAAATCAACTGATTCGATTTTCATAAATTCACTCCTCGCATTAATGATTATATAAGAAAATACGTAAAAAATCAATTTCTCTTATATAAAATAATAAAATATGATGGAAAAAAAAACAATTATTTAGTATAATTAATCTGGTGATTTAAATTGTTATATCCTAATGGGAAAAGTAAGGCATATAAAAAAAATATAGTTAATTATAAAAATCGCGGTATGAACTTAGAATCACTTATAAATGATGCGAATAACTATTATGTAGATGAAGATATCGCTGTTATTTATAAAAAACCAACTCCAATTGGTTTAGTTGACGTTGATTATAAAAGTGGTATAATTAAAAAAGCATATTTTAAAGATAAATCAACTCTAGATTATAATGGTTTGTACAAAGGTAAATATATTGATTTTGATGCTAAAGAATCACACAATAAAACATCTTTTCCATTAAGTTATATTCATAAACATCAAATTAATCATATGAGAAATGTTTTAAGACATGGAGGTATTACTTTTTTAATAATAGATATAAATGGTCTATATTATATTCTTCTTGGGCAAGATATAATAGATTTTATAGATAATAACGATAGAAAAAGTATTCCATATGATTATATTAAAGAAAAAGGATATATAATAGAATTGACGTTAAAACCTATTTTAAATTATTTGAAGGTTTTAGATAAAATATGTTTTAAAGGAGAGATATAAATGGCTAGGACTAAAAAAGCTAAGAAAACAGAAAAAAAGAATGATGTTCTAAAGAAAGCTTCTAATAAAATTAAGAAGACAAGCAAAAAAATAGAAAATGATATAAAGGAAAAAACTAAAAATAAACCAAAAAAACATGTGATATTAATAATACTAATGGGATTTTTAATTTTTATTGCTGGTTTAGTTTTACTATTTACTTTATTTATTATAATTTCTTCGCCTGACTTTGATGTAGATAAATTATATAAATCTAGTTCATCAATTATATATGATAGCGAAGGAAATACACTTGCTGAACTTGGTATTGAAAAACGTGATAACGTCACTTATGATGAATTACCGGATGTTTTAGTTGATGCTATAGTTGCTACAGAAGATTCAAAATATTTCCAACATAATGGTGTTGATCTAATGCGTTTCTCTAAAGCAGTTGTAGGACAGCTTACCGGACAATCTGGTGCAGGTGGTGCTTCTACCCTAACCATGCAGGTTGTAAAAAATACTTATAGTGATAAAGAAACTGAAGGTATAAGAGGTATTATACGTAAGTTTACTGATATATATATGGCAGTATTCAAAGTAGAAAAATCTTATACTAAACAAGAGATAATCGAATTTTATGTTAATCAACCATTCCTTGGAAGTCAAAGTTATGGTGTAGAACAAGCATCTGAAACTTTCTTTGGTAAATCAGTTGGTGAATTAAACCTTTCAGAAGCAGCTACTATCGCTGGTTTATTCCAAGCTCCTGGTGCATATGATCCATATATTTATCCAGAGGCTGCTGAAGCAAGACGTGCAACTGTTTTATCACTAATGGTAAGACATAAATATATTACTCAAGAAGAAGCTGATATAGCTAAATCTATACCAGTTAAGGATTTACTTGTTGGTAATAGCAACGCTCTATCAACTTATCAAGGATTTGTAGATACAGTAGTTAAAGATGTAGAAAAGAAAACAGGAAACAATCCATATACTACTTCAATGACAATATATTCTACAATGATTAAATCAAAACAAGATGCAATTAATAGTTTATATGCCGGTGAAACTTATCATTGGGTTAATGATGATGTACAATGTGGTATTGCTGTAACTAGCGCTAAAAATGGTGCTGTTGTAGCTGTTGGAACTGGTAGAAATCGTACTGGTGAAATGCAACAAAACTTTGCAACTGATATTAAAAGACAACCAGGTTCTACTGCAAAACCAATATTTGACTATGGCCCTGCTATAGAATACGAAGGATGGGGAACTGGAACTACTGTAATCGATGATGTTTACACATATAGTAATGGTACTCCAATCCACGATGTCGATGGTAGATATCTTGGAATTTTAACTGCTAAGCAAGCTCTTGCTAAATCAAGAAACATCCCTGCTCTTCAAGCATTCCAAGCAACTACACAACAACAAAAATATGATTTTGTAACTAGACTTGGTATTACTCCTGAACTTTCAAATGGCGAAATAATGGAATCTGCATCAATTGGTGCCTTCACAGGTGTTAGTCCACTAGAACTTAGTGCAGCATATGGTACTTTTGCAAGAGGTGGTTACTATATTGAGCCATATACATTTACTAAAATAGTTTATAATGATACAAATGAAACTTATACATATACACCAAAGAAAACAAAAGCTATGAGCGAAGAAACAGCATTTATGATTAATAAAATGCTAAATTATGCTGTAACTAGTGGTGAAATAGCTGCTGGATATGTTTCAGGAACAGATCTTGCTAGTAAAACGGGTACTGCAAGTATCGATTATAAAGCAATGGGACTTCCACCATCAGCAATTAGTGATGCATGGCAAGTAGCATATACTCCAGACTACGCTATTGCAACTTGGTATGGTTATGAATATACAACAACTAAACAGTACTTACGAGAAAGCGAAGGTTGGAGTGCACGTAGAACTATTACTCAAGTTCTTGTTAAAGGAATTATGGAACCTGGCTCTACTTGGGAAAAACCAAGTGGTGTTGTAGCTGTCACAATTGAAACTGGAACTAATCCAGTACAACTTGCTAATGCTTATACTCCAGCTGGTCTAAGAAGTACAGAATACTTTAAAAAAGGAACAGAACCTACTGAATCATCATATAGATTTAGCCAATTAGATGATGTAACTAACTTAACATCTGCAGTTAATGGAAATAACGTTACACTATCTTGGACAGCAATAAGTGATCCTGCAGCAATTAATAATGCAGCGCTTCAAGAATACTTTAATAAAAATTACTCTAAATGGGCAGCTAGATATTATCAAAATAGAGTTGATTATAATAATTCAAATGTTGGTGAATTAACATATGATATTTATAGGAAAGAACCTGATGGTACTTTAACTAAGCTTGGTTCTACACCAACTACATCATTTACAACTAAGATGAATTCAGCACAGGAAACATACGTTGTAAAAAGTGCATACTCAATTCTTAAATCAACTGCATCTAATGGTGCGGAAGTGACGGTTAAGAATCCAAACTTTGAAAACAGCGTAGAAGATATAATTAATAATATAATCAATAATGATAATACTGGTGAAAACGAAAATACTGGACCATAATAAAAAAGCCTTTAATTTAAAGGCTTTTTACATTCTTCTGAATTAAAAGGACAGTTTTTACATTCAGGTTTTTTAGCTTTGCAGATATTTCTTCCAAAAGCTACAAGTTGTAAGTGGGTTTTGCCCCACTTTTCTTTATCAAAACTTTTCTCAAGTTTTTTTTCTATCTCTAGAACATTATCTTTTTCTTTTGCAAGACCTAAACGCTTTGATACACGACTTACATGAGTATCTACAGCGATTGCTGGTTCTTTAAATAACTCTGATAGTACTACATTAGTGCTTTTATGCCCTATTCCATTTAAACTTTCTAAATATTTTCTGTTATTTGGAACTACACCGTTATAGTCATTAATTAATGAATCGGCAATATTTTTAATAAATATTGCTTTTTTATGGTGTGTACCAACCGGTTTTATGATATTTTCTAATTTAGTTAATTCCATATCTCTTAGTTCTTCTAGAGAATATTTAAATAATTCTTTTGTTACTATATTGACTCTTTTATCAGTTGATTGAGCACTTAACATAACTGCGATTAACAATTCATAGTCTTTACTATAATCTAAAGTACAATTTGGATCTTTAATAATACTATCTAGTTTATTACTAATATTATTCTTCATCTAGCCAGTTATAATCAAATAATGTGTTCTCAAGCTTTTTTTCTTTAGCACTCTTTTTCTTTAAATATAAACTCACATCATTTGATGTTTTAAAGCCTTTCCTTTGCC
>CAYOUK010000006.1:21283-22251 GCA_964407175.1 uncultured Muribaculaceae bacterium
TATCTAAAATTATGCCATCAATTGTACACTTGTTAGAATCAATATATCTAAGTGTTAGTGTACCATTAAATATTGCCTCTTTTAGAGCCGTTAAAATAAGATCTTCTGATATGCCTTTTTTAATCCAATTATTAATTAGTTCATACTCCATAGATGAAAGCGGTCTTGCAAACTCATTTTCAAATGAAGTAAATATATTATCGTGACTACTTTTCTTAACCTTTTCATCAATCCCAACAGCGATAGACTCATAAAAAGGTGTTAAATCAATAACTTCTTCTAACTTACCCTCTTTATTCTTTTGCATATTAATAGAAATTAACCCTTTATTTGATAGACTTTCAAATGCTTTCATAGCATCTACTTCATCTATTCCAAATTTGTTTTTTATCTCTTCTATATCAAATTCCGGATGAGAATTATTACTACAAAAATAAATGATTAAAATGGCTTCATCTAATGTAAGATTATTTAACTTAATTGCTTTTAATATGTCTTCGCCGATAACAAAGTTTTGCTTCTGATATAATCTTACAATAGTATTACCCACTTTAATCACTTCCATTTCTTTTCAATATATTGTATTATTTTTTCTTTTTCATTGTCAATATTATTCTTTAAAATTTCTTTAATAATATCATTTTTTATTTCTTTAATTTTTTTACCTTCTGGTAGATTAATTATTTTCTTAATTTCTTCTCCAGTGATAGCTAGCTCACTTTCTGATTTAATTTGCATTTTTTTAGATAAATTAGAAACATATTTTTTATCATATTTTAATATTATAGACGCAACAAAAGAATCATAGTACCCATATTTAAATATAGTTTCTTTATTTATTTTTCCAAGTGATACTATCTCTCTAATATCTTTTATTCTACGCTTTTGTTCTTTTGTAAAAGCATATTTATCACTATAATCTATCTGTGCCCACATACCGATTAAATCATCTACTTTAACTATTTTGT
>CAYOUK010000007.1:0-1164 GCA_964407175.1 uncultured Muribaculaceae bacterium
TGAATTTGTTAACACTTATGAAAATAGTGAGGGGTATGATGAAATAAAAGATTTGCCTATTACTTGGAAATCTGAAAATGAATCTGTTGCTACAATTAAAGATGGTAAGATTATTCCAGGAGAAGCTGGTAAAGCCGATTTAACTGGTACTAGAGGCAATGATATTTATACTATTCATTTAAATGTAGAAAAAGAAACTCTGCCAGAAAAAATTGGAAACCTTATAGAAAAGAAAACTATAAAAGTTCCTATCACTGGAAAAGAAGTAAAACTATGGATAGTAATAGTTGTAGCTAGTTCACTAATTATTATTGGATGCTCTATATTACTTATTATTAAGAAACGTAAAAAGAAAATAACAAAGTGATAAAAAACTAGGGTGATAACCTAGCTTTTTTATGATATAATCATTATATAATAGGAGAAATAAAATGGAAGAACCAAAAAAAGAAGAGAATAAAGATAATTATTGGATAGTAGCTGTTATAGTTGTTGCAGTTTTATTACTCAGTATGGGCGGATATGTTGCTTATGACAAAGTAATAAAACCGAGTGAGCCAGAAAGTGAAAGCATTGAATCTCAAAGTGTAGAAGAATCTTTTGGAACAGCAACGGATGTAGAACTTAATAATTTAGTGGCTAGTCTTATATCTAGTGATAAACAAATAAGTTTATATGGAGATAAAAAAGTAAGTAGTGAGGTAAGTGGAAACGAGTTTATTCTATATAATATATACAATTATATGAATGAAAATAATATTAAACCAACTTCTGGAATTAATCCAAGTGATGGAACTAAGATTAGCAAAGAAGAAATCAATAAATATATTAATGAAAAATATAATACTACTATAAAATATGATTTACCGGTTGCCAGCAGTGAAAGTGATGTAATTGGTGAAATAGGATGCCTATCTATATATAGTTTAGATGCTGAGAATTATTCAGCTTTGTTAGTTGGTAAATCATGTGGGAGTGATAACCTTGCTAATAAAATAGTTAATAAAGACGAAACAAAAGATGAACTAGTTATTTATACTAATGTAGTCGGTTGTTACTCAGAGGCACAAGCTATTGATTGCCGCAAGGGAATAGATATTAATTCTGAAGAAAAATTATTTTCATTCATTGTCACATTCAGCTGCGGATAGTATTTCAGATTTA
>CAYOUK010000007.1:1174-21393 GCA_964407175.1 uncultured Muribaculaceae bacterium
AATTCTGAAAGTGAATATAGCGAAAACTGTCCTGAGAGTCTTGATTATAGTAAAGGGCTTAGTTTAGATGAATATTCAAATTATGTTTTAAATAATATGAGTGATAAACTTAGAACATATAAGGTTACATATAAGAAAGTAGATGGAAATTATTACTTTGTTTCATCCGAAATAAGTAAAGGATAGTTATATAAAATATACTTTTGAAAAAAAGTGTATTTTTTTTGCAAAAAAGGCTTGAAATGCCCAGAAATATCGGTTATAATGGTACTTGGTTTGACTGGCTTAGATGTGCGAGGTTGCTGATACGCCACGAAACGTTGCAAAATTATATGAGGGCTAATCAGGTAATTTGCACGGAGCAAGTTTATACTAGATGTAAACGAAAGGAGGACATGCAAATGTCAACAAACAAAATTCGTATTAGACTAAAAGCTTATGATCACAGAGTTTTAGACGTAGCTTGCGGTAAAATACTAGAAACTGTAAAGAGAACAGGCGGAGAAGTATCTGGTCCAGTTCCACTACCAACGGAAGTGGAAAAGATCACTATCTTAAGAGCTGTTCACAAGTACAAGGATTCACGTGAGCAATTTGAAAGACGTACTCACAATAGACTTATTGATATTAAGAATCCTACTAAAGAGACAATTGATGCTATGGGACGTTTAGACTTACCTAGCGGAGTAAGCATCGAAATCAAAACAAAATAATTAATGGAGGGAAATTAAATGAAAGGAATCTTAGGTCGTAAACTTGGGATGACTCAAGTATTTACGAAAGACGGAAATGTTATTCCTGTCACTGTTATCGAAGTTGAACCTAACGTCGTAACTCAAGTCAAAACCAAAGAAAAAGACGGATATG
This sequence comes from uncultured Muribaculaceae bacterium, assembly GCA_964407175.1. Classification (GTDB taxonomy): domain Bacteria; phylum Bacillota_I; class Bacilli_A; order RF39; family UBA660; genus RUG11867. Next base: position 2,042 of record CAYOUK010000007.1, read on the forward strand.
AAGCTGTTCAACTTGGAATAGTAGACAAGAAAGAAAAGAACGCTACTAAAGCTAGCGTAGGCCATGCTAAAAAAGCTGGTACAAATCCTAAGCGCTTCTTAAAGGAAATTAAAGTAGATGATATTACTAAGTATGCGCTAGGAGATAAAATTACTGCTGATGTTTTTGAGGCAGGAGAAGTTGTTGATGTAACTGGTACATCAAAAGGTAAAGGATATCAAGGTGTTATTAAAAGACATAACCAAAGTGAAGGACCAAAGACACATGGTTCTAGATACCACAGACGTCCAGGTTCACTTGGTACAATGCGTCCAATGAGAGTTTTAAAGGGCAAAAACTTAGCTGGACATATGGGTGTTGATACAGTCACTGTACAAAACCTTGAAATAATTGAAGTTAATACTGATGAAAACTATATTTTAGTAAGTGGTAATGTTCCAGGAGCTAAAAAATCATTTGTTTTAATTAGATCTGCAGTTAAGGGTGGAAAAAATACACCTAAAGAAATCATTTCTTATGAAACTAAAGTAGAGACTACTGCTGAAGAAGTAGAAGAACCTGCTAAAGAAGAAGTAAAAGAAGAAACTCCAGCTGAAACAGTTGAAGAAGTAAAAGAAGAAACTGTAGAAGAAGCAGCTGAAGAAACAAAAGAAGAAAGTGCAGAGGAAAAAGCAGAAGCTTAATCATCTAGAAAGGAAATATTATGAAAAAAGTAAATGTAATTAACCTTAAAGGTGAAAATGTAAGTGAATTAAAACTAAATGAAGCTATTTTTGGGATTGAACCAAATGACATCGTATTAAAGAAAGCCCTAAGGAATCAACTTGATTCATTAAGACAAGGAACTGCTAAAGTAAAGAATCGTTCTGAAGTATCTGGTGGTGGAAGAAAACCTTACCGTCAAAAAGGTACTGGACATGCTCGTCAAGGTAGTATCCGTGCACCACACTATAGACATGGTGGAATAGTTTTTGGACCAACTCCAAGAGACTATGGAATTAAATTAAATAAAAAAGAAAGAGTTTTAGCTTATAAATCAGCTTTATCACATAAACTTGCTGATAAAGAATTAGTAGTAGTTGATAAACTTACTCTTAAAGATTTAAAAACTAAAACAGTTAAAAACTTAATAGAGGCATTAAAATTAGAAGGTAAAGTATTATTCGTTACACATGATGAAGGTGAAAACCTATATATGGCAACAAGAAACTTAGGATATGCTGGAGCTATTATGGTAAATGAATTAAATGTACTTGATATAGTTAATTCTGATACTATCGTATTTGATGAAGACTCTATTAAATATATCGAGGAGGCGTTTAAATAATGCATTACAGTGATATAATTTATGGTCCAGTTATTACAGAAAAATCAACTGTTGTAACTAGTGATGGAAAAACATATGTATTTAAATGTAATAAGAAAGCTAACAAGAATCAAATTAAAGATGCTGTTGAAAAAGCTTTCAATGTACATGTAGTAAATGTTAATACATTAAATACTAAAGCTAAAAGAAAACGTGTTGGAAGATACACTGGATATACTAAAACTTATAAGAAAGCTTATGTCACACTTAAAGACGGTGACAAAATAGAATTATCATAGGAGGAATAGTCATGGCAATTAGAAAATTTAAACCAACTACTAATGGTAGACGTGGTATGTCAACACTTGTTAATGAAGAAATTACAACTAGTACTCCTGAGAAAAGCTTACATGTTAGTAAAAGTAAAACAGGTGGACGTAACAACACTGGTAGAACTACTGTTAATCATATCGGTGGCGGTGCTAAACAAAAGTATCGTATAATCGATTTTAAGAGAAATAAAAGGGGAGTAACTGGAAGAGTTGCTACAATCGAATATGATCCAAATAGAAGCGCAAATATTGCACTAATAAATTATAAAGACGGTGAAAAGAGATATATCTTAGCACCAAAGGATTTAAAAGTTGGTGACATTATTGAAGCTGGTGAAAACGTAGATATTAAAGTTGGTAACGCATTACCACTTCAAAACATTCCAGTTGGTACTGTAGTACACAATATCGAACTTAAACCTGGTAAGGGTGGAGAACTTGCAAGAAGTGCAGGAACAAGCGCTCAAATCATGGGTAGAGAAGGAAAATATGTAATGCTTAGACTTCAAAGTGGCGAAATGAGAAAAGTACTTGGTACTTGCTACGCTACAGTTGGAGTTGTAGGTAATGAAGATTATAGTCTTGTTCATATCGGTAAAGCTGGTAGAAAAAGACATATGGGAGTAAGACCTACTAATAGAGGTAGTGTTATGAACCCTAACGACCATCCACATGGTGGTGGTGAAGGACGTGCTCCTATCGGACGTAAGAGTCCAATGACTCCATGGGGTAAAAAAGCTCTTGGTGTTAAAACTCGTAAAAATAAGAAAGCTTCTGACAAGCTTATAGTCAGTAGAAGGAAAAAATAGGTGGTAGAATATGGCAAGAAGCATTAAAAAAGGCCCTTTCGTTGATGAAAGCCTAATGAAAAAAGTTCAAGCTGCTAAAAATAGCACTAAAAAAGAAGTTATTAAGACTTGGTCTCGTCGTTCTACTATTTATCCAGATTTTATTGGTCTAACATTCGCAGTACATAATGGTAAAGATTTTATCCCTGTTTATGTTACTGAAGATATGGTAGGACATAAGTTAGGTGAATTTGCACTAACTCGTAAGTTCACTGGACATGGTGGAAATAAGTAGGAGGCAAATAATGGAAACATACGCAATACATAAAGGCGCTATGGTTGCTCCAAGAAAAGCAAGACTTACAATTGATTTAATCAGAGGTAAAAGTGTTGCTGATGCTAGAGCAATATTAGCAAATACCAACACTAAATCAAGTGGAATGATTATGAAAGTTTTAAATTCTGCAGTAGCTAATGCTGTAAATAATTTAGGACTTAAAGAAAGCGATTTGTTTGTCTCTGAATGTTTTGTTAACCCAGGTCAAACAATTAAAAGAATTAAATTTGCATCTCGTTCGAGAATAGCAAGAAACGATCATAGAACTAGTCACATTGTTGTTAAAGTATCTGACGGCAAAGAGGCTAAGAAAGATGTAAAGGAGGCAAAATAATGGGTCAAAAAGTTAATCCTAATGGTTTTAGATTAGGTATCAATAAAGACTGGAAAGGCAAATGGTATGCTAACAAAAAAGATTTTGCTGATACACTTTTAAATGATATTAATATGCGTGAGTATCTTTATAAGAAATTAAAAGATGCTGCTATCGCAGATATAGTAATTGAAAGAAATACAAAAAGAACTAACGTAAAAGTTTATACTGCTAGACCAGGTGTTGTAATTGGTCAAGGTGGAAAAGATATTGAAAAATTACGTAGTGAACTAAAGAAAATAAGTGGCGAAGAAGTATATGTTCAAATAGTTGAAGTTAAGAATCCTAACTTAAATGCTAAGTTAGTAGCTGATTCTATAGCTCAGCAAATTGAAAATAGAGCAAACTTCAGAAATGCTCAAAAAAGAGCTATCAGAAACGTTATGAAATCAGGAGCTCAAGGTATTAAAACTAAAGTTTCTGGAAGACTTGGCGGTGCTGAAATGGCAAGAAGCGAAGGATATACTGAAGGAACTGTTCCACTTCATACACTTAGAGCAAACATCGATTATGCACAATCAGAAGCTAGTACAACTTATGGAAAAATCGGTGTAAAGGTTTGGATTTATAAGGGTGAAATACTTGGTGTTCCAACATTTGAAGAAGAAGATAAAGCTCCTAAGCAAACAAGAAAACCAAATAATAATAGACCTAAAAGAGAAGCTAAACCTGTAAAGAAAGAAGAAGATAAGGGAGGTAATAGCGATGTTAATGCCAAAGAGAACTAAATATCGTAAACCTCATCGTGTAAGTTATGAAGGTCAAGCTAAAGGTAATACTGAACTTCATTTTGGTGAGTTTGGACTTAAAGCTACTAGTGGTGGCTATGTAAGTGCAAAAGAAATCGAAGCTGCTCGTATTGCAATGACAAGATACATGAAACGTGGTGGAAAGGTATGGATTAACATATTCCCACAACTTGCACGTACAAAACAAGGACTAGGAGTTCGTCAAGGTACTGGTAAAGGTAACGTTGATGAATGGGTTGCTGTTGTAAAGAAAGGTAAGATTATGTTCGAAGTAGCTAAAGTTCCTGAAGAAATAGCTAGAGAAGCTTTAAGACTTGCTTCACATAAGTTATCTGTTACTTGCAAAATAGTAGCAAAAGAAAGTGGTGTTAAATAATGACAATGGAAGAAATTAGAAAAATGGACACTGCAGAAATAAATAAAAAAATAACAGAATTAAAAGAAGATTTATTTAAATTAAGATTAGAGCAATCTAATGGTACTCTAAGAGAAACTCATAAAATAACTGAGCTTAGAAAAACCATTGCAAGATTAAAAACAGTTCAAAACGAGAAAGAGAGAGGTAACTAATTATGAGTGAAACTAAAAGAGCAACATTACAAGGTAGAGTAGTTTCAGACAAAATGGATAAAACAATAACTGTTTTAGTTGAAACTCAAAGAAAACATCCATTATATGGAAAAATGGTTAAATACTCTAAAAAATACCATGCTAGAGACGAAAAAAATCAAGCTAAAATGGGAGATATAGTTTTAATAGCTCAAACTAGACCATTATCTAAAACAGTTAATTATGAACTAGTTAAAGTTATTGAAAAAGCTGTAATTCTATAAGGAGGAAATCATGGTACAACAAGAATCAAGATTAAAAGTTGCTGATAACTCCGGCGCTAGAGAAATTCTAGTTATTAGAGTTCTTGGTGGAAGTAAAGTTAAGTATGGTAATATTGGAGACGTAGTCGTAGGAACTGTTAAAAAAGCACTACCAAATAGTGGTGTACCTGAAGGTAAAGTAGTAAAAGCTGTTATCGTTAGATCTGTAGAAGGGATTAGAAGAAAAGACGGAAGTTACATTAAATTCGATGATAATGCTTGTGTAATTATCAAAGAGGATAAGAGTCCAGTTGGAACTCGTGTACTTGGTCCTGTCGCTAAAGAGTTAAGAGATAAAGGATATAACAAGATTATCTCATTAGCTCCAGAAGTTCTATAAGGAGGCTCAAATGAAAGTTAAAGTTGGAGATAATGTTAAAGTACTAGCTGGTAACGACAAAGGTAAAACTGGTAAAGTACTAAAGACTTTAAAAAGTGAAAACCGTGTTATCGTTGAAGGAATTCATATGGTTACTAAACATATGAAACCTGGAAGAATGGGCGAAGGCGGCGGAAGAATCACAAAGGAAGCTCCTATTCATGCTTCTAATGTAAAAGTTATCGACGAAAAAACAGCTAAAGAAGTTAAAAAAGCATCAGCTAAAAAAGCTGAAGTAAAAGAAACAGCAGTTAAAAAGACAGCTGCAAAGAAAACTACTAAAAAAGCAAAAAAGGAGAGTGACAAATAATGACTGAATTCAAGAAATTATATGAAGAAAAAATTATACCTGAATTAACTAAAGAATTTGGTTATACTACTAAAATGCAAGTTCCTCGCCTTGAAAAAATAGTAGTTAACATTGGTGTTGGTGATGGAGCACATGATGATAAATTCGTTGAAGCTGCTCAAAAAGAACTAGCACTAATCACTGGACAACATCCAGTAATCACAAAAGCTAAGAAATCAATCGCTGGTTTCAAAATTAGAGAAGGTCATACAATCGGTACTAAAGTTACACTTCGTGGCGATAATATGTATATCTTCTTAGAAAAATTAGTAAAAATTGTATTACCTGCAGTTCGTGATTTTAGAGGTATTTCTCCTAAATCATTTGATGGAAAAGGTAATTATACACTTGGTCTTAAAGATCAACTAGTGTTCCCTGAAATAGTTTATGATGATGTAGTAAAAGTTAGAGGTATGGATATCGTATTTGTTACTACAGGAAAAACTAACGAGGAAGCATTAAAATTACTCAGTGGCTTTGGAATGCCATTTAGAAAGTAGGATGAGAATATGGCAAAGAAAAGTTTAGTTGCAAAGAATTCACGTAAACCTAAATTTAAGGTAAGAGAATATACTCGTTGCAAAAGATGTGGACGTCCTCATGGTGTCCTACGTAAGTATGGTTTATGCCGTATTTGTTTTAGAGAACTTGCTAGCCGTGGAGAAATTCCTGGCGTAAAGAAGTCAAGTTGGTAGGAAGGAGCTTAGATTATGGTAAATGATAGAATAGCAGATATGCTTACAAGAATTCGTAATGCAAATATAATGAAATATGATACAGTTGAAGTTTTAGGCTCTAAAATGACTCTAGAAATAGCTAGAATCCTAAAAGAAGAGGGATACATCGCTGAGTATAAAGAAGAAAAGAGTTCAAAGGGAGATAAAATTACTCTAACATTAAAATATGCAGACAATAAAAAAGAAAAGGTTATCACTGGTCTTAAACGTATTAGTAAACCTGGTCTTAGAGTTTATGCTAAGGCTGAGGAATTACCTAAAGTATTAAACGGCCTAGGAATTGCAATTATATCTACATCTCAAGGTATCATGGTTGATAGAGATGCAAGAAAGAAAGGCCTAGGAGGAGAAGTACTTGCCTATATCTGGTAAGGAAAATAAACTATGAGCAGAATAGGTAATAGAAAAATAAATATTCCTGAAGGCGTTACTGTTAATATTGAAAACAACACTATTACAGTTAATGGTTCTAAAGGAACATTATCATATGAATTTGATAGTGTAATTGAAGTAAAACAAGAAGATAACCAAATTGTATGCACAAGAAAAAATGAAACTAAAAGAGCAAAGTCTTTACACGGAACTGCTAACTCACTTATTGAAAATATGTTAATAGGTGTTAGCAAAGGATATGAAAAAGGACTTGAAATAAACGGTGTTGGATACAGATTCAACGTAAGTGGAAATAAAGTTAATATTAATGCAGGATTTTCTCATCCAGTTGCATTAGAAGTTCCAGAGGGACTAAAAGTTGAGCAAGTAAGTAATACTGAAATAAAAGTAATTGGTATTGATAAACAAAAAGTAGGAGCTTTTGCGGCAGATATTCGTAAAGTTAGAAAACCTGAACCATATAAAGGAAAAGGTATTCGTTATGTTGGCGAGCATATCCGTCGTAAAGAAGGTAAGAAAGCTGCTAAATAGGGTAAAGGAGAATAGAATATGATTAAGAAAACATCTAATAATACTCAAAGAGTTAAAAGACATGCTAGAATTAGAAATAAAATTTCTGGTACTAAAGATGTACCTAGATTAAACGTGTTTAGATCTAATGCCCAAATATTTGCTCAATTAATAGATGATGAAAACGGAGTAACACTTGTTAGTTCTTCATCACTTGAATTAAAGATTAAAAATGGTGGTAATGCAGAAGGCGCTAAACTAGTTGGTGCTGATATTGCAAAGAAAGCTAAAGAGAAAGGTATTAGTAAAGTGGTATTTGACCGTTCTGGATATGAATACCATGGACGTGTTGAAGCATTAGCAGAAGGTGCTAGAGAAAACGGTCTAGAATTCTAGGAGGAAGTTATGGATAATAAAGAAAACAAATCTGTTGAAGTTAAAAAAACTAATAACCATTCTAATAGAAGAATGAATAATAGACCAAAAGAAAAACTTTTAAATGGTCAAGTTGTTAATATCGCTAGAGTAACTAAAGTTACTAAAGGTGGTAGACATATGCGTTTTGCTGCTACTTATGCAGTAGGCGATGGAAAAGGCTTAGTAGGAATTGGTACTGGTAAAGCTAACGAAGTACAAGACGCTATCAAAAAAGCAGAACAAGCAGCTGGAAGAAATCTTATTAAAGTTTCTCTAGTTGATGGTAGAACTATTTCTCACGATGTTACTGGTAAATGTGGTAGAGCTAAAGTTCTTCTTAAAAAAGCTAAACCAGGTACTGGTGTTATCGCTGGTGGTACTGCTCGTGTAATTCTTGAACTTGCAGGAATTAAAGATGTAGTATCAAAGAGCCTTGGATCAAATACAAAGATTAACGTAGCTAAAGCAACAATTGATGCTTTAAAACAAGAACGTTCTAAAGAACATATTGCTGAGCTTCGTGGAAAGAAAGTTGAGGAGTTATAATATGAAATTACATGAACTAGAAAAAACTCCAGAATTAAAGACTCGTAAAAGAGTAGGTCGTGGACCAGGTAGTGGTATGGGTAAAACTGCCACTTCTGGTGAAAACGGTCAAAAATCTAGAAGTGGCGTATCTATCAAACCTTGGTTTGAAGGTGGACAAAGTCCATTATATAGAAGACTTCCTAAAAGAGGTTTTAGTAATAAAAGATTCGCAACAAGATATGCAATTATAAATCTTTCTGATTTAGATGGATTTAAAGATGGAGATACAGTTACTTTAGAAGAATTAAAGAAAAGAAAAATTGTTAAAAAAGAATTAGCTGGTTTAAAAGTACTTGCTAAAGGTGAGCTAGCTCACAAAGTTACTATTAAAGCTAATAGATTCTCATCAAGTGCAGTAACAAAGATTGAAAGTAAGGGCGGAAAAGCCGAGGTGATTTAGATGTTTAGACGTCTAAAGCAAACATTATCTTTAATGAATAAAGATATATGGAAAAGAATTGGAGTTACAATACTTGCTCTTGCAGTATTTTCTCTAGGAACAAATATAGTAGTTCCAGGCGCTGTAAGCATTACAAAAGATCTAGGATTTCTAGAACTATTAAACGTAATGAATGGTGGCGGTCTTAAGAACTTCTCTATATTTGCTCTTGGTGTTATGCCTTACATTACTGCAAGTATCTTAACACAGATACTTCAGATGGATATAGTCCCGTATTTTACAGAACTTAAAGAAGAAGGCGCTGCAGGTAGACAAAAGATTAATAAGATTAATCGTTATTTAGGTATTATATTTGCGCTTTTACAAGGATATGTATTTAGTTATGCATTCTTAAAAGGTGCAGGAGCAATTGTAGTACTTAAAACAACACTTATCCTAACAGGTGGAACTGCGTTCCTACTTTGGATGGGTGATGAAATAACTAAAAACGGTATTGGTAATGGTATTAGTTTACTAATCATGGCTGGTATCGTTCAAGGGGTTCCATCAATATTTATAAATGCCTATAAATCATTTATTGCATCAAGTACTGCGCCATTATGGCTTGGTATCTTGGCATTAGTTGGATTTACAATCATTTATTTACTTATTGTTATCGGAATCATATATGTACAAGAAGCTGAAAGAAGAATACCAATTCAGTATTCTAATCAAACTGCTTCTTCGTATAGAGGTGAAAAGACTTACTTACCTGTTAAACTAAATTCAGCGAACGTTATGCCAGTTATCTTTGCAAGTGCAATAGTTGGTATACCATCACTTATCGCAGAATTTATTGGTAAGAAAAGTATTACAAATTTTGTTAATAATTATATTTCTTATTATTCTCCAACGGGATTAATACTATATATAGTTTTAATTTATGCATTTGGTTATATATATACTAAGATGCTTATGAACTCAGATGAAATCGCTGAGAATTTAGATAAGTCTCATGCATATATTCCGTCAGTTGTTCCAGGAGAACCAACTAGTAAATATTTAAGAAATACAATTAAATATTTAACTGTTGTAGGTAGTATTGCACTAATCATTCTTGCAATTCTTCCAATAGTATTTACTAAAGTTTCAGGACTTGATAGTTCTGTAACAATCGGAGGTACTGGACTATTAATCGTGTGCGGTGTTGCACTTGAGACATATAAACAATTAGAAAGTAGTATTGTTTCTAGAAATTATACTACTACGAAAAGGAGAAGACGCTGATTTGAAAAATATATTATTTATAGCACCACCTGCTGCTGGTAAAGGTACGCAGAGTGATGCACTTACTGAAAAACTTGGATATGTACATATATCTAGTGGTGATTTACTTAGAGAAATCGACAAAGAATCTGAACTTGGAAAAAAGGTAAATGAACTTATTTCTCAAGGCAAGCTTGTAAGTGATGAGATAGTTTTAGAACTTCTTAAGAATAAATTACAAACTTTAAAAGAAGAAGATCATTTTATACTTGATGGTTTTCCAAGAAACTTAAATCAAGCGATTGCGCTTGATGATATGCTTAAAGATATCAACAAGACACTTGATGCAGTTATCGAACTTGATGTTGATTATGACATTTGTTTAAAGAGAGCAACCGGAAGAATCATTTGTCCTAAGTGTAAAAGATCTTATAATAAGTTCTTTAAACAACCTAAAACTGAAGGAAAATGTGATGCTTGCGGTAGTGATCTTATAACTAGAAGTGATGATACTGCTGATACATTTAAGGAGAGATTCGATTCATATGTAGAAGTTACTATGCCACTAATTGAATACTATGACAAAAAAGGTATTCTAGTTAAAGTAGATGGTGTTAACAACACATATGATGAAATAGTAAGCGTGATTAAATGATAAACATTAAATCAGAAGAAGAAATAAAATATATGAGAGAAGCTGGTCATTTAAATTATTTGACTAGAGAGTATCTTAAAACAATAGTTAAACCAGGGATTACTACTAAAGAAATAGATGATTTATGTGGTAAATATATTGAGTCTATTGGTGGCATTCCAGGTTTTAAAGGATATGGAGGCTTCCCAGGGAACATTTGTATAAGTGTTAATGAGGAAGTCGTCCATGGTATTCCTTCTGATAGAGTATTAAAAGAAGGAGATATTGTATCACTTGATGTCGGAGTTATGGCTCATGGATATCATTCTGATGCATGTATAACAATTCCAGTTGGAAAGATTAGTCATGAAAAGGAAATGCTTCTTAAACATACCGAGGATGCACTTTATGCAGGCATTAAGGAAGTAAAAGATGGAGCAAAACTTGGAAATGTCAGTGCAAGAATAGAAAGTACAGCTAAAAAACATAAACTAGGAGTTGTTAGAGAACTATGTGGTCATGGTGTTGGTAAAGATTTGCACGAAGACCCAGATGTTCTAAATTATGGTAAATATGGGACAGGCATAACACTTAAAGAAGGTATGGTTATTGCAATAGAACCGATGCTTACTTTAGGAAAAAGAAACATCTATGTTTTATCGAACGATTGGACTGTAGTCACAAGAGATGGAAAGCCTAGCGCTCATTTTGAACACACCGTTTTGGTGACCAAAGAGGGATATGAAATTTTAACAGGAGATGAAAATGGCGAAAGAAGTTAAAATTAAAGTAGAAGGTAAAGTACTTAGCGTTAATCACGATATATACAAAGTTGAGTTACCTAATAAGGCTACTATTGAAGCTCACGTTTCTGGTAAAATGCGTATGAATATTATACGTATCTTACCAGGCGATACTGTAGTAGTAGAACTCTCACCATATGATATAAAACGTGGGCTAATAACTTATAGAAAGTAGGGATAATTTTATGAAAGTAAGACCATCAGTTAAAAAAATCTGTGCTAAATGCAAGGTTATTAGAAGAAATGGAAAAGTAATGGTTATTTGTGAAAACCCAAAACACAAACAAAGACAAGGATAGGAGAGTAAAGAATGGCACGTATTAAAAATGTTGAATTACCAAACAATAAAAAAGCATATATTGGTTTAACACATATTTATGGTATTGGTAGAAAAACTGCAAAAGATATTTGTAAAGCTGCTAAAGTTGATGAAAACAAAAAAGTTGGAGAATTATCTAACGATGAACTTGCATCACTAAGAGTAGAAATTGACAAATATGTTGTAGAAGGTGATTTACGTCGTGAAGTTCAAATGAACATCAAAAATAAGATGGAAATCAATTCTTACCAAGGTGTTAGACATAAAAAAGGTTTACCAGTACATGGTCAAAGAACAAGTAGAAATGCTAAGACTCGTAAAGGTAAAGGTAAAGTAGTTGCTAACAAGAAGAAGGCTACTAAATAGTATAGGAGGATAATTATGGCTTATAATAGAAGAAAAAGAAAAAATAAAGTTAATATCGTAGAAGGTCAAGCTCATATTAAATCAAGTTATAATAATACACTTGTTACTATTACTGATACTGAAGGAAATGTTATAAGTTGGGCATCAGCAGGTACTGTTGGTTATAAGGGCTCTAAAAAGAAAACTCCTTATGCTGCTGGACTTAGTGCAGAATCTGCTGCTAAAGCTGCAGTTGATGCAGGCCTTAAAAAAGTTGAAGTATTTGTAAGAGGACTTGGCGCAGGAAGAGAAAATGCGATTAGAAGTTTACAAACTGCAGGATTAGAAGTAACTGCAATCAACGATGAAACACCAGTACCACACAATGGATGTAGACCACCAAAACGTCCAAGAAAATAGTAAAGGAGCTCGAGTAATGATAAAATTAGATTTTGAAAAACCTGAATATAAAATTAAAGAATATGAAGAAAATAATTTCTTTGGAAAGTTTGAACTTGAACCACTTGAAAGAGGTTTTGGTACAACAATAGGAAACGCTCTTAGAAGAGTAATGCTATCTAACTTACCAGGATCAGCTATAACATCTGTTAAAATTGAAGGTGTTATGCATGAATTCCAAAAGATCTCTGGAGTTGTTGAAGACGTAACAGGAATAGTTTTAAACCTTAAAAGTGTTGTTATTAAAAATCACACACAAGAACCAAAAACTGTTCATCTAGTTGCTAAAAAAGAAGGACCAGTTACTGCTGGTGATATCGAAGTAGATCAAGACTTAGAAATCGTTAACAAAGATTTAGTAATTGCTAACCTAGTTAAAGGTGGAGAGCTTGATATGACTATGACAGTTGGTTATGGACGTGGTTATGTAGATGCTGCTGAAAATAAGAAATTACTTGAAGCTACACTAGAACCAGGACAAATTCCAATAGATAGTTTATATTCTCCAATTGAAAGAGTTTATTTTGAGACTGAACCAGCTCGTGTTGGTCAAAAAGATAACTACGATAAATTAATCATGAATATAACTACAAATGGCTCTATGAATCCAGAAGAAGCTATGGCACTATCTGCAAGAATTCTTATTGATCATTTAGAAATCATTAAAGATTTAAATAACATCGCTGATGACTCTGGTATAATGGCTGAAAAGAAAGAAGATATTATTACTAAGACTTTAGAAACTCCTATCGAAGAAATAGAATTCTCTGTAAGAACTTATAACTGCTTAAAGAGAGCAAATATCAATACAGTTCAAGATCTTATCGATAAGAGAGAAGCTGAAGTTACTAAGATACGTAACTTAGGTAAAAAATCACTTAAAGAAGTAATTGACAAAGTTAATGAAATGGGACTTAAGTTCCACGAATAGAAAGGCGAGGAGTATATGAGAAAATTAAATAGAGAAACTCACATCAAAAGAAGCATTTTATCAAGCCTATCAAAAACAGTAATAACTGAAGGTTATGTTGTAACAACTGAAGCTAGAGCTAAAGAAGTTAGAAGAACTGTTGAAAAGCTTATTACATATGGGAAAAAAGGAACTTTAGTTTCTAGAAGAAAAGCCCTTGCTTTCTTAAATAACGATGCAAGAGTTGTAGATATTATTTTTAGTGATTTAGCTAAAAAATATGAAACTAGAAATGGTGGATACACTAGAATTCTTAAATTAAAAGAAAGACGTGGAGATGACGCTTTAATGTGTCGTCTAGAGTTAGTCGATTAAAAAGCTATTTTATAGCTTTTTTTTATATCATGTGATATTATTACGATAGGGAGGATATAATGAATAATAAAAGGGGAAATAAGGGACTAATTATATTAGTAATAATTTTAGCGATTACAATATTTATTTTAGTATCGTATATATTTTATATTGGAAGTAAGGATAGTGGGGCATCAAACACGTCTCAAAGCCAAGAGTCTATAGAAAGCGTTGAAGAAAGCAAGGAAGAAGATGTTAAAGATTATAAAAATGTTTTAGTAGCACTTGCAAAAAGCGAAACAATTAATCAAAGTTTTGCAACTAAGAATAATATTCTAGATTGGCAAATAGAAAAGGTAGTATATCTTGGTTATTATAAATCTAATCCAAATAAAAAGTATTATTCTTTAGAAGGATATTTCACTTGCCAAGATGGAACTAATGCTTGTGTATATCAAGAACAAACAAGTGACGATGAAGAATCAGGTAAATATAGTTATAACGGAACTCTAATAATAGAGGACGATAATATTGGAATCTCTGGTTTATTCATAGTTGCGGAAGCTGATAACTTTGTTTTAATAAATGAAGAAATAAAATAAAAAAGCTGTATAGCTTTTTTTAATTTAATATGATAATCTTATAATAGGTGGTGAAGTGATGAAAAAAATAGAAAGAGATTTTATAGTTATTGGAGCGGCGCTAATAATATCGATATGTGTAGGAGTTGGTTTGTTTATAAATAATAGAAGTGTAAATACAAATGAGCCAAAAAAAGTTAAAAACAAAAGTGATTATAGTTTCGATGCTAATATATTAAAAAGCGTTAATAAGAACTATTCTACTGATAATTATCTAATAAGTCCATATTCTATGAAACTAGCGCTTTCAATGCTTAGAGATGGTGCAAATGGTAAAACAAAAGAAGAGATAGATGAAGTTCTTGGTAATGAAAAAATAGAATTACTAAACAGCAAGGAGAGAATAGCAACATCAAACGCGTTATTTGTTCAAGAAAAATATGAAAAAGATATTCTTAAATCATATTCTGATTTGATAAAAAATGATTACGATGGAGAAATATTATATGACGAGTTTAAATCTCCAAATATAATAAATAATTGGGTGAGTAAAAAAACTTATGGAATGATAAATAATGCCGTTGGAAATATTGATCCTTCATTTATTCTTGGAATAGTTAATACGCTTGCAATTGATGTATCTTGGGCTAATAGGTTTGATTGCGGTAATACTCAAGAAGATGAGTTTAAAAATGAAAACGAAACATACAAAGTTAAAATGATGCACAACTTTTACCAATCAGATGCAAAATATTTTAAAACAAGTGATTCAGAAGGGGTAATTATTCCATATGTATCTTATGATGAAAATGGTGAAGCAAGCAATGATGAAAAAAGCATACGCCTTGAATTTGTTGGTATACTTCCTAAGGATTCAGTTGATAAATATATAGATAGCTTTGATAATAATACAATTAAAAATATAGACAGTAATACTCAAAATATGACAAATAAAACAAGATTGTCTTTAGCACTTCCTAAATTTGAATATGATTTTACATATGATACATTTTTAGAAGGTTTAAAAGAACTAGGTATTACAAAAGCTTTTGGAAGTGAAGCGGATTTTAGAAACATTTCAACTAGTATTGATGGTTTAAATGTTGGTGAAGCAATTCATAAAACTTATATTAAGCTTGGGGAAACTGGAACTAAAGCTGCTGCAGTAACCGCATTTGTAATGACAACTTCTGCGCTTCCACAAGAAGAATATAAAACTATAGAAGTTAAATTTAATAAACCGTTTGTCTATATAATAAGAGACGCAAAAACTAAACAAAACTTATTTATAGGGGTAGTTCAAAAACCAGACATATGGGATAATAACACCTGTGAAGAAGATACAGACTTAAATAATGAAGAGTGAAATACTAAATAATATTTAGTATTTTTTAATGTTAAAATATAATAATATCAAAAAAAAAAGCATAATGTGTTATAAAGTCCTATTTTTAGGGGAAAAATTTACATTTTTTGACATTTTATTTAAAATATGTTAAAATACTAGGGCAAGTAAGGAATTATTATGCTTATGAAAAAGAAAAGTAAACTGAAAAATAAAATTAATTTTAATAAGATTTATAAGATAGCTTGTTTAGTTGTTTTAATTGGAGTTGTATTTATGTTTAGAACTTCAAATGTTAGTTTATCTAATGAAATAATTAAAACTAATTCTAATCCAAGCAAGAATCTTAATGTAAAAGTCATGAATAAAGTAGTTGACGGCTTTAAAGCACAAGAAACTGCTGCTCAAGTAGAAGAATCTATTGCTGAATCAACTGCTCAAGAAGAAGCTAAAAAAGCTGAAGAAGAAAGACTTGCTAGAATAGAAGCTGAAAAGAAGGCTTCAAATGCTCAAGCTAATGCGATAATTGCAAGTTCATCTCAAACAGTTGCAGAACTTCAAAGTTACGCACATAGTTTAGTTTTAAGCTATGGATGGACTGAAGATGACTTCTTAGCTCTAGTTAACCTATGGAATAGAGAATCAGGATGGAGAGTAAATGCTGGTAACTCTAGTTCAGGTGCTTATGGTATTCCGCAAGCATTACCAGGTAGCAAAATGTCTAGTGAAGGTGCTGACTGGGCTACTAATGGTGAAACTCAAATTCGTTGGGGATTAAAATATATCGCTGGTAGATATGGTTCTCCTTCAAATGCTTGGAATAACTTCTTAAGTAGAGGATGGTATTAAAAAAAGAACTAATTTAGTTCTCTTTTTTTTGCTTCAATAATTCATATTCTTTTAAAATATATTCATCTGTCATTCCTGCTAGATAGTCAATAACTTTTCTTTCAGGAGATGTTTCCTTTTTATATGATTCATTCATTGCAGATAAATAAACTTTATTAATAGAACAATTACTATCATCTATATGACTAAGGTAATATTCAAATAATGAATTGAAAATTGTTTCATAATGAGATATATCTTCTTTAGAATTAGCTTTATAATATATATTTTCATAGTTAAACTTCTTTAGTTCAACTATTGCTTTAAATACTTTGTCTGATAATTTTATATATGGCTTTCCAAAAGAATTATCTATGATATCTAGTATAATTGTATTAACTATATCACTATTAGTTTTTCCAAGAACCTTGGTGATCGATGTAGGAACTTGTTTTATATCAAGTACACCTAGTTTAATAGCATCTTCGATGTCTCTACCAAGATATCCTATTAGATCAGAAATTCTAACTATACAACCTTCTAAAGTCATAGGTTTAAGAGTTTTTATATAATTTGGATCTTTGTAACTAGTGTAATAGTCATTTAAGAAATCTTCTTTTGTCTTTTTAGTTGGGTCGTATTTTCCTAATGCAAACTCACCATTGTGACATAAAATGCCATCTAAAACTTGTACAGATAAATTGATTCCTTCGCCACCTTTTTCAAGAACCATAAGGTCTCTAACACTCTCGACATTGTGGGCAAAGTATTCTCCTGTATACTTTAGACTAATATCGTTTAATATATACTCTCCTGGATGACCAAAAGGAACATGTCCAATATCGTGTCCAAGTGCAATAGCTTCAGCTAAATCTTCGTTTAATTTTAAAGCTCTAGCAATAGTTCTTGCTATTTTACTAACTAATTGAACGTGTATAATTCTTTTTGAGACATTATCATCACCAGCATGGGTAAAAACCTGTGTTTTATCTATATATCTTGTGTATGATAAAGAATGTATTATTCGATCTATATCTCTAAAATAATTAGGTCTAATATCACTTTCTAAGGGTTTTAGTCTTATGGCATCTTTATCAAAAGACGCATAAGGAGAAAAATCTTCTTCATGGCTTAGCATGATATTTCTTAACTTACTTTTTTCCATAGTCCCTCCACTAAAAATATTATAACAAAAAGCTTAGTCTAATTAAAGTAAAAGGGGAAAAACATTGATTTCTTTTCTTCTCTTTGTTAAAATTAAGAGTAGGGGGAAGCATATGAAGGAAATAGTTAAAAGAAATTATAATTATTTTATTATATTTGCACTACTTGTAGTGTTAGCGTTTTATTTTCCTTTAACAGGGGACAGCTTATATTGGTCTAATTTTTCTTTAAATAAGATTAGTATTATTGGCTTTTGGAGTGCCTTTAAAGAGGGGCTTATTTCAAACGTCATTTTATATATAATAACCAAAATAAAACTTGTTAGAATAATATTTGTTGCACTGGTGTTCTCGTGCCTTTTTGTGGTATCAAAAAACATCATTAATAAATATAATAAAACATTACTATACTTATCACTATTTCTTGTACTGGTTATAGACCAAAGTGTATTTAAAAGTATATATATATATCTTCCTAACTTTGTATATTATGTGCTTGGTATGCTTTTATACCTCATAATTATTTCTTATATTTGTAATGACAAATTATATAAACTAGCTAAATGGCAAGCCTTACTTCTTGGAATAATTGCTACTATTATTACACCAAGTTTTACTATATTAGCCTTTATTATAATACTGGGTAATTTAATATATAACATTGTAAAAAAAGAGTCAACAAAGGGACCACTTGCACTTTTCTTAGGAAGTACTATTGGAGTAACATACACAATAATTGCCGCGCATATGACACATAAGATTATTTATATCCCAAGCATATCTCTTCACGCGATAGAAAATGTAATACCTAATATTTTTAATGGAAGCTTTTTAATATATTTTATAACACTAGCATTACTATTATTCCTATCTGTTAAAGTGTTTTTAAAAAGTACAACTAAAATAAAAGTGTTCGATATTTTATCACTACTATGTGTAATATTTTTTTCAGTGATATTCCTAGTATCTAAAAATATATATTTAGAATATATTTCCTATATTTTAAATCTTGTTGGATCATATTATATTATAAATAAATCAAATAATAGTATATCGTTTAAAAGACGAAATAATATATTCTATATATCTAAAATAGTATATATATTAATATTATTATTTATTATAGATATCGAAGCATTATACAACTTTCCAATTTATATATTCGATATGCTTATAATATTAAATATAGTGGATTATTTATTCCCAAATGATTTTATGAAAGAAATATGGTTTGTTTTAACTGTTATAATACTATTAACTAATATTTATATTTGTAGAAACGCATTTATAAAAAATATCGATATGAATAATTATATTAAATGGCATTTATCTTGTGACATGAATATAATTCCTCTGCCATCAAAATATGAAAGTGATATTTTATATAAGTATATTCCATATGAAACTAAAGAGAAAAAAGAGTATTTAAAGTATTACGATATTCCATATGAAAATGACTTTATAGTTTATTTTGAAGGGTAGAAATACTCTTTTTTAAATACCTTTATTATGCTATAATAAAAAAGTAGAGTATAGGAGGTATTCATGGATAATAGTAATAACGAAATAGAAACTAAATCTTCCGATATTATCATTCAAGAAATAAAAAATAGTCAATCAACTCCTTCTAACTCTGTAGAAACATTTGATATAGTAAATAAAGAAGAATCAAGTGAGGAAAACGAAGAAAGTGTTCCATTTGTACCTGATGTTGATTATGAAATAGCACCAGAAGATATGACACCAACTGCGCCAGTTAATCAAAGCAATGCAGAAATAGCGCCTCAAGTTCAAGAGATAAAAGAAGAAATAGTATCGAATCCTAATGTAACTGAA
>CAYOUK010000008.1:0-21029 GCA_964407175.1 uncultured Muribaculaceae bacterium
TACACCATTTTATGATGTGATTAAATGTGGTGATAAGTTTAATGTTGTTAAAAACAAAAAATATTCTCACGAAGAGTTATTTAAATATTGTAATAAACAAATAAAAAAGTAGATATTTCTACTTTTTTTATTTACTTTAATTATAGTACCTTATATAATATAAATAAGAATAGAGGGATAATATGAAAGATCTTTTGATAATTGATCAATTTCTTGATGATAGAGAATTTAGAAACTATGTTCATAGTATATTAATAAAAAATCAATTTACTAATGTAGCTATTGAAGATGCCCGTTTAGTAGACAAATCTAGAATCAACGATAATGATATACTAGCTATTAAAAATGGTCTCATATATACGGTTCAAACATTTTTAAATAAAGAAGTAACAAAAAAGGAAGTAAATGAAACAATAAAAGACATGAAAAAGGAAAGAGTACAAAATGGTTTAATTGTCTCAAATAAAGAAGTTAACAAAAATGTTAAAGAAATGGCTAAAAAGAACGGAATAGAAATTTGGGATAGAACAACTCTATTAAATAAAATTAAAAAAGCAACTACAGTTTAGTAGTTGTTTTTTTCTAACTTTCTAATGGAATAGATGAATGTTTTTTTCTGCAGAAGAAACAAATCCTTTCATTGCATCTACATCCATTTCTAATAAAGTATTTAAACCATCTATTCTATTTAAATGATAATTAAATTCATCTCGTTTATCTAGTGGTATTAAGTCACTTTGATAATTTTGAATTCTAATAGGAACTATTATTCTCATTATTTCAAAAATATATTCCTTATATAAAACCTCATATTCTATTCTGTATTTTTCTAATAATTCACGATATATTTTTCGGTTTTCAATATCTCCATGTTGATACTTATTTTTAAACATTGATATTAATACAGCGATAGAATGAAGTCTTATCTCTAGTTTCTTTACAGTAGATTCTGGGGGTAATGAATTAATAATACTAAAATCAGTTTGCTCATCTCTTGATGTAATAGGAGCCAAATGCAATCTTTGTGGATCAGCATTAGTTATATAAAAATCTTTATAATCTTGAATAGCTTCTGCTCTTTTTTTTGCGTGTTTGTACCAAGAATCAATACACTCATAAAAATTTAGTTTAAAAGGATTATCATCCATAAGCTCAAGGCTTTCCATTTTTATAATTAATTTCTGTACTTGGTGTTCGTTAGAATTATAGATGATATGGCTTTCGTAATAACTGGATTTATCAACTGAATCTCTCGCTTTTTCTATCGTTTCTCTAATTGTTTTTCTCATAATGGAGCTCCTTTTTTAGTTTTCTTCTATGAAAATTCAAATATATAGAGTTGTTAACATACCTTCAATACTAATATATGTAAAGTAGATTAAAAAAATTAAACACTGTTAATAAAACTGTTATATAATAGAACATATAAGAATAAGGAGGTGTCTTTGTGGATAGATTACTTAGATCAATAGCTTGGGTATCTGATGTGGCTGGTGGTCACGATGGAGCTAGAATTCTTAGAATTATTGGTTCATTTTTTAGATAAAATATAAGCTGGTAACTAGTGTTGCCAGTTTTTTGTTTGCCTTGAGTTTAATAACTCAAATTGTTATAATTGTTTTAGAAGGTGATGCTATGATTGATATTAAATCTGATTCAAGAAAAGTAAAACCAGGAGACACTTTTATTGCAATTAAAAATGTAGTTAGAGATGGCCATGATTACATAGAAGATGCTATTAAAAATGGAGCAACTAAAATAATATGTGAGCACGGTTCATATGATGTTGAGACAGAGATTGTTCCTGACACAAGAAAGTATCTAGAAGAATATTTATATAAAAATTATTATAATAAATTTAAGGATATTAAAGTAATTGGGGTAACTGGTACTAATGGTAAAACCACAACATGCTATTTAGTCTATCAAATGCTTAATAAGTTAGGAAAAAAATGTGCATATATAGGAACAATTGGTTTTTATTTAGATGGCGAATATAAAGAATTAAATAATACAACACCTGATGTTGATTTATTATATGAGATGTTTTTAGAAGCAAAAGAAAAAAAATGTGAGTATGTTGTTATGGAAGCAAGTTCCCATTCTTTAGATAAAAATAGAGTATATGGTTTAAAATTTGATGAAGTAGCTTTTACTAACTTAACGCCAGAACACCTCGATTATCACAAGACGATGAATAATTATGCAAAAGCAAAAAAGATTTTATTTGAAAGAACTCGTGGCAAAAAAGTAGCTATAATTAATGCTGATGATAAATATCACGAAAAGTTTATTATAGATGGAAATAAAAATATTCTATATGGAAAAAAGGGAACAGACTTAGTAATAAACAGTGTTGCTTTATCACATCAAGTAACTAGTATAAGTTTTAACTATAAGAAAAAAGATTATTTGGTTAAAACTGACATGGTTGGAATGTTTAATGTATATAATTATTTAATGGCACTACTTCTTGTTGTTAATGCAGGTTTTGATATTGATAAAGTATTAAGTCTTTCAGAAAAAATCACACCTCCGCCAGGAAGAATGGATAAAATATCATACGATACAAAGAGTATTTTTATAGATTATGCCCATTCACCAGATGCTGTTAAGAATGTATTAAAAACGGCGTTGGAACTTAAAACATCAAAAATAATAACTGTACTTGGCTGTGGCGGTGATAGGGATACTACTAAAAGACCAGTTATGGGAGATATTGCAACAAAGTTAAGCGATTATGTTATATTTACAAATGATAATCCACGTACAGAGGATGAAAAGAAAATAATGAAGGATATAATAAAAGGTCCTAAATCAAAAAACTATGAAGTAATATATGATAGAAAGGAAGCAATTTTTAAAGCAGTGTCTATGCTAAAAGATAATGATATTTTAATGCTCTTAGGTAAAGGACATGAGACATATCAAGTAATAGGAACAGAAAAAGTACATTTTAGCGATAGGGAAGAAGCTTTAAATGCTATAAAAAAATATGGATAAAAAGATATATGTTAAAGATGTATTAAGAGAGTGTAACGGAAAGCTAATAAAGGGTGATGAAAATACTGAATTAGTTAGTTTTTCTAAGGACACTAGAACTCTTCAAAAAGGTGATACCTATATTGGTATAAAAGGAGAAAGCTTTGATGGAGGAACTTTCTATAAAGATGCTTTTTCAAATGGAGCAAGTTCATGTATTTTAAATAGCAATATAGAAGTTGATTTATCACTTATTCCAGAAGGTGGAAGTGCTATTGTTGTCGATGATACTCTTGATGCTCTTGAAAAACTAGCTTCTTATAAAAGATCTTTATATGATATTCCAGTTATTGCTGTTACGGGTAGTGTTGGTAAAACTAGTACAAGAGATCTAATAGGTTGTGTTTTAAAAACAAAATACAAGGTTTTACAAACAGAAAAGAATTTTAATAACAACATTGGTATGCCATTAACCATTTTAAGTTTGAAAGATGAAGATATTCTTCTTCTTGAGATGGGAATGAATCATTTTGGTGAACTTCATAAATTAAGTTCAATTGCTAAACCGACTCTAGCAGTTATAACTAATATAGGAACAGCTCACATAGGTAATCTTGGTTCAAGAGAAAACATATTAAAAGCTAAGCTTGAAATACTCGATGGTATGGACGAAAAAGTTTTAGTTACAAACATAGATAATGACATTATATCTTCACACATTGATGAAATAAAACAAAAATCCACAGTAACTACTGTTGGTATAGATGCAAATGCAGATTATAATGCAACAGATATTAATAGAGATGTTTTCTCATCATCATTTAAAATAAACGGACTAGATTTTACAGTTAATGCTGGTGGTAAGGCATATATTTACAATAGTTTGGTTGCATATGCTGTAGGGAAAAAATTTGATATTTCAGATCAAGACATTAAAGACGGGATTGATAAATTTAGATTAGGTGAAAACAGACTAGAAAAAATCGAAATTAAAAATGGCGTAACATTAATAAACGATACGTATAATGCCAGTTTAGATTCTATTAAAAAGTCAATGGATCTACTTCATAATTCTAAATTCTCAAGGAAAATTCTTGTGTTGGGCGATGTTTTAGAACTTGGCGAATATTCAAATAGTATTCATGAGGAAATATTTAAGGAAATATTAAAGTATAAATTTGATTATTTGATTATGGTAGGTCCAGAATTAAAAAAAGCATCCAAAGTTTTAGAAGATGCTAATTATGATATGAATACAGTTTATTTCTTTAATAATGAAAAAGAATCTTATGATACAATAGATAAATTATTATCTCCAGGAGATGTAATGCTTTTAAAGGGATCTCATAGTATGGATTTAATTAATATAGTTAATAGATTAAGAGGGCAATAATGTTTGATAAGTATGGTAAATGTCTATATGAGGAACCATTAAAAAACCACACAACATATAAAGTGGGTGGTATTGCTAAGGTTATAGTTTATCCTAATTCAGTTGATAATCTTATAAAACTTCTCAAGCAATTAAAGAAAGATAATGAGAAATTTATGGTTCTTGGTAGAGGATCTAATGTAATTGTTTCTTCTAAGTATTATGATGGCGTAGTTATTAATTTAGAAGCACTAGATTATTATAGTATTCAGGATAATATCATAACTGCCGGAGCCGGAACTAGTATTATAAAACTTGCAATTATATCTGCAAGGGAAAACCTTAGTGGACTTGAGTTTGCCGCAGGCATACCGGGGTCACTTGGTGGTGGCATTTTTATGAATGCCGGAGCATATAAAAGTGCATTCTCTGATATTATACAAAGTGTTAAATATCTAGATAAGGATTTTAATATTAAAACAATTAATAAAGAGGATATTAATTTTGGCTATAGAGAATCTATCTTTAAACATAATAAAGATATGATAGTAATAGAAGCTACTATGAAGTTTTCGCAAAAACCATATGAAGAAATAAAAGATATTATTGATGATAGAAAGAAAAGAAGAGTAGAGTCACAACCACTTGAGTATCCATCAGCAGGTAGTGTGTTTAGAAATCCAGAAGAAATCCCTGCAGGCAAATTAATTGAAGATCTTGGTTTGAAAGGATACCAAATAGGTGGTGCAAAGGTATCTGAAAAACATGCTAATTTTATTATAAATGCTGGTGATGCAACGGGTGAAGACATAAGAGATCTTATTAATTATATTAAAGATAAAGTAAAGAAAGAAGCTAATATAGATTTAATATTGGAACAAGAATTAATAAATTTCTAAATAAAAAAAGCAGATTATTCTGCTTTTTTATCTTCTTCTGTTTTATAAATATTTTTAAAGTTTTCAAATTCTGTTTTAACATCCATTGCTTTAAAACTTCCTTCTGGCATTGCTTTTACACTTACTTCTTCACCATAAGTTTTAGCAAGCTCGTTTAAAAACATTAATCCAAATTCGTTGTTTTGTCCTTCAAGTTTTTCTCTAGCTGAAGCTAATTTTGGATATTGCTCTTTTAAATGTTTAGAACATTCGTCCAAAGCTCTAGGTAATTGCATCACACTTAGATCCTTGCCAGTTATAAAGTTAAGTAAGCCAACCACTTCAGGAAGAGGAGCAATTAATTTTTTTGATATTACTGATACTACAGCGCCTAAACTAAATTTTTCTTCTTTCATTCTATGCCTCCTACTATGATTATTATATCATACTTTTTTGATATTTAAATATCTTTTTTTACTTGCTTTATTATTTCTGGTTTATCTAGATCCACCGCCGAATCCACCGCCGGAGAATCCTCCTCCTCCGCCACCAACAGAGAAGCCACCTCCACCGCCAGAATAGTTAGAAGCTTTTTCTTTTGCTTTGTTAACTGCAGAGGCTGTGGTATTTGAAAAGTCTGAAATATAACTATACATATAAATATCAAAATATGGATTATTATCTTTTGCTAGTTCTGGATAAATCTTTTTAAATGATTTTACTGCTTCCTTTGCAACACCAAATAATTGGGCATAAATCAAATAATCTTCAAATGCAAATACTTCGAGTGTCTTTCTTTCTTTTAATATAGTGAAATCATTAATAAAATTCTTAAGACCCGCCAACTTTACAGCATCTTTTCTAAATTCATCAGTTACTTCGTATAATGGCTTTGTAAAAACAGAGCCTTTATTAAGTAGTACAAGTTTATTATTTTGAACGAACTTCTCAAGCTCACTTTCATCTATAGATTTAAACCATCTTTCTATTTGTGAATAGTTTGACATAACCCAACTTGAAAAATCGCTGCTATGTAGTTTATGATCGTGACTAGCTTGAATAAACATGCTATATAGTTTTTTCTCATGTTCATTTGAACCTTTAAAAACTTTATCTAAGATAAATATATATTTTCTTTCTTTTTCTTCATTAACATCTTCTATTTTTATTTGTTTTTCCTTAAGCCATTTAAGAATAAGGGCTCCAATTAAATCAGTATCATTTTTATTTAATTTAAATACATCACTTACATAATAGCCATCAATAATATCTTTAAATGGAATATCTCTATAATATACAGCTTCTTCTTTTGAAATAACAATTCCTTTTTTTCCATAATCGTAATTAACTTTTGATTTATAGTTTTTACTTGCTTTAATACCTACTATAGATGATATTACTGTGAATATTACTGCTGAAAAGACAGAGAATATATCATCAAGTATACCTTCGTCATCGTCATCATCATAGTCATATTCAAAAGTTCCTTCATTAGCTTCGTTTAAAACATCATCGAATGTCTTCTCAGAAATATTTGAAGTAATGAATGTCTCTGGATTAAATTGAAGCAATAGGACAACATATTCATTTTTATCTAATTCTCTATCAGTTTCAAAATGTACGTGACCATTTTCTACATAGTAATATCCTTTAGTACCATATGCCCATATTGGAAAATCATCTGCAAGGGGTTCATAAGAGTAAATGTTAATATTAATTTTTTCTATTGAATCACTAAAACCAGGTCCAACATACTGCCATAAAGATGCATCTGCGCCTTTAAATGTAGTTATAAAATTATTCACTTTATATTTGATAACAAAGGTATGCTTTCCATAGTTACCTATACCAAAACATAGCTCTATTCCTTCATCAACATAGTTAATCCCTGCAATACTAGCTTTTTCTTCCCTTGATTTGTCTACGTCCCACGAATCCACAATATTAAGATTTTCACCATCTCTTGAAGCAGAAAAGTTTGAAACAGTTTCATTTTTTAAGTTATATATAGGTTTATATACTTCTGTTCCAGAGGTTACATTCATCTTCCATGTCTCTGTAAAATAAGCATTTCCTTCTTTATCAAGTGTAACTTCTATATTCATTTCTTCTATACTACCGGCATTAACAATACTGGTGTTAAATAGAAATAATGAAATCATAATAATGACAATATTAATTATTCTTCTTCTCATATCATACCTCAAAAAGAGTATAACATTTATTTAATTATATTGAAAGTTTTAAACAAATAATTTATAATTTTAATAGGTGACTTTATATGAATAAAGATGAATTAAATAATAGGTTATCTACATTAAAAGAAAATATCCAAAGTATTGGGAGGTATCTTTGAATTAGATAAAAAACGTGAAGAAATAAATAACATTAAAAATGAACTTTCTAAAGAAGAGATTTATACAGATTCTGATAAACTTAGTAAATATAGTTTAAAACTATCTAAACTTGAAAAAGTTGTTAATGGATATGAAGAAGTTTTAAATGAAATTAATACTAGTTTAGAACTATTAGAAATTGCAAGTTTAGATGAGATTAATTCTATTTGTGATATCGAAAAATTAGAAAAAGAGTATAATGATTTAAAAATTAGTTCTTTATTAAATGGAGAATATGATTCTTCTGATTGTTATTTAGAAATTCATCCTGGCGCCGGAGGCACCGAAGCTTGTGACTGGGCATCTATGCTTCTTAGAATGTATCAAATGTTCTTTGATAAAAATGATTATAAATATAAAGTTATCGACAAACAAAACGGAGAAGAAGCCGGAATCAAAAGTGTTACTCTCGAGGTAAGTGGCTACTATCCATATGGATATCTTAAGGGAGAAAGAGGAGTTCATAGGCTTGTTAGAATAAGTCCTTTTGATTCAAATGCAAGAAGACATACTTCTTTTGCAAGTGTATCAGTTATACCAAAAATAGAGAAAAATATAGACATCGAAATCAAAGAAACTGATTTAAAGATTGATGTGTATCATTCTAGTGGTGCAGGAGGACAATCCGTAAATACAAGTAATTCTGCAGTTAGAATTACACACTTACCAACTAAGATAGTTGTTTCTTGTCAGGTAGAAAGAAGTCAATTACAAAACAAAAACATATGTATGGATATGTTAAAAAGTAAATTATATGCATTAGAAAAAGAAAAAGAAAATGCAAAAATAAAATCCTTAAAAGGAGAAAACATCGATATTAACTTTGGTTCTCAAATAAGAAATTATGTTTTGGAACCATATAAGTTAGTAAAAGATTTAAGAACGGGTTATGAAACATCTAACACAAGTAAAGTATTAGATGGAGATATTAAAGCTTTTATGGAGGAATATTTAGAAAAAAAGGGTGATTAGGGTGAAAACATTTAAAAAGTACTTTAAAATAGTTTTGGGTTCACTGATGATAGGTGCAGCGATTAATTTGTTTTTTGTACAAGTTAGTTATATTCCATCAGGAGTATTTGGACTTGGTTTCATATATTCTTATAAAATGCATGTGAGCCTTGGTGCCACTGTACTTGGTGTAAATCTCTTCTGTTTTGCACTTGCACTATATGTTTACCCTTATGATTATTTAAAGAAGACAATTATTACTTTTTGGTTAATTCCATTATTTATAATACTTACTAAAAATATTGGTCATTTAGTTTCAGTTGCCTCAGCTGATAGTTTACTTATTGCAATATATGGCGGTTCTCTAATTGGTCTTGGATCTAGATTTATATATAGAGAGGATCATTTGGTAAGTGGAATTGATGTTATAGATTCTTTATCAACTGATGTGTTTGAACGTCATAGTAAGTGGATTTTATACCTATTTGATTTACTATTATGTATACTAGCAGCAGCTTATTTTGGTTTAGAAAACGCCATGTATTCTTTAATAGCTATCGTTATAATTGAATTTATTATGAGAAGGGCAACTATTGGTGTTAATACATCTAAAGTATTCTATATTATTACTAAAGAAGAAAAAGAAGTAAAAAAATATATTATGAAAGAACTGGGATACGACTTAACAGAGTTTGATGTTAAAGGAGGATTTTCTAAAGATAAAAATAAAATACTTCTATGTGTAATACCAACTAAAGAATACTATAAATTAAAAGAAGGAATAAAACTAATTGATCCAAATGCATTTATATCAATTACGGATTCATATGAAGTTATTAATCAAGATGTTGCAATTAACAGTGAAGAATTCAAATAATCTTCACTGTTTTTTAACACAAACTTAAAATAAAAGTGCTATCTTTTTCATTGAACTTGTAGTATAATTTTAAAATAGGTGGTAGGTGTGCAAAAAACATTTAAGACAATCGAAGAACAAGTTCAGATTTTAAAAGATAAAGGTCTTATAATCGATGATGACGCTTCAGTCGCTGAAATCTTATTAAGAGAAAATTATTTTTTTCTAAGCGGATATAGACATTTATTTTTAAAAAATCCAAATTCTCATGATTATCGTGATGGTACAACTTTTAGAGAATTATATGCACTTTTTAATTTTGATAGACAATTAAGAAATATTATATTTAAAAATATTCTTATAATTGAAAACAATATTAAAAGTATTATTTCATATCAAATATCTAGAAAATACGGTATTAGAGAAAAGGAATACTTAAGATCTTCTAATTATAATACGAGTAAGGATAAGATTAGACAAGTTAATGATTTAATTAGAAAGATTAAAAGACAAATTAGAATAAATGGTTCTCAGCATTCTGCAACTACTCATTATATCTATAATTATGGATATATACCACTATGGGTAAGTGTAAAAGTTATATCTTTTGGAATAATTTGTGAACTTTATTCTATACTAAAATATGATGATCAAAAAGATATATCAGAGATGTTTCACTTAGAGATAAATGAATTATTAAGTTACTTACCTATATTATCTAACTATAGAAATTTATGTGCACACGAAGATATTCTCTATGACCATAGAACAGCATCTATGATACCAAATTCAAAGTATCATGAAATGTTAGGATTAAAACAAGACGAAAGAGAATATACAAAAGGAAAGAATGATTTATTTGCACTTTTGATAATCATGAAACAAATGCTTTTACCTGATGATTTTAGACTAATGATCAAAGAAATTGATTATGAAAAAGACATACTAACAGGAAAGCTAGAAACAATTAAGATTAAAAATGTGCTTGATAAAATGGGGATCCCTGAAAACTATACTGATTTGATTGATATGTAGAAAGGACAAAAATGGACAAAAACGAAGAAGAAATAGAATTTTTAGGAGAAAATTTAAAAGAGAAGAAAGAAAAAACAAAAAAAGAAAAGCCAGAGAAAACAAAAAGAGAAAAAAGAGGTAATTCATTTGTTTTACCAATAATCTTATTCTTTGTTGGAGCTGCGCTTATGTATTTGCTTATATATTATGTTTTACCTATGGGTAAACCAAACACTACTATTAATAGAAGTGAAAAAGAAGTTACTATAACTGAAAATGGCATTGCTGATGCAGTTGATAAACTATATGATGCCGTTGTTGTTATTGCCTCATACAAAGATGGTAAATTAATAAGCGGAGGAACTGGTTTTGTTTATAAAACTGATAATAACAATGCATATATTTTAACAAATAACCATGTTATAAATGGTGCGACTGATGCCAAAGTTGAATTTACAGATGGTAAAGAAGTAGATGCTAAAATAATCGGTGGTGACACAGATGCTGATATTGCGGTTTTAAGTGTTGGTGCTGATGAAAATATCCAAGTTGCAAGCTTAGGCAATTCTGAAAATGCTAGACTTGGTGATACAGTATTTACTATTGGTTCTCCAATATCTAGTGAGTATAGCTGGACTGTAACAAGGGGGATATTAAGTGGCAAAGATAGAATGGTTGAAGTATCACTTGAAGGAGAAGCCGCTGGTAATTATGCAATAAGTGTATTACAAACAGATGCATCGATTAATTCTGGTAATAGTGGAGGACCACTTGCTAATGCTAATGGTGAAGTAATTGGTGTAACAAACATGAAGTTAATCTCTGATACTGTTGAAGGCATTGGTTTTGCTATCCCGATTGAAGATGCTATTACAATTGCTGATGACTTATTAGAAGACGGAAAAGTTGAAAGACCTCTTCTTGGAGTAAGTATGATGGATTTAGAAAATAGATATAATCTATATCAAGAAGGAATAACTCTAAATACTGAGCTTACTGAGGGAGTAGTTGTAGTAAAGGTTCAAGCAGGATCTCCTGCAGACAAAGCCGGTCTAAAACGTGGAGATATAATAATTGGACTAGATGATGATAAAATAGATGATATTGCAACATTAAGATATAAATTATATAAGCATAAAGTTGGTGATACAATTAAGTTAAAAATCGAAAGAGAAGGGAAAGAGCAAACAGTATCAGTTAAACTAACTAAAGTTAATTCAAATGAGAGGTAATGCCTCTCTTTTCTTTATACTTGAAAAAACACCAATAAAATTATAGAATACGACTTAAGGAGGCACATACATGAATGAAGTAAGAAAATTTTTAAACACTTTAAAAATAGATAACTATGTAATTCTAGGTTGTTCTGGCGGCCCAGATTCCATGGCTCTTTTGGATGTCTTAATAAAAATGAATATCAAAGTTGTATGTGCTCACGTTAATCATAACATTAGAAAAGAAAGTATTACTGAGTATGAGTATTTAGAAAAGTTTGCTAAAGATAATAACATTATTTTTGAAGGAATTACTTTAGAAAAAGGAAATCATAGTGAGAACTACTATAGAAAGAAAAGATATGATTTTTATAAAAAGCTTGCCCAAAAATATAATACTAAGTATATTATGACAGCGCATCATGGGGATGACTTAATTGAAACTATTCTTATGAGAATCAGCAGAGGTACAAACTTAAAAGGATACGCTGGGTTTAAAGGATACTATGAAGAAAAAGGCTTTGTTTTTATTAAACCTCTTTTGTATACTGATAAAGAAGAGATACTAAAATATAATGAGAATAATAAAATTTATTATTTTGTAGATAAAACAAACGAGTCTAGTGTTTATACACGAAATCGATATAGAAAAAACATATTACCAAAACTAAAAGAAGAAAATAAAGATATTAATAAAAGCTTTTTAAGTTTTAGCAAAGAATTGTTTGAAGTTAGTGATTATCTAGTGCAAGAAGGAGAAAAGGCAATAAATGATAATTATAATGATGATTATATTAACTTAGAAAAGTTTAATAAGTTAGATAAAGTAATTCAAAAACAAGAGTTAAATATCATTTTTAGTAATATATATGGTGATAATATTGATAAAATTAGCAAGATTCATATAGATAAAATATTAGAAAAAATTAAAGATGGTAAAAACTTTGAATTAACTTTGCCACTTAATTACTTATGTAAAAGAGAATATGATAAGTTGTATATAATTACTAAAAAAGAAACAAGTGATTATAAAATCGAAGTAACAGATGAAACTTATTTACCAAATGGTGATGTCATTAGATTAGTTGAAAGCAGTGAATTAAGTGATAATTATATTATAAGACTTAATAAAAATGATATAAAATTACCATTATATATAAGGAATAGAAAAACAGGAGATAAAATCGCTGTTAAAAACTTAAATGGATATAAAAAAGTTAAATCTATATTTATAGATGAAAAGATTGGAGAAACAAAAAGAAAAGAAATTCCTCTTCTTGTTGATAGCGATGAAAGAATTTTGTGGATTCCTGGCATAAAAAAGAGCAAATTTGATATTAACAAAGATAAAAAGTGTGATATAATACTAAAGTACGAAAGAAAGGAAAAATAATATGCAAAAGAAGAAAAAGAATAATACTATTAAATCATTATCTATGTATTCATTAGTTCTTGTAATTATATTAGGTGCTTTGTTTTTCTCAACCGCATCTAGACCTAAAGTTCATGAACTAACATATAATGAATTAATTAAGGATATATCAAAAAAGAAAGTTGAGAAAATTGAAGTTACTCCAAACAGTAATTATAGTAATTATATAGTTACTGGAAAACTTGAAGATTATTCAAAGAATGAATCATTTACTGTTTTAATCCCTTATTCAGATTCTGTTATTAATAAATTATTAACTAGTGTTGAGGGAAAGAACGTGGAGGTACAAGTTAATAAAGATCCTAGAAGTGATGTTTGGGTATCTGTTATCTTTAACGGAATACTTCCTATGGCAATAGCAGTTATAGCAGTTATATACTTCTTTAATAAATTATCTTCTGGCGGCAATAAATCAATGGATTTTGGTAAAAGTACTGCTAGATTATCTGGTGGAGGAGAAAAAGTTAAATTCACTGATGTAGCTGGTTTAAAAGAAGAGAAAGAAGAAGTTAAAGAGCTAATTGATTTCTTAAAGAGTCCAAAGAAATTCCAAAGACTTGGAGCTAGAATACCAAAAGGTGTTTTACTTGTTGGTCCTCCAGGAACTGGTAAGACTCTTCTTGCAAGAGCAGTTGCTGGTGAAGCAAATGTACCTTTCTACTTTATAAGTGGTTCAGACTTTGTTGAGCTATTTGTAGGTGTGGGTGCAAGCCGTGTTAGAGATATGTTTAAAGAAGCTAAGAGAAATGCTCCTTGCTTAATATTTATAGATGAAATCGATGCTGTGGGACGTCAAAGAGGTACTGGTATCGGTGGTGGACACGATGAAAGAGAACAAACACTAAATCAGTTACTAACTGAAATGGATGGTTTTGGTACAAACGAAGGTATCATTATAATCGCTGCAACTAATAGACCAGATGTTCTAGATCCAGCACTTCTTAGACCAGGAAGATTTGATAGACAAGTAACAGTTAATTATCCTGATGCAGACGAAAGAGAAGAAATACTTGGTGTTCACGCTAGAAACAAGAAATTTGACAAAAGCGTTAGTATTAAGAATCTATCTAGACGTACTCCAGGATTTAGTGGTGCAGACCTTGAAAACTTACTTAATGAAGCTGCATTACTTGCAGTTAGACGTGATAAAGAAGCTATCTCAATGGATGAGATTGATGAAGCAACTGATAGAGTACTAATGGGTCCAGCTAAAGAATCTAGAAAAATAACAGAGAAAGAAAAGAAATTAGTAAGCTTACATGAATCAGGTCATGCTGTAATAGGACTTAAGCTTGAAGATGCAAGCGATGTTCATAAGATTACAATCATTCCTCGTGGTATGGCTGGTGGTTATACTATGATGCTACCAAAAGAAGAAAAGATGCATATTTCGACTAAAAACGAACTACTTGCACAAATAACTGGTCTTCTTGGTGGTCGTGTCAGTGAAGAATTATACTTTGGTGAAATATCAACAGGAGCAAGCGATGACTTTAGTAAAGCAACAAAGATAGCTAGAGCAATGGTAACTGAATATGGTATGAGCGACCTAGGTCCAGTTCAACTTGAAGAAAAACAAGGTAATGTATTCCTTGGAAGAGATTATGCAAAAGATAAAAACTTCTCTGATGCAGTAGCACTTGAAATCGATACCGAAGTAAGAAAAATAATGGATGAATGTTACAAAGAAGCAACTAAAATACTAAAAGCTAATAAAAAATTAGTTATGTTAATTAGTGATACTCTTATGGAACATGAAACTATTACTAAAGAAGAAATAGATGAATTAGTTTCAACAGGAAAAATAGCAAAATACGAAGAAAAAGACGCAGAAGAAAAGAAAAAAACTAAAAAATCTAAAGAAGAAAACAAAGAAGAATAAATGTAAAGTGATTATAATGTTATAATCACTTTTTTATATAATATATTAAGAAGAAGTTTATTGTATTGAATATTTAAATATGTTAAAATATATAAGTACAAGTAACAAAAAAAGGCGTGGTAAGTTTATGGCAAAAATAATATCATTAGTAAATCAAAAAGGTGGAGTTGGAAAAACTACTACAAGTATAAATCTTGCAGCATCATTAGGGAAATTTGGCAAAAAAACTCTACTTATAGATTTAGATCCTCAAGGTAATGCTACTACAGGACTTGGAATTGAAAAAGGTGCTATTAAAAACAGCATTTATGAAGTATTAATTGGTACTGCAGAAGCTAAAGACACAATTATTAAAACAGGATTTACTAAACTTGATATTATCCCAGCAACTATAAACCTTGCCGGACTTGATGTTGAACTTATACAAATGGAATATAGAGATCCAGAGTTTAGAAAGAATGAAAGATTAAAGAAGGGGTTAGAAACGATTTTAGAAAACTATGATTATATCATTATTGATTGCCCACCTTCTCTTGGAATAAATACAATAAATGCACTCGTTGCAAGTAATTCGGTTATTATTCCAGTTCAGTGTGAATTCTACGCACTAGAGGGAGTATCGCAAATACTAAATTCAATAATAATGACACAATCAAAACTAAATCCTACTCTTGCTATTGAAGGAGTGCTACTAACTCTTCTTGATTCTAGAACAAATTTAGGATTAGAAGTTGTCGAAGAAGTAAGAAGATACTTTGGTGATACAACTTTCAACACAATTATACCTAGACTTGTTAGACTTGTAGAGGCTCCAAGTCATGGAATGCCGATATGTGATTATGATCCGACTTGTAGAGCTACAGAAGCATATCTTAATTTAGCTAAGGAGGTCTTAAATCGAGATGGAAACTAAAAGAAAAGCACTTGGTAAAGGATTAGAAGAATTATTTAATAATCAAAATATAAACTTTAGTGAGGTAGAAAGAGAGATTGTTGCAAATGCTAGTGAATCTGATATTGAAGAGATTCCAATAAGTGAAATTAGAAGCAATCCATACCAACCCAGAAAAAGATTTGATGAAGAAAAATTAAAAGAATTATCTGAATCTATTAAAGAACATGGTTTATTTCAACCTATAATTGTTAAAAAAAGTATAAAAGGCTATGAATTAGTTGCAGGTGAAAGAAGAACTAAAGCAGCTAAAATGGCTGGTTTTGATAAAATTCCTGCAATAGTAAGAAACTTCTCTGATCAAGAAATGATGGAAGTTGCACTTCTTGAAAACATTCAAAGAGAGAATCTTAATCCAATTGAGGAAGCAGAAGGTTATGCAAGAATACTTGAAAAATCTAATATTACTCAAGAAGAATTATCTAAGGTAGTAAGCAAAAGTAGAAGTTATATAACTAATGTTCTTGGTTTAGTTACTCTTCCAGAAGAAATAAAAAGACTTGTTATTGATGGAAAACTTTCTATGGCTCATGCTAGAATTCTAAGTAAAATTGAAAATGATGAATATGTAATAAGTCTTGCTAAGAAAGTAATAGACGAAGGGATAAATGTTAGAACTTTAGAGGAAATAGCAAGAAACGAAAATGTAGTTAAGAAACGTCCAGTTAAAAAAGCTGTTCCATTAAATAGAGTATATTCTGTTTATGAAGACAAGTTAAGAGAAAAAACTGGGACAAAAGTTATTATTTCAGCAAAGAAAATAACTATACCTTTTAACGATGATGAAGAGTTAAACAGAATATTAGAATCACTAGATATAGATTTTGAGGATGAAGAATAATGGACAAAGTAATAGCACTTATAAAAAATAAAGAAGTATATGGCGTTATAATAATAATCGTTGTATCTTTCGTAGTTTATAAATTATTTAATATACTCGTTAATAAATCTATTAATAGGAGTAAAACTCCTTTAGAAAGAAAGAGAAAACAAACAGTTTATAATCTAATAAAAAACATTATCAAGTATATTGTATTTGCAATAGCAATTATTATCATTCTTGATTTATATGGTATTAATGTAACATCATTAGTAGCAAGTCTTGGTGTTGCATCAGCAGTTGGTGCATTGGCTCTTCAAGACACATTAAAAGATATTATTAATGGTACTACAATTATTATGGATAATTATTATGTAGTAGGTGATTATGTTCAGTATGAAGACTTTTTTGGAGAAGTAATCGAATTAGGACTAAAATCAACTAAAATAATGGATTTTGATGGAAGAGTTCTAAGTGTAGCAAACAGAAATATAAATTCTATTATTAATCTTTCTCAAAAAACTGCTTCCGTTATGGTTACTATTCCAACTGCATATGAAGAAAAAACAGATAAAGTTGAAAAGGTATTAAAAGAAGTAGTTAAAGAGATTAAAACTTGGGAAACAATGGACCCAGAAAAAACTATGTATTTAGGTATAGTAAAACTTGCAGATTCTTCTGTGAATTATGGAATTAGATTCTATTGTAGTCCAGGTAAAAAATATCAATATGAAAGAGATATTTATAAATTAGTAAAGAATAAATATGAAGAGAATAATATAAAAATCCCATATAATCAAATTGAGGTACATAATGCAAAACAAAGAAATTAGTTTAGGTGACAAGGTCATAATGAAAAAAAATCATGCTTGTGGAACTAATTTATGGGAAATAGTTAGAATTGGCGCAGATGTTAAAATCAAATGCGTTAATTGTGGCCATGTTGTCATGATGCCACGAATTGATTTATACAAAAAAATGAAAAAGAAGGTAGATGAAACAAATGCGTAAGGTTAAAAGAAAAGTAGCACTTCATCCAATTATGGCATACTTAGTACTAATATGTATAACAATAGTAATAAGTGGAATACTTGGTTTATTTGAAATATCTACAAATTACAATGTTATAAATGCCGTAAGAGGAAATATTGAAAGCTCAACGGCTGCAGTTAATTCACTATTTAATTTGTCTGGACTAAAACTAATATTTAGTCAAACAGTTTCAAACTTTTCATCATTCGCACCACTTAGTATGCTTATAATCATATTAATAGGTATAGGAATAATGGATAAAAGTGGATTTTTACAATCATTTTTCTCATTACTAACTGTAAAAGCAGATAAATTTAAAGTTACTTTTATAATATCGCTTATACTTATACTTGCTGGTATAGCAGGAGATATAATGTTTATTGTATTAATACCAATTGTTGCATTGTTCTTTAAATACAACAAAAGAAATCCAATCGCTGGTATAGTTATGAGTTTTGCGGCATTAACATTTGGTCACGGTATTAATATATTTATAAACTCGATTGATTCTTCGCTTTTATCTTATACAAAGCTTGCTGCTGAATCAATTGATTCCACATATAATATAAGTATATTTATGTCACTATTTATTATGATAGTTTTAACATTGCTACTAGCTTTTGTAATAGCAACTATAACAGAGAAATATGTTATTCCAAACATTGGAAAATATGAATTTGATCAAAGAGAAGAATTTTATTTAGATAAAAAGAAAAAAAGAGGACTTATATTTAGTTTATTTATAGGTGCTATATATATTCTAATCTTTATTTATAATATAATTCCTGGTTTACCTTTATCAGGTAACTTACTAGATTATAGCCAAGATCTATATATAGATAAACTATTTGGATATAATTCATTCTTTAATCAAGGTTTTGTCTTTGTTATAACAATATTCTTTGTACTCCTTGGTATATTCTATGGTATTGGTGCAAAGACTATAAAGAATAATCACGATGTATCTAATTACCTAGGACATTCGTTGGATGGTATTGGAAAAACACTAGTTTTAATATTCTTTGCTTCAACTTTCATTTCTATATTTAAAGTAACAGGAATAGGTGAAGTAGTAACAGCAAGTTTAGCTAATTTAATTAATGCAAGTAAATTTACAGGAGTTCCATTAATTCTTCTAACTTTTGCTTGTATAATGGTAGCAACTATCTTTTTACCATCACCAATTACATCATGGTCAATACTTAGTGGTGTTGTTGTTCCGGTATTTATGAATGCTGGTATGACTCCAGAGTTTGCACAATTAGTATTTAGATTAGCAACAGGTGCAACTTATGGTTTAACTCCAATAATGGCATACTTCGTTATTTATTTAGCGTTTATTAATATGTATAGTGATGATGATAATCCACCAACACTTACTAAATCAGTTAAATATCTACTACCATATCTTGGATTAGTGTTGGTTGTATTCCTTGGTGCATTAATACTTTTATACATTACAGGATTACCATTTGGTATAAGCACAGTAGCAACTTTATAAGTTGCTTTTTTTATATAATAATATTGATATTTATGCTATAATAATGCATGGAAAAGAGTGATTTTATGGCTTTGAAAGCAGGAATTGTAGGATTACCAAACGTAGGAAAAAGTACACTTTTTAATGCAATAACAAAAAAACATATACTAGCTGCAAATTATCCTTTTGCTACAATTGAACCAAATATAGGTGTAGTAGAAGTTCCTGATGAAAGATTAGATTATTTAAATGAATTATATAATCCAAAAAGTTTAGTGGCAGCGGCTTTTGAATTCACTGATATTGCTGGACTTGTTAAAGGAGCATCTAAAGGCGAAGGCCTTGGGAACAAGTTTTTGTCTCATATTAGGGAAGTGGATGCTATCGTTAATGTTGTTAGATGCTTTGAAAACTCTGAAATAACGCATGTTGAAGGGGATCTTGATCCAATAAGAGATATCGAAATTATAAAAACAGAACTAATTCTATCAGACTTAGAACAAATAGATAATAGAATTCAAAAACTTGGGAAAAAAATGGATATGGCTCAAACAAAGCCAGAAAAAATGGAAGCTGCTGCGCTTAGAAAAGCTAAAGCAATACTTGAATCAGACACAGTTCTTAGAATGGGTGACTTAAGCAAAGAAGATTTAGAGGCTCTTAAATCATTTAATCTAATAACTTTAAAACCTACTATATATGTTGCTAACGTAAGTGATGATGATGCTATTGTTGGTGACAATAAATACTCTGAAATAGTAAAAGAATATGCCGAGAAAGAAGGCTCTGGAGTCATAGTTATGAGCTGTGAACTTGAAAGTCAACTATCTGACTATGAAAAAGAAGAAAAAGAAAACTTTTTGAAAGAGCTTGGAATATCAAATAGCGGTTTAGATAGATTGATATATGAAACATATTCACTTCTTGGTCTTAGAACATATTTTACTGCAGGGCCAAAAGAAGTTAGGGCGTGGACTTTTAGAAATGGTATGACTGCCCCTGAATGCGCAGGAATTATTCACACAGATTTTGAAAAAGGCTTTATTCGCGCTGAAGTAATGAGTTATGAAGCATTAGTAGAATATGGAACGGAATTAAAGGTTAAAGAAGCAGGAAAAATGCGCTTAGAAGGCAAAGAATATAAGATGCAAGATGGCGATATATGCTATTTTAGATTTAATGTATAAAAATGAAAAATAATATAATAATTGATTCAAAAGAAATAGGTAAGTCTTTGAAGAAAATTAGACTTACCCATAATTTGAGTCAGAAAGAGTTCGCTGAAATATTAAACGTATCATCACTATTAGTTTCTAAGTGGGAAAACGGGGAAAGAACACCAAGAATAGAAACATTTAAAAAGATTAATAAAATATATGGTATAACTTTTGAAGAGATTACAACTGGTTTATTTAAACCAGAGATAACTAACAAAAAAGCACTATACCATTTTTTAAGATTTAATATTGTTAAAATTAGTTTGATAATAATCATTTGTATGATTTTGTTTTTGTGTGCATTATTAGAAAATCAGATTAAAGTATATAATTTAGCAATTGAGTCTAAGAATATAATTGTGAACAAAGGGACTCTTGTAATAAGTAATAATTATACTTTTGATTTTAATGAAATAGATAACAAATATAGTACAAAGAAAGCCTTACTGACTGTTTTTATAAAAAACAAATATGATATAGAGATTTATTCTTGCATTCTTAATGGTAATACATGTTATGAAGTATATCATAATGATAAAATATATACATCT
>CAYOUK010000009.1:0-3470 GCA_964407175.1 uncultured Muribaculaceae bacterium
GTTTCTTGTTATCTTGTTTTAGTTTTATTTCTTTTGTTAATTTTATCTGATATTTTTGTTAAATCTTTTTCTAATCCATGCACTTTTGATTCACTTAGAAAATCATGATATTCACCGAGTAGCAACCTTCTTAGTTCTTCTATCTTTATTTCAATCAATCTTCCTGTGCTTTCATCTTCATCGTCGGTCTCATATAACATATATAAGATTGATATCTTATTTAATCTTGATTTTATTTTATTATTAATCACACTTTTAATCATATCTTCATCATATATAGTTATACTAACAGTTTTATTAAAGTTAAAACCATCCTTAAAACTAAGCTTCTTTGATGCTTTATATTTATTTTTATTTTTACTAATACTATATTTCATAATTACTCCATTAAGTCCGGCCTATTCTCTTTTGTCTTTTCTATTTGTTTTTCTTCTCTCCAAGCCTTAATTTTAGCATGATCACCGCTTAACAAAACATCAGGAACTTTCATTCCTCGATATTCTCTAGGCTTTGTATACACAGGATAATCAAGTAATCCATCTTCAAAAGATTCTGACTCGAGTGATTCTTTGTTTATAGCGCCATCTAATAATCTTACAGTGCTATCTATTATAGCCATGGCAGGGATTTCACCACCAGTTAGAACATAATCACCAATAGATATTATTTCATCCGCAAGAGTCTTTATTCTCTCGTCAAATCCTTCATAATGGCCACATATTATAATTAAATGTTTATATGTAGTAAGTTCCTTAGCTTTAGTACTAGAATATGTAGATCCTTCTGGCGATAACAAAATAATATGAGCATCTTTATCTTTATTAATATCATCAAGAGCATCAAATATAGGTTCACACTTGCTTATTAGACAGTTTTGAATAATCTCTAAAATTAATTAGATTGATGTTTACAATCTTCTTTTCAATTGCTTTTTTAATAATTGATTCATTTAAAATCCCATTAAACATTTCAGGGAATAAAGTTAAAACATCTATTTTCATATTATTAACCCCTCTATATTTTCACAAACTATCTCTTTATTAATTAAATCAACTTTTTTTATATATTCTTTAATTATTGGTATTAAATATTCTTTATTATTTTTAACTCTTAAACAATCATCTTTACCATAATTTTCAACACCAACTACTTTACCATAATCTTTATTATTACATATTACTTTCATATCTATTAAATCACTAAATAAATACTCGTCTTCACTTAAATGTAGTTCTTCTCTATCAATATATACATCATATGCTTTGTAATGTTCAACAAGATTAATGTTTTTCATATTATCTATTTTAATCAAATATCTATCTTTATATATTTTAGCATCTGTCACTTCATGTAATTCATCATTTAGATATATCTTATTTCCGACTTTAAAGGCTTTATCTTGTTTTTCAAACCTAGATTTTACTATTAAGTCTCCCTTTAATCCATGTGTTCCACTTATATATCCTAGAAGTATTTTTTCCATGTTTCTCTCACCAAATTGATAATAGCACAAAAAAGCACTAAAAAAAAGGTCCTAAGACCTTATTTTTTTTAATGGCGGAGTGAGAGGGATTTGAACCCTCGCAGCAGTTACCCACTCTACATCCTTAGCAGGGACGCCTCTTCAGCCTCTTGAGTATCACTCCACAGCAAACTAATTGTACCTAATTTTCTATATTTAGTCAAGGTTAATTTGCGCTTCGATATACTTTTCCAGGTTCTAAAGTTATCCCTTTTAAATTAAATAATTCTGATACACTTACTACTTCATATCCGTTTTCATAAAGAGCAGGAAGAGCAAGTTTAACAGCATCTTTAGTAGCTGCATATAAACTATGCATTAAAATAATATCCCCATCTTGAGCTTTCATTATTTCATCATATATTATTTTAGCATCCTTATTCTTCCAGTCTTCAGTATCAACATTCCATAGAATAATAGGCATATTTGATATATCGATAGTATTTTGTTTAAACTAACCATATGGAGGTCTTAAAAGAGTTAAATCATTATTTGTTATATTCTTAAACATATTATTTGTATTAGTAATCTCAGATTGTATTTCTGGATTATCTAGAAAAAATAGTGCCTTATGATTAAATGTATGATTACCATATTCCATACCACTATCTACTATTTTCTTAATAGCATCCCCATTTTTACTCATCATATTACCAAGCATAAAGAATGTTGCTTTCGCATGATATTCATTTAAAGCATCAACTATTTCGATATCGTATGGTGCAGGGCCATCATCAAAAGTGAAGGCAATATGTTTTTTTGTTTTATCTATAGTATATTCTTCATTTGTATATTCTTTATCATACTTCATATCATAATCCATGATACCTTTAATTTCGTTATTATTAACTTTTACATTAACTCCATCTTTATAATATGCATCTATCTCATTGTCTTTAATATTAAATGTACCATCTAAAACTGATAGCGACGTTAATACATTCGCAGGATATTTTTTCTTAAGTAATGAAGATATCTTAGATAAT
The DNA here is from genome assembly GCA_964407175.1 of uncultured Muribaculaceae bacterium. Lineage (GTDB taxonomy): Bacteria > Bacillota_I > Bacilli_A > RF39 > UBA660 > RUG11867. The sequence goes on from CAYOUK010000009.1 coordinate 2,509, forward strand.
AGTTTTTTAGTATCACCTGTTATATCAACTAAGTTTAACTTACTAGATGTCTTAGTATCATATATAAAGCTTTCTTTTTTGTTACAATCTAAAAATACATTTACTTTAAAAGAATCGATATAGAATATATTATAGTCTAATTTTGTACAAGAATTATCCTTTATATAATTATCAATTAAACCATTTAGTTTCTTATCATTAAAGTATGGAATAGTCATGCTTTTGCTAATTTTAATATCTCTATATTTAAGTCCAATATTCTGACTTCTAAAAGCATGATTAACTACTCCTACTCTTAAAACTAGTAGAAGCGAAATTAAAACCAAAAGTTTTACTAATGCATTATCTTTTCTTTTCATAATATTACTTCTCCTTAATTATATCACTTTCCCTATTATTTTGCCAAGAAAATGCAAAAAAATGATTGATATAAAAAAATTTTTATGATATTATTAAGAAGCGATGGATCTTTAGCTCAGTTGGTTAGAGCACTCGGCTCATAACCGAATGGTCGTAGGTTCGAGTCCTACAAGATCCACCATTTCGCGGGTGTGGCGGAATTGGCAGACGCGCTAGACTTAGGATCTAGTGGTTATACCGTGCAGGTTCAAGTCCTGTCACCCGCACCAAATAAAAAAATACCGATTAATCGGTTTTTTTAATGCCTTGTTAAAGATTATATCTATTTGAATCTGATGGTTCTATGTCTCCATCATCAGTAAGATTATATTCGTTTAATCTTACTAATTTGTCTTCCATATTCTGAAGGGCTGCTTCTCTTTTTATTGCAGCTGCTTCTAATTGTTCAATAATATCACCTACTGTCATTGGGTGATATTTTTGAATGTATCTAATGTTGTCTACATCACGAGCAAATGTTTTTAATGCTCTTAACTCTTCATCTTGTAAGTCTTCCATCATTTCTTCTTTTTTATTTAAAGGTATACCAACAGCCCTATCAT
>CAYOUK010000009.1:3480-8143 GCA_964407175.1 uncultured Muribaculaceae bacterium
TTGAAAACGGTAGAACCACATCAATGTTCGGCGTCATTTCTTTTTTATTAGTTAACGGTATACCAACTGCCCTATCATAATAAGGAATAAAGTGATATAAAAATTTAGAAGCTTCTTCTTTAAGTTTAGGATTTCCTTCGCATATAGTATCAACTGCTACTTGTAGTTCATTTACAAAGTTTTCTCTATTTATAGGTAAACTATGTATTTCATTTCCAATTCTAACTGTAATGTCATCAATTGCGCATTTTATTTCTCCCGTTGTAACAATTCCAGTATCTTGATTATATCTTTTAATTGAAACATTCATTATTTCATCCGCTTTATAATTCTGATTTGTCTCAATTACAAGTGTATCCTTGTTAGATGAACTACCAATTTGAGTAGCAACACTAATTGCAGATGCTGGACCATTATGTTTGTTATATCCCTTACCTACACTATATGTAATACCATCTTTATTAACTACCAATCTATTATCTTGTAGCCAATCATAAGTATACTTAAAATATCCTTTTTTAAGTTTAATAGTGTCCTCATTCTTTTCAAAACTGATATCATTTTCGCTATTTTTTTCTGCTTCATCATTTAAAGTGTACTTTTCACCTTTACTATTAATAAAACCTTCAGCTTTCATATATATATCAAGTTTTTCAAGAAAGTCTCTCTCAATTTCATGAAAATCTATGTGACTTAAAAGACCAAATGCCTTACTTTGCGAATCAAAACTATATATGCTTTCAAGTTCTTTATTAATTCTTTTATGATAAGACATCTTATGCAAGCTTTCTAAACGATTAGCGAATGCTTCAACTGACATCCCATAGAATTTAGCGGTTTTTTCTACCCAAAAAGCTTCTTGCCCTTCACTACCAAAACCATAACTATAGAAATACCTTATTCTACTAAGCATTTCTGGATATGGTGCTGCTAGAACATTTTCTATATAATTTTCATATTTACTGTTTATATTGTATTCTAAACATATTTTTCTAGCTGCTCTACGTCTTTCTTTCTTATCCGTGAACGGTGCATAGTTATGATCTCTTAAATATTTACCTACTATTACTTCTATTTCATATACTTTCAAAATAAACATATTATTACCCCCTAAATAAAAGTGAAATTACTATATCACTATATTTTTTTTATGTCAATTATACGTAATAATTTGAACAAAACCACTATTTTGTGTATAATTATATTGAGGTGAATAGATATGGATATTCCAGAATCAATAAGAAAAGCTGATGAAACTCTTAGAAGGGAACTTAAAAAAATACGTTATACTGAATTATCAGATTATTTTCATTGTGAAAATCAAGAAGACTTAATTAGAGCTATCAATGAATCATCCCTTGATGAAATCATGGAAAAACTGGTAAATCTTAAAAATGATATTGTTGGCTTAAATGTGGCACTAACTATAGAGACACAAAATAGTATAAATAGAGGTACATATACCGCTTTTAATGCTCCTGAAGCTGTTGCATCTATGACTGATTTGATGGATCGTAAAGAAATGTTATATGAAAAACTAAATTCTATCCCTGAGATTAGTCTTCTATTTAGTATTTATTCAAGAAAAGTAATGAATACAAACACAATTAAAGCAGTAACTCCGGATATCCAAGAGCTTATTGAGGCAATTAACTATACTCATAACAATAATCCAGCATATTATGATATAACTGGAGACATGGCACCAGGCATATTTACTTCTGGCAATTGCTATTACTATGCAGAACTTCTTCAAAAGTTTTATCCCGAAGGAGAATTAGTTTTTTATAATCTAGATGATCGTCCTCATATTGCATTTAGATTAAACGGTGAAGTATATGATAGCACTGGTCGTAAATCAAAGGAAGAAGCTAAAGAATTTCATCCTATTGAAGGTGAAGATTGGACATGGGTTGAACATGCTGTTTTACCAAAAGATAAAAAAGATAGAGATGCCATGGAACAGTTTGTAAATGAAATATATAATGACATTGTAGAACAGTACTATCCTAAGGATCCAGAAGTCAGAAAAGGACCTAAAGCTTGATTTTTTAAGTAAAATGTGGTATAATTGTATCATTCAGTGAAATTGAAGTAACTAATTATTTTTAGTTACTTTTTATTTTCAAAAGTGGGTGGTTAGATTGAATACTATTGACGAAAAAATGATTAGAAGAACTCTAGCTAGCACTGATGCTATAAAACTATCAGATCAGCTATATTTTGTTAATGGAAAAATAATAAAATCTTTAAATAGACCTATTGATTCAATTAATAAATTGTCTTCTGAAGAAAGAGCCGTGGCTATGTCTAGGTTATTAACGGATGAAGAAAAAAGAGATATGTTAAAAAAGTTTGAGTTAATTGGAGATATTGACTTAGATGGCGTACTAACACCAATTGATTTAATTGTGGAGGGAAAAAAGCTAGAAAGATACTCTATGAACTTTTTCCCCTACTCATTAAATGTAGCAGAATATTTTAGAAAAAGAAAAGAAGTAAAAATAAGTGATTTAAACAGTATATTTATAAGAAGTGCTAAGATTCTAAAAGGAGTTCATGATAAAAGACTTATTTATCAAGATGTATCTAATGATAATATATTAGTTAGTAATCGTACTGGGGAAGTTGCTTTTTGTGATTTCGAATCATGTGCATATAAATCAATAAATGGCAAAAAAATTATTGAAGGCCCATTTTATTCTAGAGATCTTTCTGACTATATTGAAGATTACAAAGATGATTATTTATCACCAAGTACAAATAATGATAGATTATCATTGCTTCTAGCTTATTTAAGACTTATATTTGGTGATAATATACCAAATATATCAGAATACAAGTATGATGAATTAAGTGATAGAATACATTCTTTAAGAGAACTTAAAAATATAATAGAAGCATTAAAAGAAAGAGATGCTGTTATTCCTGAGATTCCATATCTAGATGATGTATTAGAAAAAGACGAATCTTACACAATAACACACTAAAATAACATAATATATAAAACACTTGCATATATTATAAGTATGTGATATAATGCTTCTCGCTGACCAAAAAAGGGGTCTAAAATAGAATAAAGGAGGAACGAAAATGTCCGAAGAACAAAGAGGTATGCTAGCTAGTCTTGAAGAAGGTTTACTGCAAAGTGTTAAAGAAGGAAGAATTACACCAATTAAAGCATATATTATAAGTAAACAATGGAATAAAAAACCAGGTCCTGAGATTGAAGAACTTTTTTATAATGTACAATCAAATCATAATCGTAGACCAGAATATATATCTCAAATTTCTCAATCTTTATCAGGATATGTGGAAGATGGAATTATTACTCAAGAGGAAGCTACATTATTAAATAAAAATATACAAACTAAGTATAACTGTGATTTACAAGATATAATCCATGATATAAATATAGAGTATCCAAATATACCTGACTCACTTATATCAATGATTTTACCTAGTAATGAAATAAGTAGTAGAATAAGTTGTAATTCAAATAGATAAAAAAAACTGTGATTAATTCACAGTTTTTATTTGTTATCATTTAACATGTTTAATAAATCTATTTTAAACATATCTTTAGCTTCGTTTTGTTTACTAATCATAACACCTTTATAAGTAGTTAACTCTGCCATATGACCTTCAAGTAATATATCTTCTGGAGATATAGAATCAAGCATAACCATATTCTCATTTGGATAAACAATGTAATGAAGTTTAACATCCCCATGTACTTGAGAAAACATATGATCACTAGGTAGTTTTAATTCATAAGTAATACTGCCCTTTTCTTTATCAGTAGCTACTTTTTCACCAAGGAACTTACCACTTCTGAAATTAGGATAGTACTCGAAGTTAAGTTTCTTGTAAGCTAACATATTATATTTTTTAAGAGCACGTTCAAGTTTATGATATTCGTTCTCGTTAATATAATCTAAGATAAATCCTTTCATGTATATTTACCCCCTTATTTCCTAATTAGTGCGTATTCTAGCATAAAGATGCGATTTTGTCAAGTTTTTAGGGACTATTCCTCTTGGATTATATTATATCACTACAGCTTTTTTGGTGTCAATCTACCTTCATATTTATTTTTTAAAATTGACATGAGTATTACATATATTAAATCTAAAATAATGGTAATTATTATAATTATATTTATTTGTTTATTTAATAAAGCATTAATAACACTCATAAATAAACCAAATACTGCGATAACTATATATAGTATTCTTTCTTCTTTAGATACTTTCTTACCCTTCTTTATTATGTACATTACTAAAGAAGCTATGGCTCCAAGAATAAATAACCCTGATGAAACTAGTGTAATTATATTAAGTACATTTTTTATAGTTCTATTATTATTTTTCTTTTTAATACTATTGTTTTCAATATTTTCTATCTTATAGAAAGCTTTCATATTACTATTATTAAGTATCTTTTTACTAATAGACATAAGATCTTTATCAAAAAGCATTCTAACTACAACATCTTTTGTACTTTTTATATCATTTAATTCCACTAATGCGCCTGAATACTTATATTCAGTGGATTCTTCTAGATTATTTGAAAGAGGTTTTATTTCTCCATTCATAGAACCGTGTGCCCATACTTTAAATGCTTCACCCTTACTATTCCCAGGAGTTAATACTTGCATTTT
>CAYOUK010000009.1:8153-16202 GCA_964407175.1 uncultured Muribaculaceae bacterium
CCCCACTTGGAATAAACTTATAATATAGTTCAGCGGTATCTTTATGAAGAACAACAGCTTGATCTACAAAATATTCAATATAATATGCCATATATCCTTCTTCATTTGGATTATATATACTAATTATTTTTCCATCATTAGTAGATTTCTCTGTATAAACCTTGGTATCTCCTTTTTTAGCTACTTTACTTTTTTTATAACTTTCTGATGCTTTATCTAAAAGTTTAAAACCGATATCTTTTTCTTTTACTTTAAAAGATGAAACAGTTTTAACCATTAAACCTCTAGCATTATAAAAAGAACTGCTTTCAAGATCGACATCCCCTTCTTTATACTTTGGTAGAGAACTATCTCTTACAACTATTTCTCTTGTATATTTGTTAAGTGATCCTTTAGTAACTATTACCTCTTCAACATGCATGCTTCCAAGTATGTCTATAGTACTATTAATATACACATCACTTACTTCATAACTTACTTTATCGACTTCTTTTCCATATACAAGAATTGGAAATAATAAAAGTAAAATAAGAATAATCTTTTTCATAATGTAACCCTCCTAAATAAAAAGCTTAACAAATGTTAAGCTTTAGAATTCAACTTTTACGTTTTCTCTTTGTTCTTCTTTTGCTTTGAAGAATTCTACTTTCGTAAATTTAAACATATTTGCAATAATGCTACTTGGAAACATATCAATTTTATTATTTAGCATTAAAGCAGTATCATTATAGAATTTACGAGCAAAGCTTATTTTATCTTCTGTTTCTTTTAGTTGAGTTTGTAAATCAGCGAAGTTTTTGTCTGCTTTAAGTTCTGGATATCTTTCAACTGTTACAAGAAGTTTACTAATTGCATTTGTAAGCTCATCATCAGCATTTACTGCTTGTTCTTTAGTTCCAGAAGTTAGATAAGTATTTCTTGCTTTTATTACGTCTTCTAGAGTCCCTTTTTCGTGTTTAGCGTATCCTTTAACAGTATTAACTAAATTAGGAATTAAATCAAATCTTCTCTTTAATTCAACATCAATTTGACTCCATTGATCATTAACCTTATTTCTTAATCCTACTAAACTGTTATATGTAGATATAACATAAATAATTAGAAGTGCAAGTATTGCAAGTATTGCTATTATCACTGCCATTTTCTAATCCTCCTTACATTTAAATATTATCATATTTTGCTATTCTAGACAATACTTCTTTTTCATTTTCAAACTCTTTTTCTATAGCTTCTTTCTTTTTTAGAATAGCAAGTTTTTCTTCGAAATCATTTAAATATGTTTTTACAACTGCGAGTTGTTTACTAACAGCAGCTTTACTAATACCTTCCATATCACTTATTTCGTCTATACTTAAGTTTTCAAAATAATATAGTTTAAAATATTTACATTGTTTTTCTGTAAGCATTTTATAATATATATCATATAGTTTTGTATAGTATAAAGTTTCATCCATATTACATCATATCCTTAAATAAACCATATATATAGCTTTCTATATCAAATGATTTTAAATCATCAATTCCTTCACCTAAGCCGATAAACTTAACAGGAAGTTTTATCTCTTCTCTAATAGCAAGCACTATACCACCTTTAGCAGTTCCATCTAACTTTGTTAGTACTATTCCAGTGATATTAGTTATTTTTTTAAATTCTTCTGCTTGATTTATTCCATTTTGACCAGTTGAAGCATCAATTACAAGTAAAGTTTCACTTGGTTCTCCTTCTATAATTCTATTAATAACTTTATTAATCTTTTCAAGTTCAGCCATTAGATTTGCTTTATTTTGTAGTCTTCCTGCAGTATCTACAAAAACGATGTCTACATCTTCTTCTAAAGCTTTTTCTAGGCCTTCATATACAACTCCAGCAGGATCTATATTTTCCTTACCAAAGAATAATGAATCCGTTCTTTCTGCCCAGATTTTAAGTTGTTCAACAGCGCCAGCTCTAAAGGTATCCCCTGCGATAAGCATTACTTTTTTACCCATATTTTTGTATTTATTAGCTAGCTTTCCAATAGTAGTTGTTTTACCTACCCCGTTTACTCCAACCATAAGTACAACAGTTGGTCCATTAGGATTAAGTTTTAATCTATCGCTTAAAATATCTCCTTGAACATAAATCATAAACATTTCGTCTACAATAGTATCAGTTAAGTCTTTGGTGTTTTCAATCTTTTCATCCTTTACACGTTTTCTTAGTTTATCTATAAGCTTAAAAACTGTATTAACACCAATATCAGCTTCTATAAGTATTTTCTCTAGTTCATCAAAGTATTCAGGAGTAACTTTATTGTATTTTATTCCAAGTAAACTTAGTTTTTTTACAAAATCATCTCTTGTTTTTTCAAGACCGTCTTCATATAAATCAATGTCTTCTTTCTCTTTTCTTTTAAACGTTTTTTTGAATTTATCAAATAGTCCCATTTTCCACTCCTCCTACATGTATTAGTATATCAACATAGTCTTGAAAATTCAAATCATTTATAGTATAATCTATTTATCAGTTTTAATCTTTAGAAATTAATTATTTAGAAAGAAGGAATTTTTTTATGAAAGAAAAAGAGATGGTGACATCTGTTTTCGCTTTAGGTGGTATGGGTGAAATCGGCAAAAATATGTATATTATTAAAACCGGCGATGAAATTGTTATTATCGATGCTGGTGTTATGTTCCCTGAAAATGATTTAATGGGTGTCGATTATGTTATACAAGATGTAACTTATCTAAAAGAAAATGAAGATAAAATAGTTGGTCTTTTTATTACACATGGTCATGAAGATCATATTGGTGGTATATCTTTTCTTTTAAATTCTGTTAATATTCCAAAAATATATGCTACTAATGTTGCAAGAGATTTAATTATTAAAAAACTAGTTGATAGAAACATTAAATATGATAATATCGAAACAGTTGACGAAAATAGTGTTATTAAATCTAAAACTATGACTGTGGAGTTTATTAGAACAAGTCACTCTATCCCAGAAAGTATGGCTATCGCTATTCATACACCAAATGGAACTATTGTTCATACAGGAGACTTTAAATTTGATTTTACTCCAATTGGACCAATGAGTGATTTGCATAAAATGGCAAGACTTGGAAGCGAAGGAGTTAAACTACTTTTAAGTGACTCTACTAACTCACTTGTAACTGGATTCTCTGAAAGCGAATCTAAAGTTGATGATACTATAAATGATATATTTGATAAATATACTGCGAATAGATTAATATTAGCTACATTTGCATCAAACATATATAGAATTAAACATATAGTTGAAACATGCAAAGAGCATGGTAGAAAAATCGTTACTTTTGGTAGAAGTATGGAAAATGCAAAAGAAATAGCATTAAATAACAAACTAATAACTGACAGTTCTATTTTTATTGAACCAAATGAAGCTAAAAATCTAAAGAAAAATGAAGTTTGTATTTTATGTACTGGATCTCAAGGTGAACCACTTGCAGCCCTTTCTCGTATAGCAAATGGAACGCATAAACAAATAACTTTGATGCCAGATGATATAGTAGTATTCTCTTCTAGCCCTATCCCAGGGAATGCCGCCGGCATTAATAGAATAATTAATAAACTATATTTAAAAGGAGTTAAAGTTGTAACTAATCATGATTTAACTAATCTTCATACATCAGGCCATGCCAAAATTGAAGAACAAAAACTTATGCTTAGATTAATTAAACCAGAATATTTTATGCCTATACATGGTGAATATAGAATGCTTAAAGAACATAAAAAGACTGCAATAGAATGTGATATAAAAGAAGAAAATATATTTACCTTAAAAAATGGTGAATCGCTTGATATCGTAAATGGCATTGTAAAACGTGGTAAAACATATACTTCTGGTGATGTATATGTCGATGGTTCTAGAATTGGTGAAGTTGGTTCAGTTGTATTAAAAGACAGAAAGCTAATGAGTAAAGATGGAATTCTTATAACAATTTTAAATATAAACACTAAGACTAAAGAATTACTTCTTAGACCAAACGTTACTACTAGAGGTTTTGTTCTAGTTAATGAAAACACAGAGTTAATACTTGATATCAGTAAAAAAATTGAAGAAATAACAACTAATTATTTAAATAAAAATGAAAAGTATAATTATATAGATTTAAAAAATCAAATAATATTAGAACTTAATCCTTATATAAATGATTTAACTGGTAGAAGACCTATCATACTACCTGTAATAATGGAAATTAAAAAAGAAGCTAACTAATAGCTTCTTTTTTTGCTTTCTTACCATTATTTTTTCTAAATGCACTATAGTATGATTTACCAAACTCTTTCATCATATTAGTTATCATTTTTCTATCTTTTTCATTTATTCCTTTATATGCTTTAAACATAGTTGGAGTATTTCTAAGTATAGATGACCAGAATTCTCTAAACGTAGATACTTCTGTTGAATAAAGTATACCAAATATTCCGTCGACAAATATTTTTCTCTGCTCTGGAGTAGTCTTCTTAAGCCATTCTCTAACAGTATCATTAACTACTTCACTAAATTTATCTACATTAGGTAATCTAATTATATCATCTTTGAAAACTTCCCACGAAAATATATCATGTTGGTATAAACCTTTTTCATTACTTTTTACTATATATGTTTTTTCTCTATGTTCAAGAAGTCTACCTATCACAGATTCTTGAGGTATAACTGAATGAATTCTACTTATTATTTCAGGATTCTCAATTGATTCTATCATATTATGAGAAAAACCAGGGCCATCATAATTACTAATCTTAACAATTCTTTTCTGAATTTTTTTAGATGCTTTTATTCCAGAATAAATTGCAATATTCCCTCCCTTAGAATGTCCACCTATTAATATTTTTTTATTATTATATTTTTTAGCTTGTTTTTTCAAATAATCAAGTGCTTCTATTTGAGCTGGTATATTCTCCATATATGCAAGATTAAAGTCCTCTTTCCATCCTGTTAGTGTTCTATCTGTGCCACAATAACTTAAAAACATTTCTTTGTTAGATAGATGAATTGTTATGGCAGCGAATTGCTTTTCAATAGACTTATCAAAATCAAATTCATAATCAGTTACTAATAAATCACTAAATCTTGGGCTTTTGCTCATCAACTCAATCATTTCTTTATCGCCAGTATATAAGAACACATCATTTGAAAATTTTTGCATTTTTTTATATAGAGTTTTCGGAGTTTCTACATCACTTAGTTTTATTCTATCGAATGGTAAATATGAAAATCTAGATAAAATCATATTATCTAGTTCATTTAATGGGAACTCCTTTGATATTTTAATATCGCCTCTCCATTTTAAATAATCATTAATATTTGCCATATTTTACTCCTATTTATTTTTCTTGTATCTCTACATCAACTTGAACATTTGAAGTTTCATTAGCTTTAAACTCTATATCATATATTACAGATGAATTAGAATCTATATTAGCATTTAAGACAGTATATTCATTTGTTTCTCCATATGGAAGACTATTATCACTAATAAAAGCATTATCACTTTCATCTTTTATAGAATAAAATACTGTTTCAGTATCAATATTCAAGTTTTTAAGTATTATTTCATATGCTCTTGGTTTATCATTTTCATTATCTATTTTTATTTGAACATTCTTTACTTCACCAGGATTAATAGTAAAATTTTCTTTGCCACATTCATCTTCATCAAACTTTTGACAATCAGGATAACTAACAACTAATTTTACATCTTTTTTCTCGTTATTAGCTTCATCCACTGATTCACTAAAATAAACATATGCTAATCCGGCAATTATTATAATAATAAAATAAGCAATAGTTGAAACAACTAGTTTTACACTCTTCTCTCTCATATTTTACCTCATAATAATAATATCATAATTTTGAAATCGATTAAAAGATAAAATACACTATATAGTTTGTTAGTATACATATTATTTTACTATATTTAAAAAAAAGAATTCTACATATATATCTATTTAAAAAATATAGCATAATACTAAGTATCAATATAAATACAAATTGCCACTTAAAAAACATTAGTATAAGAAAATAAATTACTAATATCCATATACTTTTATCATATGGTAACATAATTAAAAACAGGGGAATATTATAATTAGTTAAATTATAAATTAAAATATCTAGAATGATAAAAACAATCATTTTATACTATTTAGAACATATAGATAATTAAGATTTTCAAAATCAATATCACTTTTAACATATATCTCTTGTTCTATTCCTTTCCTATCTATCTTAACTACTTTTCCAACGTATATACCTTCTGGAATATCAGATAAACCACTAGTTTTAACTACGTCTCCTTCATTTATTGTTTCATAATTAGTAATATTTGTTATTTTAAATAGTTTAGTTCTTTTGTTATATAAACCAAGAAGACCATAACTATTATTGACTTTAACACTTATCTTATTATTACCAGTCAATAAATTTACTCTAGCTTCTTTAATAGAAGAACTATCTATTACCCCAACTAAACCATTTTCATTTATAACTACATCCCCTTTTTCTACTTTATAACTAGTACTAATTATTAAATAATCAAAAAAATGATATATATCCCTTAAAGCTACTTTAGATAGAACTAAACTCTTATCTTTAGTTATTTCTAAATTAGATATCTTTTCATATTCTGAAATCTCTTTATTAAGATTTTCTATTCTTTCTTCATATGACTTTTTAAGTAATTCATATCTATTGTCTTTATTTAAAAGTGAATTAATATTTGAAACAAAATAAACCATATTAGAATGAAATAATAAAAATACAAATATAGTTAGAATTAAATATATATACTTTTTATTCATAAACTAGTTTACCTTCTTCAACATAACTAAAATATCTATTATTACCAACTATTATATGATCTATTAGAGGAATTCCAACAACGTTTCCAACATCTGCGACAGCTTTAGTTGTTTCATCATCAGATTTTGATGGCAAAACAATTCCACTTGGATGATTATGCATGATAATTACACCACTAGCATTTTCTTCAATTGCTTTTTTAAATATTTCTTGAGGACTAACAACGGATTCCTTTTTAGAACCTTTGAACAATAAACTATGAGAAATATATTGTTTATGATTATCGACAAAAACAGCAAGAAGATTCTCTTGATAGTCATCTATTATATATTTAGAAAAGTAACGAAAAGCATCTATTGAATTTCTAACTTTCAATTTAGCTTTTATAGAGTTATTATCATATACCCTTCTTCCAAGTTCTAATGCAGCGATTAAAGTGATAATCTTTGTGTCTCCAAGTCCCTTAATCTCTTTTAATTTATTTATTTTAATATTTCTAAGTTCATTTATCTCTTTAACACTTGATAAAATATGCCCAGCTAAATCTTTGGCAGATTTATTCTTTATACCTGTTCTTAAAATTATTGCAATTAGTTCTTCATTAGATAAACTTTTCTCACCATATTTTAGTAGTCTCTCTCTAGGCATCTCTTCTTTTGGCAAATCTCTAAGTAACATTTATACACTCCTTTCATAAATTGTTAGAATCTTTTGATTGATATTTAGTTTAGCTTTATTATTATTTGTTTTATTCATAGCTACTTCATATGTGTTAATTTCATCTAATATATTTTTACTAACCATAACTTTCTTTAATGAATAACTAATATTTTGACTATCTAAATACTTTTCTATAAATTCTATATTAGCTTCATTATTTAATATGGCATAATATACCCTGTATACCCCATCACTATAATCAATTACTCCTTGGTACCTACTACTTAGATCTTCTGCATAATTTTTCTTCATAAACACCCCTATTTGAAGTGCTACTGCGTTATATTCTTCCTGGGCAACAGTATCAGTATAAGACACTTTAAATAAGTATACAGCGCATATACCCCCTACTATAATTGCTAAAACATAAGGTTTAATTTTTTTCATATAATCACCAATATGATATTAACTCTATAAAACTAAATACTATGTCAAAAGATGTCATATCTATATTATTCAAGTTTTTTTTGTTTTTTCTCATAAAAAAAATCCCGAGTATCGG
>CAYOUK010000009.1:16212-20754 GCA_964407175.1 uncultured Muribaculaceae bacterium
TATAAGACACTTTAAATAAGTATACAGCGCATATACCCCCTATAAAGATAGCTAAAACATATGGCTTAATTTTCTTCATTATAATCACCAAGTTTATAATAAAATATAAAAGCTAAATAATATGTCAAACTATGTTCTAATAATATTATTCAAGTATTTTTTGTTTTTTCTCATAAAAAAAATCCCGAGTATCGGGATTACATATTGTGGCTTGCTAGTTCAGTCGCTTTAAATGTCTTTAAATCAAATCTAATTGGATAAGAACTTTGTATTCCATCTGATAAACAAATAGGACTTACTTCATATGCATATTCATCATTATGTGCACAATTAGATTCATCAAATCCATCAAAAGTAATTGTATAAATTAAAGTACAAACCATATTATCATCATTATCATAGTTATAACAACCATCTACTCTATTAATATAAATATCATTTATTTTAGATACATTTTTATTTTTATAATAGTTTTTTACAAAATCTACAGATGTTTCATACATTTTTAATTTAGCACCATTTACATCTTTAAATAGTACTATATTTTTAGAACCATTTGTTTCACTTTTTTGATATACATTTTTAACTATAGCAATATCACCATAAGTATTTAATTCTATCTTATCTCCAAGTTTATACACAGAGTCACTTTCTTTATTTACTTTACCAGTACTTTCTCTAGTTGTCTCATCAACGTATAAAAGTTTATAGTTGTTCTCTCCAAAAACAAGAACGTTTTCACCATCTATTGAAGTATATATGTCTGGCAAATCTATCTCGCTATTATCTTTTTTTGTTTCTTTTGTGTTAGAAGCGTTATTATCTTTCTTATCTAACATATCATCAGTACTAATATTTTCAGCGAAAATAAAATATAAAAAACCACCCATAATCAATAAAAATAGTATCATTACAAGAATTAATGAAACGTTAGTATTTTTTTTCTTTTCTTCCATATTAACCTACCTTATATATTCATTATACAAAACATTGAAAAAATATCAACAAAAAAACACCTTGTGGTGCTTCTTTTTTAATTTCTTTCTTTAACCTTGTATTCCTTTTTCATTCCTTTTAAGAAGTTAAGTTTAGCTCTTCTAACTCTACCTTTCTTAACTACTACGATAGAATCGATTAAAGGACTATGTATTGGGAATGTTCTCATTATACCAACACTACCTTTTTTCTTTCTAACTGTAAATGTTTCAGAGACACTTGAACCTTTACGAGCCATTACTAGACCTTCGAATGCTTGAATTCTTTCTTTCTTACCTTCTTTGATCCATACGTTTACTCTTACGGTATCTCCAACTCTGAATTCAGGAATATTAGGATTAATATGTTTAGCATTAATTTTATCTACTAAATTCATCCTACTCGTCTCCTTTCAATATATATTGTCATGCAATCATAGTAGTTTTCCAGCGGATTACACCAAGCCATAAAGCAAAAGTATTATAGCACAAAACTATAATACTTTGCAATCCCTATTTAAAAACTTTATCAAGTTTTTCTTTAATTTGATCTTTTGTAAATGGTTTTGATATATAATCAACAAAACCTTCTTCTAAGTATTTCTCTTTAGCACCAGTGATAGCATCTGCGGTTAGTGCTATAACTGGAGTATTAAAGTCAGGAAGTTTATTTAACTCAATTATAGCGGTTTCACCACTCATCTCTGGCATCATGATATCCATTAGGATTAAATCATAAGGTTTCTCTCTTTTATATACCATATCGATAGCTGTTTTACCATTATTAGCTTCTTCAATAGTAAAGTTAAAATCTGCAAGAGCTTTTTTAGCAACTTTAATATTCATATTATTATCATCAACAATTAAAATACTCTTGTTTCCAAAATCTGCGACTGCTTTTGGTTTTTCCATTTCTTTAACTTTGAACTCAAGCGTTTGTTCATCCATAGGCATATCGAGTTTAGATATCTTTTGAGGAAGTTGAACAATAAATGTTGAACCTGAACCATAATTAGAATTAACTGTTATTTTACCACCCATCATTTCGATTAGGTTCTTAGTAATAGCAAGACCAAGTCCTGTGCCCTCAACAGTTGCACTTTTTTCTCTACCTAATCTTTCGAATTTATTAAATAGTTTATCTATATCTTCACGTTTTATACCACGTCCAGTATCTTCAACTGTAACCATTAAAGTACAATTACCACCAGAGTTAATACATTTAGCAGTTATATCGATACTTCCTTCATTAGTATATTTAATTGCATTTGATATTAAATTATTTAATACTTCTTTAATATGTACTCTATCACCAATTAATTCATATGGAATATCTTCAGCGATACTAACAGAGAATTTAATTGGCTTAGTACCTATTCTAACTTGATTTATTTTAGCAAGAGTAAGTAATTCATCTCTAAATTTATATGGTTCTGTAGATATTTCTAACTTACCACTTTCAATCTTACTAACATCTAGTACATTTCCGATTATTTCAAGAAGTGTATTGGAAGCTTCAACTATATCAGTTGCATCTTCTAATACATCTTTAGACACTTCATTTTTACGTTCAATAATATCATTACTAAATCCAACTATTGCATTAAGCGGTGTTCTAATTTCATGAGACATACTTGATAAGAAATCTGATTTAGAACGGTTAGCTTTTTCTGCTTGTTCTTTAGCATATTCAAGTTGAACAATCATCTTAACATCTGGATTTTCAATTGTAAAATACATTAGTAATGTTATATACGTATCAGTAAAAGTTGCTAATAGCATTCCCGGATAATTTTTTTGAACAATTCCGGATATAATAGCAGATAGTATAAATATATATACTGGTATATTCTTTTTATATAATAAATTTTTATAATTTGTAAGCACTAATGCAGTAGATATTAGTATTGTAAGAAATGCACTAACAAAAACAACGTTTGCAGCAGGTCCATATGAATATCTAGTTAAACCCTCATTAAAATAATAAAGAGGAGAAATAACTATAATTGAACTTAGAATAATGAAAACGACCAATATAGAAACAAATATCCACTTTGGTATTTCATTATTATTCTCATGTCTTTGAAAATACATTAAAGTTGCTAAATATAGTGCAAAAAGAGCGGTCCATAACACAAAAATAATTAATAAACCTTTAGAAATAATTGTTCTAATAAAACTAAATGTACCATCAATTGGCACTGCAAAATAAAATATTATTGCAACAATAGCCATTACTAAATCAACAATTACCATGTAACCATATATTTTATTTTCATATGTATCTATTCTTTGTTTATGAAAGTACAATATAGCAACCATCATTATAATTGTAAGCGATACAATAGCTGTTATACAATTTGGCATTCACATACACTTCCTATCTTACATTATATCATCAACAGTATAGCATATTGATTAAAAAAAAACAAACTATTAAGTTTGTTTTTTGGTTATTTTTTTGCTGTTTTTTTATTTGCTATTAGAGTATCAAAATCCATTGTACTAGGATTTAGATTTTCTTCTTTTTCAATCTTTGTGATATCTATTTTTCCAATTGGAGTTCTTGGGAGTTCTGATCTAAATCTCACTTCTACTGCCCCGTCTCGATCACCTAGTAAAGTGCTTTGGAATTCTAGAATTTCCTTTTCAGCTACTTTTGGATCAATGTTTGAATCATTTAAAACAACAATAGCTGTAGGTATCTTTCCGTGTTCATTATATATTGAATCTATACCAACTACGCATACCTCGTCAATTAGTGGGCAAGCTACTAGTTTATTACTTATCATATCAGGGAATACGTTGTGACCATCAGGTCTAGTAAACATATTTCTCTTTCTTCCCATAAGATATGTGTGTCCACTTTTATCTATTCTAGCATAGTCTCCCGTTTTAACCCACTTCTCACCATTTATATCAATAAAAATGTTTTCGCTTTCTATTGGTTGATCATAATACTCCATAATAGCTGCATCAGATTTTATACATAATTCACCAGTTTCACCAAATGGTACTTCGTTACCTTCATCATCACAGACACCGATATTATAATGTTGAAGTGGTATACCAATACTTCCTGATTTAGTTACTTTGTTGTTTAAATCAAATATTGACATAGCGGCATTCTCTGTTAGACCATAACCAACTCTCATAGTATTTGCAGCGTTATGTTCTTTTAAAAATTCATTAACTTTAATTTCTAGTGCTTCAGGGACTGTATCTCCACCACAACCAGCATTTTTAAGGAAACTTAAATCTTTTCCTTCCATACGTTTATCTTTCATTAATAAATCAAAATGAGAAGGAATTCCAATGAAATGTTCAGGTTCGTATTTATCAAGAATCTGACTAAATTCCCTTGCGTCGAATTTTGGCATTAATAAATCTTCCATTCCAAGAGTTAGTGAAAGATGGATTCCATCTACTAATCCATATGCTATAAAAGGAGGCATGATATTAACAAATGTATCATTCTCTCCACGTGGTATATCATCTTTAGCATATTGAACTACAGGAGTATTTATACTTTTGTTTGATAAAACAGCTCCTTTTGGTTCTCCTGTTG
>CAYOUK010000009.1:20764-21017 GCA_964407175.1 uncultured Muribaculaceae bacterium
AAATCTTTACATACGCCAAGCGGTTTAACTTTTACGCCACGCCCCATTTTTATAAAATCGCTCCATTTTATAACAGTATCATCATATTCACCAGAATATTGA
This sequence comes from uncultured Muribaculaceae bacterium, assembly GCA_964407175.1. GTDB lineage: Bacteria > Bacillota_I > Bacilli_A > RF39 > UBA660 > RUG11867. The sequence continues at coordinate 20,867 of CAYOUK010000009.1, forward strand.
TCTTTAACTTTTAATTTATATAATACTTTTTTTGCCAAAGGTAAGGAATCAGTTACATTGATATCGACTATTTTACTTGCAGTTGATTCTGGCAATACTTCTTTTACCTTATCAAGCACTCCGTGGAATGAAACTACGATATTAGACTTTG
>CAYOUK010000010.1:0-20971 GCA_964407175.1 uncultured Muribaculaceae bacterium
TACAGGCCAAAACTATGATTATAATTTAAATGAGGTGTTTTTTAAACAATTAGGATTAAAAAAACCAGATTATTACCTAGATTCGCCGGGGAAGAATTTGGGTGAAACAGTAGGTAATATTATATCTAAATCATACGAAGTAATTGAAAAAGAAAATCCAGATGCTTTATTAATTTTGGGTGATACAAATAGTTGTTTGTCGGCATATTCTGCTAAAAGGCTAAAAGTTCCTATTTTCCATATGGAAGCAGGAAATAGGTGTTTTGACTTTAATGTACCGGAGGAGATTAATAGAAAAGTTGTAGATCACGTAAGTGATGTGAATCTTGCTTATACTGAAAATGCAAGAAGATATTTGATAAATGAAGGTGTAAAGAACGACTTTTTGTATGTTACTGGTTCCCCAATGAATGAAGTATTGCAAAAGAATATTGACTCAATAAACAACTCTGATATACTGGAAAAGCTTAAACTAAAAAAAAGAGATTATTTCGTAGTAAGTGCCCATAGAGAAGAAAATATCGATATAGATAAAAACTTTAAAAACTTGGTTAAAAGTTTGAATACAATAGCTGAAATATATAAAAAGAGAATAATATTTTCAACACATCCAAGAACTGCAAAAAGAATAAAAGAAAAAGGGATCAAATTTAATAAGTTAATAGAAAATTTAGAACCATTAGGTTTCTTTGAATATAATGCACTACAAAAAAATTCTTATTGCGTGTTATCGGATAGTGGAACTGTTCCTGAAGAAAGTGCAATTCTAAATTTTCCGGCAGTTTCTATGAGAAATAGTATAGAAAGACCGGAAGCCCTAGATGCAGGTTCAATTGTTCTTGGAAGTGTAAATGAGAATGATCTTCTCAGTTCAATAGAACTAGCTGTGAATTCTTTTGTAAATAATAGAGAAAATCCAGTAAAAGATTATAGAGATACAAATGTATCGGAAAAAGTTGTTAAAATAATCCAGAGTTACTATAACATTGTTAATGAAAGAACCTGGAAAAAAGATATATATGAGTAACAAAACTATTCAAAACAAAACATCAGTTTCAAATAGATTAATAGTACTTTTTTAGTATATTCTCAGGAGGGAAAAATGAAAAAACCAAGAGTTAGTATAATTATTCCAGTTTACAATGGCGCAAATTATATGAAAGAAGCAATTGATAGTGCTTTAGCTCAAACATATGATAATACGGAAATTATTGTTGTTAATGATGGTAGCAACGATGGAGGAGCAACCGACAGTATCGCAAAATCATATGGAAACAGAATTAGGTATTTTTCTAAAGAAAACGGTGGTGTATCTACTGCATTAAATCTAGCTATTAAAAATATGAAGGGTGATTATTTTACTTGGTTATCTCATGATGATTTGTATCTTCCAAATAAAGTTGAATCACAGGTCAATTATTTAATAGAAAACAATTTAGTAGGTACAAGAACAATACTTTACGCTGATTATGCTCTAATAAATGAAAACAGCATTTTAATATCTAATCAGCATAAAAGTCATCATTTACTTAATGAACATAGTGAATTATCGTTACTTACTGGAGCAATAAATGGGTTAACATTGTTCATTCCTAAAATTGCTTTTAATGAATGCGGACTATTTGACGAAAAACTTCGTTGTGTACAAGATTATCAATTATGGTTTGAATTTTTAAAAAAAGGGTATAAGTTTATTCATCAAGATATGATATTTACCGCAACTAGACTTCATCAAGAACAAACGACTAATGTTAATCCTTTGGTGGTTTCTGAGGGTGAAGCCTTCTGGCAAGAGGCAATTAAATACTATGAAAAGAAAAGTTCAGAAAAAATATATGGGTCGAAGTATGTATACTATCAAGCAATGCATTATTTTTTTCGATCTACACCATATGATAATTTAACTGAGATGACTCACAGAATTCTAGAAAAAGAAGAAAAAAAGAACGAAAAAAACAACGATTTGATATCCGTAGTTATTTCATTTAACAAAGGTATTAATTACTTAATTCGTTCAATTAAATCAGTTTTAAAAAGTGATTATAAGAATATTGAAATAATAATAATAGATAATAATTCGAAAGAAAAAAACAAGGAATTAAATACTATTGTTAGTAAAAATAAAAACCTTCGTCTAATCAAAAGAAAAGATAATAATCTTATATCTGGCATTAATGAGGGAATAAAGGCTTCAAAGGGAGCATATATAGCATTTTTAAATAGTGGAGATGAGTTTACAAAAGAGAAATTATCTAAACAACTTAAGAAAATGAAAACAGCAAAAACAATTCTATCTCATACCTCTTTTGAGTACTTAAATAATGACGAGAAAACATATATCAATAGTGGCCTTCAAAATGGGCCAGTGCAATATGATGTGATTTCCGAAAATAGAATATGTTTTTCTACTGTAATGATTGATGCAAAATTTATTAAAGATAAAAATATGTTATTAAATGAAAAAAAAGAAAATGGTGGATATGAATGTTTTTACTTACAAATCTTAAGTAATAAGTGTGCACTTGGAATTGATGAAGCTTTGTCGATAATACATGACGAATCAACTAATTATACATATACAAATGATTATCAGATTAAAAGGTGCGAAGAAATACTTGATTTTGTATTAAACGATAGAAACCTATCTACAAAAAGGAAAAATATAGAAAATTTAATAAATTATTTAAATGGCCTATATGAATTGAGAAATATCACAAAGTATAACTTAGGATTTGATTATACTATGTACATAGACAGAGCGCAAAATGAAAAATCTTCGGAAATATTAAAACCAGTTAAAAAAATAATAAATATTATTAAAAGAATTTTCAAACGCTAACAACGGAGGTGTCATATGAAAGAGGAGAGAATTAAATTTATAATGAAATTAGTGCCATTATTAATGGCAGTTATTTCATATACATTTATACATACAATTTTATATAATAAATTTTATTCTTTCATTCCATCTATGCTTTTTATAGTACTAGTTGTACTATTTTATAACAACGATTATAACAACAAAGTGATGAAAAAAGAAACTTTGGTGTTGTCTTCTTTATTTGCACTTCTAATTTCTTATGGGGAGCTATTAAAACCAAATTTTTATTCAAATATAAATACATTTACAGAGTTTTTTAAGATAGAACATATAATGCGCTTTATCGCGTATTTCAATATGTTATACTTGTTTTTTAACAATACTCTTCCCAAACTATATAAATGGAAACTAAAAGATGGGAATTATCAAAACATTAATTATGTTTTGATATTTTCTGTGTCTTTTTCAATTATTCTGCTTTGTTGGTTTCCATATTGTTTAAGGTTTTTTCCAGGATTAGTAACTAATGATTCTATGGATTCAATAACGTTAATAGTTCATCATTTAAAAGGAATAAACAATCATCATCCAGTATTTTTCACTCTTTTTGCATATTTACCAATAATGATTGGTAAAGTGAAATTCGGATCAGTTTCTACTGGAGTTGCGATTTATACTCTTATCCAAATGTTTACTATGGCATCAATTTTCGCAAGTTCAATAATCTTTTTATATAAAAGAAATGTGAATAAGTATGCTATATTCACAGTGCTTTTGTGCTATGCACTAGTTCCAGTTTATGCAATGCATAGTGTAATCATGTGGAAAGATGTATTGTTTGGTGGATTGTTCTTACTTTTAACTTTACAAATGATTAGAATGGCTGAGTTATATAACAAAAATGAGCTAACCCTTAAAAAACTTATTAGCTTTATTATAATAGCTATTCTATGCGCTTTGTTTAGAAACAATGCTATTTTCATGCTTATGATAGTGTTTGTTATTTGTTTATTTATATTTAAGAAAAAAAGAAAAGTTGTTTCTCTAGCATTTGGAATTGTTATAATTACATATTTTATTATCACTGGACCTGGATATAAACTATTTGGTGTTAGACAAACTGAAACAACTGAATATATTTCTATACCAATTCAACAGGTTGCAAGAATTGTTCATAAGGGAGTTCCTTTAACGCTTGAAGAAGAAAAGCTAATTAATAAGGTAATGCCAATAGAAACACTAAAGAGACGTTATAGACCAGAGATAGTTGATACTATCAAATGGTATAAAGATTATGACGCTAAAGCAATAGAGAAGAATAAATTCAAGTATTTTAAATTGTGGCTTGGATTATGTTTAAGACATCCACAAATTGCGTTAGAAGCAAACGCTGCATCAACTCTTGGATACTGGTATCCAAATATTATATATTGGTATAATCCACTTCATATAACTAATGAGAAATATGATGTATATGTAACAAGTAAAGCAGGCGAAAAAACAACAGATACAATTGATAAGATTTTAAATAGTGATAGTACTATATTTAATATTGAATGGAATATAGCTTTATGGCTTTACATCGCATTGGTGTTCGGAGTTATAAGTTATAAAAAGAAAAAATGGGTTGGAGTAGTCCCTTATCTTCCGCTTTTTGGATTGTGGTTCACTCTTATTATTGCAACTCCTGTATATGCAGAATTTATATATATTTTCGGCGCTTTCACAGCTATGCCAATATTAATTATTTATCCATATTTAAAAAAGTGATATAATTGTCTAGGAGGAAAATATGAAAAAGATAATAATAGTTGTAGTAATTGTAGTATTATTAATAGTTCTTGCTTTACTAGGTGCAAAAAAGGGTGAAAAGAAAGAAGAATCAAAAGAAGTAGTAAAAGAAGAAGAAAACTATTTAAGTGGAAAAGTTAATGTGGAAATGTATATTAAAGACTATGGTAAAGTAACAATGGAGTTAGATGCAGACACTGCACCAATAACAGTTACAAATTTCGTTAATCTTGTTAAAGAAAAGTTCTATGATGGTTTAACATTCCACAGAATAATCTCAGGATTTATGGCTCAAGGTGGAGATCCAAGTGGAGATGGAACAGGTGGTTCAGGTAAAAACATCAAGGGCGAATTTAGCGAAAACGGTGTTGCAAATGATATTAGCCATGTTAGAGGAGTAGTATCAATGGCAAGGTCTGGGGATCCAGACAGTGCTTCTAGTCAATTCTTTATTGTAACGGACAATAGTAAATTCCTAGATGGTAAATATGCAGCATTTGGTAAAGTAACTGATGGAATGGGTATCGTTGATAAAATGGTCAAAGATGCAAGACCAATTGATGACAATGGAACTATTTCAAAAGATGAACAACCAGTTATTGAATATATTAAAGTTATAGAGTAGCTATAACTTTTTTGTTTACACAATAATTAGCACTTAGACTTGACAAGTGCTAGTTATTGTGATATAACATATACAGAAAGGTGATGAATAGTATGGGTTTAATGCCTAGAAAATATTATTTAGGAGACGATTTCTTTGACGCATTCTTCGAGCCTGCCTTAAAAGACCAAATGAAATGCGATATATACGAAAAGGATAATAAATATCACATCGAGATGGATATCCCTGGATATAAGAAAAGTGATATCAAAGTAGAATGTGACAATGGTTACATTCATATCTCTGGGGAAGTTAAAAATGAAGCAAACGAAGAAGATAAAGATAAAAAATATATTAGAAGAGAGAGAAACTATAGTAAGTTTAATAGATCTTTCTACGTTGGTGATGTTGATGAAAATGCAATCACTGCTTCATTTGAAAATGGAACACTAAGATTAGTTGCTCCAAAACTTGAACCACAAGAAACAAGAAAATCTATTGAAATCAAGTAAAGTGTTAATCACTTTACTTTTTTATTTGACTAAACAATCATTTGTTTGTATAGTTATAATAGGTGATACTATGGATAATCTATCTAAAACAGGGACTGAAAATAATATATATGATATAAGAACGGGGAAGATAATAGAGGAGCCAATTCTTGAAGAAAAAAAACCAGATGAATTGTCTGAAGATAATTTTCAAACTTTTTATCAAAAGCCTCAATATGATATATTACCAGATGATAATGAAGCCACATTAAATAGAGAGGGACATAAGTTTACTGTTCAAAAAAGTTCGCCAGGTTTGATGCCAGAAGGTGGGAATAAAGGTTTTGAATATTTAGATACTGATCCTAACCTTGATCCCGCATTTAAAAGGAAACAACAAGAAAGTGAAGAAAAACAAAGGCAAATGCTAATGAAACAGCAACAAGCGATTAATAAGCAAAGAGAGGCTAAAAAGCAAGCATATCAAAAAGAACAAGCTGCTTTGCTAAGACAAAGAAATAATTTAATTCAAATGGATGAACTTCGAAAGAATAGCAAAAAAGGCGAAAAAACAATCTTTAAAATTGGTAGAGCAATAAAGCAACTTGATAAGGATTTTTTCAAAAAAAATTTTCTTATTATTTTATCGGTTGCAACAATATTAGGTTTTGCTGCAAAGTATGGTTTTGAAATAATTAGAGATGTTAAAATTAATAATAATACAGATGAATTGACTGAATATGCAATAAATGAATATCCTGAGTTTGATAGTTATAGAAAAGCTGCAGAATATATTGTAGATGGTAATCCTACAAAAGAAGAAATGGAAAAAAGATTAACAGCAGAAACTTTGATAGAAGAAAGAAAGAAAGAAAACGAAAACTCGCAAAAAGTATTTGGTATGACATGGCACTCAGAGCCATATAAAAGTACACAACAAGATATTGCCGATGCAGACTTAACTGGAAAAATACAGGAAGTTATAGAATCGGGTTCCCGAGGAGAAGTTAGACACGAAGGAGCAGTTTTACTTTCAAAAGAAGCTGGTATTGTCAAGGGTGGAGGAGGCAGGTAATATGGAAGTTAGAACTTATACATATGATGGTGAAGAATATATTCTTATTAATCAAGTTAAATACAATGATATAAAATATTTGTATCTTGCAAAAGAAGATGGAACTAATCCACATCTTAGAAAAATAGATTCAAAAGAACCAGACTTGATTGCCCCTATAGATAACGATGAAGAATTTGAATTTGTTATAAAATTATTCGCCGAAAAACTAAATAAAGATACTAATCAAGAAGAAAATAATAGTTAACCTGTTATTTTTTTTTAATTTATGATATATTTTTATAGAGGTAATAATATGAGAAGAATTAAATATATAATTTTATTTATATTACTTATGCCTGTTTTAGTAAATGCTAAGACTTATGATATAAACGAGAAGAAACTTCATATAACTATTGATGATAGTTTTTATGTATTTACTAGAGAAAATTTAGAGAATAATGAGGATCTAGTTAAAGCTGATATTCAAAAAGAAGCTATAACCAATCTATTAACTAAAAACAATGCTTATTTATATGCTTTAAGTCAAGATAAAAAAACTGAGATTTATTTGAGAGTAAAAAAAGCAAAAGATGTCGACAACTTAAAGGCATATAGTGATGAAAGATTAAAATCTTTAGCAGAAGATTTCGCAGGCAAAACACGTGCAACCAAATATGATGTAATAAAGAATGATTATAATTTTATTTATACAAAATTTAAAGATGCTAACTACGATATGATTAATTATTATACGATTATTAAAGAAGAAGGACATACATATACAATGCAAAAAGCAGGGGAGTTTGACGAAAAAGATGAGGAAATAATGAGAAATATCGTTTCATCAATTAAATATGACGTTAAACTTGTTTTACCAGAAGAAAAGAAAAAAGATAATTCACTTTTCATATTTATAATTATAGCTACTATTTTTGCGCTATTAATTGTTTCATATTTTTTAAGATTAAAAAAAGAACGAGAAGGATTCAAGAGCTTCTAGTTCTTTTTATTTTTCTGCATTATCGCTGTCTATATATATATTTATAAAGTCAAGCAGTGCTTTTCTATAACCACTTTCGTAATTATAGAAGGAAACTAGCTTGTCATCAAGTATCAACACATCCGTGTTGTTTTCTATTTCGTCAGATTTTTTTAATTTATGTTTTTTTAAATCAGTAATTATACTATTTAGGTTGTTTAATTCCTCTTCGTTTAAACTTTTAATAAAACGATAGTTTTTTCTTGTGTTAAAATTGTTTGATACTTTTATCTTATCTACTTTGCCATCACTATGAACTCTTATCTCCATATATAGCTTTTCTGTTTTTATTTCTTTTTGCATTATAACGTCTTTTGTGTCATCGACAGATGATTTAACTAGTGGAATCCCAACAAAAGCTACAAGCAACACAGTTATTAAAGCAACTATAGATAAATATATTATTAATTTTTTTCTAGTCATACAACTCACCACTATTATTATACCATTTGTATTCTTTTTTCATTTACATTTTATTATTTTTAGTGTAAAATGATAGTAAGATTATAATAGTGAGGTTTTGATATGGACAAATTAGAATTTTTAAGAAGTAAGGGCGTTGATGTAGATACTGCAGTTGAAAATATGATGGGAGAAGACATCTATAATGAAATGATTGCAGAGTTTTTAAATGCTCTTCCTGATGATATGACTAAACTTGAAGAGGCTAAAAACAATAATGATTTAGCTAATTATGGAATTCTTGCACATGCGCTAAAAAGTAATGCCAGAAGCTTTGGATTTACTGATTTAGGAAATATGGCATATGACCATGAAATGGCAGGAAAAGGAAACGATCAAGCATTCATTGATGAAAATTATGACTTCCTTGTTAATGCAGTAAACAGCACAAAGGAGATTATTAGTACTTATATAAATATGTAAAAAAAGAATTAAGAAGGGAAGTGATAAATAATGGTTTCAGATTTTTTTAGAAGCATTAGTTTTTCTCTCGGAGGACTAAGCTTTTTAATCGTTATTTTATTACTTTATGCTAACAAACCAAAATACAGCGAATTACATTCAAAAGTGTTTTTATCTCTTACAGTTTTATGTATAATTATTCATTTTATTGAATTTGCATTTATATATGCTTTATACATAAACGATGAAGTAACTCTGGTCGCTAAGATTTTATGTTATGCATTTGCGATAACCGCGCTTGCTTGGCTTACTGGTTTTACTTTATACTTATTCTCTTCCGCAGAGGATTTTTACGTAAGAAAGAAAAAAATACTTTATTTTATTATGTCTGGAGTTAGTGTAATAATTCTAATTGCAATATTCTATTTTCCAATGGAATATATTCACAGAAATGGAGTATATACTTTTGGGGGTAAGGGTATTAATATAGAATATATTCTATCTACTACTTTGATGTTCTCACTTATTCCAGTTCAAGCAAGGCATATAAATTATTTTAAGAAATATCAGAAATTGCCACTTATTATCGCATCATTTATAATAATACCAATATTCTTTGTACCAATTATAATACATCAAAGTTATAACGTTGATACACTAATTTTTGATATTATTTTAACAACATTATATTTCACAATAGAAAGTCAAGATAACTTATTAACTCATGACTTAGAGATATCAAAAAGTGAAGCAGAGAAAGCAAATAAAGCTAAAACTGACTTCCTTGCAAATATGAGTCACGATATTAGTACACCTCTTAATACTATAATTGGATTTAGTGAGTCAATGCTTGAAGATGAACATTTGGAACCAACAGAAGTGAAAAAGGGAACAGATAATATTCATCAAGCAAGCTTAGAGCTTCTTGATTTGATAAATAACATTCTAGATATTTCAAGAATTGAATCTGGTAAAGTAAAGCTAGAAGAAGTTGGATATTCATTAGAAGACTTAATGTTTGAAATTAACAGTAATGTATATTCTAAGATTAATAAAGATATCGTTGATTACTCTATTAATGTCGACAATAACTTACCTAGTAAATATTTAGGTGATTATTCTAAAATACATAAAGCTGTCGTATGTGTACTTTTAAATGCTATTAAACATACTAAGTATGGTAAAGTTAGTTTACAAGTTAATGGTAAAAAAGTTGATGATGGATATGAACTAGAGTTTTATGTACATAATACTGGGCATTCAATGAAACAAGAAGAGTTTGATAAGGACTTAGAACAATTCATGAAACTAGATAATGATAGTGGAATGAACACTATTAATAGCGGTTCTCTTGGTTTTATAATCGCAAAGAGAATGGTTGATATACTTGGTGGTAGAATTGATTTTATTAATGAACCGGGCAAGGGTACACAATATCATATTTTCATTAATCAAAAAGTTACAGACGAGAGTCCTGTTGGAGAAATATTTGAAGAAAAGAATAATGAAGGAAAAGCAGATGGTCAATTACTTGAGCTTCCTGATAAAAAGATTTTAATTGTTGATGATAACCTAGTTAATATTAAACTAGCCACTAAATTATTATCACGTTACAAATTCCAAATTGATTCTGCAACAGGTGGCAACGAATGTATAGAAAAAGTTAAAAATACTAAATATGATCTTATATTCCTTGATCATATGATGCCGGATAAAGATGGAATCGCAACTATGAAAGCTTTAAAATCATCCGGTTATAAAATACCGGCAGTTATTGCGCTTACTGCCAACTCATATAGTGGTCTAAAAGAAAAATACTTAAGCGCAGGTTTTTCAGATTACTTATCTAAACCAATTAATTTTAAAAAATTAAATAAAATAATTATGGATAATTTCAAAAAAAATTAGAAAGGGAGTGATTAAACTATGGTAAGTGTTATTTTAACGATATGTTCTTTAATATTTACTATGCTATTGTTATCTACATATTTTTCACAACATCAGTATAATACTATAAGAAATAAGATATATAAATATATTGCTATAGAGCTAATTACTCTTTTAATCACTGAAATAATCGCATGAATTAATAATTCATATGGTGATAGTGATCTAATATTATTAATATTATTTAAGTTGCACTGGTTAACAGGAATGATTTGGTTCCCATTATTATACTATTATTTTGATTCTCATTATTATAAAAGAAAAGCTAATACAGTATTAGAAGTAATTAAACAAGATAATTTAAATAAATGTGTTGCAATTTTTAGTATTATATCAACTATTATTTTTATAGTTCTTCCTCTAGATATTTCTTTGATAAAAATAGGAAACTATATTCCTGGAGCAAGTGCTTACTATATGTTATTATTTGGTGGTATAAATATAGTTTTAATAGCTGCTAATTATTATAGAACACCAGAGAGAGTTACAGATAAAATGACTAAAAACCTTCTTGTAGTTGCTTTTGAATTAATCACTGTAGCAACTATCCAACTTGCTTTTCCAAATATTGCGTTCTTTGGTATATGTGCAGCTCTTAACCTTTATTTATTATATTTCTTCGTTGAAAATCCAGACCTAGAAAGAGCGGAAGAATTAATAAAATTAAAAAGTAGTGTAGAAAAATCAAGTAGAGCTAAATCAGACTTCTTATCTAACATGAGTCATGAAATTCGTTCTCCGATGAATGCTATTGTTGGATTTAGCGAATCTCTTTTAAGCGCTACGGCATTTGATGAAGAAGAAGCACGAAATGATATTCAAAACATTTATACTGCAAGTTATAGTTTATTAGAGATAGTTAACAATATATTAAATGTATCAAAAATAGAAACAAGTGATGAGGTTCTTGAAGAGAAAAAGTATAATCTAAAATACATGATCTCTGAGCTTGCTAATATTGCTACTAATAGAATAGGTAATAAAAATGTTAAATTAATAATCGATGCTGATGAAAATTTACCAGTCGATTTATATGGTGATGCAACTAAGGTTAGATCAGTATTACTAAACATTATTACCAATGCGGTTAAGTATACTGAAGTAGGAAAGATTAAAATAGTTATTCTTGGTTCTACTGTTGGTAATTATGTCGATTTGAAATTTAAAATCTCTGATACCGGATATGGTATTAAAAAAGAAGATTATGATAAGTTATTCGAAAAATTTTCAAGGCTAAATGATGCAACTAAAAACTCGATTGAAGGAACTGGTCTTGGTATGGTTATTACTAAGAGATATGTCGATTTAATGGGTGGTCAGATAAGGTTTGAAAGTGAATATGAAGTTGGTACTACTTTCTATATTAACTTAAGACAATCAATTGTTGGTACAAGAAAATTTGGAGACATTAATGATGAATTTAAACCAGATAAGAAGATAGAAATAATAGATTGTTCTAAATATAGAATACTTATAGTTGATGATAATAAACTAAATCTAAATGTATCTTCAAAAATATTATCTAAATATAAATTCCAAATTGATACTGTCGATAACGGAAAAGATTGTATTTATAAAATCAAATCTGATATTCACTATGATATGATTTTCCTTGATCATATGATGGATGAAATGGACGGATTAGAAGTTCTTCATATTTTGAAGAAGTTTGATGTCTTCGATGTTCCTCCAATAGTGTGTTTAACTGCCAATGCAATTAGTGGCATGAGGGAAATGTATTTAAACGAAGGATTTGATGAATATTTATCAAAACCAATTGATACTGTAGAATTAAATAGAATTATTCTAAAATACTTTAAAGATAAAAAATAGTCTATAATTATAGACTACTTTTTATTTTAAAAAATGATATAATATATTTAGGAGACGATTATATGGAAAAGGCCGTTGTTTATTACACAAAAGAAATTTCACCAGATAGTTTAATAAGAATATATGAAAAACTTGGTGTAGATTTAAAAGGAAAAATTGGAGTTAAAGTATCAACTGGAGAAGCTGGTGCAAAGGGATATTTAAAAGCTGACTTAATTGCACCATTCGTAAAAAAATTAAATGGTACAATTATTGAGTGTAACACCTCTTATCCAGGCGAGAGAACTAAATACAAAGATCACATCAAAGTTGCAGAGGAACATGGTTTTACTTCTTTCGCAGAAGTTGATATCATGGATAAAGATGGTGATTTTGATATTCCGTTTGAAAAAGGGAAATACTTAAAATATGACAAAGTTGGTATTAACTTTAAGAATTATGATTCAATAGTTAATTTAGCCCATGGTAAAGGTCATATGATGGGTGGATTTGGTGCAAACCTTAAGAATCAATCAATTGGTATTGCTTCAAGACATGGGAAAGCTTATATTCATTCTTGTGGACAAACTGAAAATCCAATTACATGCTGGGATGCTAAACACGAACAAGTTGACTTTATAAAGTCAATGGCAGAGGCTGCGACAGCAGTTGCTGATTATTTAAAAGAAAATAATAAACAAATTGTTTATATTACAGTTATGAATAATATATCTGTAGACTGTGATTGTGATTCAAAACAAGGTGATCCAGTTATGGAAGATCTTGGAATAGTTGCATCACTTGATCCAGTTGCAAATGACCAAGCATTTATTGATTTAATCTGGAACTCAAATGATCCAGGCAAAGAAAAAATGATCGAAAGAATAGACTCTAGAGAGGGAAGAGAAATTCTACCTTATGCTGAAGAACTAGGTCTAGGAACTAGAGATTATGATCTTATAGAGATAGAATAGAAATAGTCTTTTTCTTTTGTTTGAGGCATGATATAATTATATTGGGAGTAAACATGAAAAAAGAAGAACTATATATAACTTCAAGTAGTGATGGTTTAAAAATATTTACTACATATTTTATACCAAAGGGAAAACCCAAAGGGATAATCCAGCTTTCTCATGGAATGTGTGAATATCAAAATTACTATTATGACATGATGAAGTTTTTTACAAATAAAGGTTATGTTACTATTATTAATGATCATAGAGGACATGGCAAATCGATAAAAGATATTAAAGATCTTGGATATTTTTATGATGAATCAAGTAGATTCGTTGTAGATGATTTACTTGATGTAACAAAGTTTATAAAAGAAAAGTATAAAGATTTACCAGTATATATGTTTGGTCATAGTATGGGGTCTTTAATAGTTAGAAGTTATATAAAAAGATATGATAAAGAAATAGATAAATTAATTGTTTGTGGTTCTCCTGGAGATATACCTGTTCCAAGAGCGCAAATGGTGGTATTAAAGATTATGAAACTATTTAAAGGAGATAGATATAGAAGTAAGTTTATTAATTCTGTTGCACTAACAGATTTGCCGGCAGATAAATGGCTTTCAAACAACAAAGAATATGTAAAAGAATATAAGAAAGACCCAAAATGTAAGTTTATATTTACTTTAAATGGATTTATGAATTTAGTTAATCTAGTCACTGATATATATCATGATAAAAATTGGGCAATGAATAACAAAAAATTAAATATTCTTTTTGTCGCAGGTAGTGATGATATTATTCTTGAAGGAATGAAACATTTTCATAAAGGTATTAATATTCTAAAAAAAATAGGATATAAAAATGTAGATTATAAATTATATGATGGTTATAAACATGTAATATTTAAAGATAATGAGGAACTTGTTGAAAACGATATACTAGAGTTTATTGAATCATAAAAAAATGTTTCACGCACAGAATAAACATGGAGGGAATATGAAAAAAGGGATTGGAGTAAAAGATTTAGATAAGTTTTCTAAAAACTTTAACAGTAGTAAAACTAACTTAATTGCAAAAAACGCTGTTACTTCTAGCGGCATTCTAAAAGCTAGCGAAAACTTTGAAGTTCAATATGAAAACCAGCATGCATTTAGTATAACTATTGATTCTGGTCTTGCAACCGATCAAAAAAAATCTGGTAGATGCTGGGTTTTTGCGTCTTTAAATATAATGAGACTTGAAGTAATGAAAAAGCTTAATATTGAAAATATGGAGCTTTCTCAAAGTTATATTCTTTTCTATGATAAGTTAGAAAAATCTAATTACTTTTTGGAAAATATATTAGATACTTTAGATGAACCAACAAATGGAAGACTTATAAACCATCTTTTAAAAGAGCCAATGAATGATGGTGGACAATGGGATATGTTTAAATCATTAGTTGAAAAATATGGGGTTGTACCAAAAGATGTATACCCTGAAAGTTATAATTCTTCAGATACTAAATCTCTTGAAGAGTATTTAACTAAAAAATTAAGAGAATATGCTTATATATTAAGAAGAGAATATAAAAAAGGAAAACAAATCGAATCACTTAGAAATATGAAAGAGGAAATGCTTGATACTATTTATAGAATTCTTTCTATTTCTCTTGGTGAACCACCTAGAACTTTTACTTGGGAAACATATGATAAAAAGAAAAAATTTATAAAAGTTAGTAATATTACACCAAAGAGATTTTACAAAAGATTTGTTAATATAAATCTTGAAGATTATGTATGCGTTATTAATGCGCCAACAAAAGATAAACCTTACAACAAGATTTATAGTGTTAAATACTTGGGTAGTGTTTATGATGGTAAATATCCTGTTAGATATTTAAATTTAGATATAGATAGACTTAAAAAATTAGCTATTAAATCACTCAAAGAAGGAAAAGTGGTTTGGTTTGGTTCAGACGTAGGACAATTTTCAAATATGGAAAAAGGTTATCTTACACTTGATGCATATCGATTAGATGATTTATTTAATACATCTTTTGATATGAACAAAGCTCAAAGATTAGAATATTCTGAATCGCTTATGACTCACGCTATGGTAATAACTGGCGTTGATTTAGATGATAATGGAAAACCAACTAAATGGAAAGTTGAAAACAGTTGGGGAGAAAAAGTTGGTAAAAAAGGGTATTATGTTATGAGTGATGATTGGTTTAGTGAATATGTTTATGAAATAATAATAGATAAAAAATATTTAACAAAAAAAGAGAAGGAATTACTTGAAACAAAACCAATAATGTTGGAACCATGGGATCCAATGGGTTCACTTGCTAAATAAGAATTAAGAGGTGCGTAGTATGATTCTTGGTAAAATTGCTTTTTATACTAATAGTTTTGAAATGCCGTTTTTATCTACAGTATTTCTATTGATGTTAATAATTGAGTACTTTTCAAAAGAAAGAATGGAATTGTCTGAAAATAAAATGTTTAATAGAATACTTATTCTAGCATTTCTTCAGGCAGCATTTGATATGCTTATTCAGATGATATGTGCAACTCATACAATCACTGAAATAAGTACAACACTATATGATTTAATAAACATTTTCCACAAGATATTTGCGATTATGTATATAGTAATCGCTGGGTCACACTTATCATATATCTTGATGATTTCATATGAAAAAGTAAGAAAAAATATAAAACAGATAAATACTTTTTTTACAGTTATATATATACTTCTAGGTATAGTCGAATTCTTATTTACTAATTCAGATGTAATAGCTCAGCAAGGAAACTATTATACTATTAGGGGATGGACTATTCATGTTGCGTTTATTTTTACCTTTTTAACATCAACTATAAGTCTTATAGTAGGCTTTAACAAGTTAAAAGCAAAAGATAAACGTTATTTCTCAGTTATACTAAATGTCATCGCTTACTTTACTTGTACGACCTTAGTTCTTACTATACCAGGTATGCAACTTTATTCTACATATCTAGCATTTATTTGTTATGTCATGTATTTTACAATTGAAAATCCTGATATTCACATGATAGAGCAAATCAATCTTGCTAAAGAGCAAGCAGAACAGGCAAGTAAAGCTAAGACTGAATTCTTGTCAAATATGAGTCATGAAATAAGAACACCGCTTAATGCTATAGTTGGATTAAGTGAAGACATTGGTACATTTGAACAAGAACTACCAGAACAAGTCAAGGAAGACTCAAAAGATATTATCGCTGCATCTCCTACATTATTAGAAATTGTTGGTAATGTTCTTGATATTAGTAAGATTGAATCATCTAAGATGGAGATTGTAGAAAGTCCATATAATTTTAAAGAAGAAGTTAATAATTTAGCAAAACTAGCAAGAAGCAGAATTAATAATAAACCAATTGAGTTTAATTTATATGTCGATGATGATATTCCAAAGGAATTAATTGGTGATAAAGTACATATTAAAGAAATTATAAATAATCTTTTATCAAATGCTATTAAATACACAGATAAAGGAAAAATAGTTCTTAATATAAAAGGAATTATTGAAGGCGAAAAATGTAATTTACTTATTAAAATACGTGATACTGGTCGAGGCATAAAAAAAGAGGATCAAGAAAAACTATTTGGTAAATTTGAAAGATTAGATACTGAAAGGAATTTTACAATCGAAGGAACAGGACTAGGACTTGCTATTACTAAACAACTTGTAGAGATGATGAATGGTTCTATTAGTGTTGATAGTGAGTATGATAAGGGTTCAGAGTTTGTTGTACAGATTCCCCAAAAAATAGTTAAATATGATATTTCATTTAGGGAAGAAATAGAAGAAGAGAAAAAAGATTCTGAAGATGTTGTTTATACTGGTAAAAAAGTACTGGTAGTTGATGATAACGAACTTAATATCAAGGTTGCTAAAAGAGCGCTTGATGGTTTAGGGCTTGTTATTGATAGTTGTACAAGTGGTGAAGCTTGTATAGATAGAATAGAAACTGGCAGAGAATATGACTTAATACTTATGGATATTATGATGCCTGTATTACGAGGAGATGATTGTTATAAAAAGCTTAAGGAAATGCCTGGCTTTAATATACCAACTATTGCCTTAACCGCAGATGCATTATCAGACTCTGAAGAAAAATATCTAAGTGTTGGATTCACTGATTATTTGCCTAAACCATTCTCTAAAGATCAAATACGAGCAAAATTAGATAAAGTATTTAGAAATAGTCCTAAAAAGGATACTATTGTTGAAACAAAAGAAGAGAATAAAATACTAAATTCAGATACCGAGAATAATCACAACGAGGAAAACCAAAAACCAATTAATGAAGATGAAAATCAAAATAATTATGAGAAACATTTTGAAGAAAATAAAGAAGAGTAACATCTTCTTTTTTCTTGTAATAAATATGTTATAATAAAATAGAGGTGTAAGCTATGGAACAAACAAATAGATATGCTAAAAAACTTGAAACTATAACAGATTTAGATAGAGAAGTAAAAATAGGTAGTAAAGAGTATTATAAGCATTATTATCCAAAGCTTAGAGGGCCTAAAGGATTAGAAGATCGTCTTGGCACACTTGGTTCACATGATGATATTACTCGCAAAAAAGATTATACTAAAAGGCCAAAATTTAGGACAAATATTGGTGATTATGCAAAAATGCAATATGAAAGATCGCTAAAGCCTGGTTTAGCGAGATCATCAAAAAAATGATAAACTAAAAGAAAAATAAGTGTGTGTGTTTTATGATAAAAAGAATTAAAATAATTATACCAATTTCGAGTTATATAAAAATGGACATACTGAATTAGACTTGCACTCATATGGAAAAGATATGATTGAACAATACACAGGAAAAGAAGTAGTTAGAATTGGAAGTGATAAAGGTTTTAACTATGAATTCTTTACAAGCAATGGTGCCTCAAATGCTAATACAGATGAAGAATATGTTGATTATCATAATTTTGAATATCTAGTTTTCTGGTATGATGCTGAGCCAAATTCGTTTATTGGATATAACTATCCATCAATAGAAATATATGGGGTAAAATAACCAAATTAAAAGGATGATTACATGTTAAACTTGTAATCATTCTTTTTTAATTAATCAATAAGGTTAATTTACATAAGTATTAATAAAAAAGTCCGAAAATTCGGACTAATAATCTAATGGAACGATAACTTTACTTATATTCGAAAAATTATACTCCCAAAGTTGTTTGATTAAATCAACTAAATAAATTATAGCAGATATAAAAATTATTACAACACTTTTAGGACATTTTCTTACGACATTTGTTACGACTTCTTACGGCATACTTTTATTAGGAAGAATATTAGGAAATTTATTAGGGAGGTTCTTCTAACTTATTGGAGAATAGAAGAAGGTATGATAAAATATCTTTTAGTGGTGATACAATGAAGAAACAATATTTAATTTATGCAGATGAATCACATAGAAAAGGTAAATACTTTAGTAATTTTTATGGTGGTGCTTTGGTTAATTATACTGAACTTGAAAAGATAAGTAATAAACTTAATGCTAAAAAAGAAGGACTAGGTTTATTCCAAGAAGTTAAATGGACAAAAGTTACTGAACAATATTTAGATAAGTATTTAGAATTAATTGATTATTTCTTTGAATTTGTTAAATCTAATAAAATTAAAATAAGAATAATGTTTAGGCAAAATGCACAAGTTCCACAAAATTTAACTAGAGAACATGAAGAAAAAGAATATTTTCTTTTATATTATCAATTTATTAAACACGCTTTTGGTATAGACTATTGTAATCCAAAAGAAAAAGATCAAGTAATATTAAAATTATATTTTGATAAATTACCTGATACAAAAAAGAAAAATAAAGAATTTAAAGGTTATATTTATGCACTTAATGACTTCTTTTGTATTAATAATGTTCATATTTATAATGAAGATATAGCAGAAGTAGATTCTAAAAATCATGTAATATTACAATGTATGGATATTATACTAGGTGCTATGAACTTTAAATTAAACAATATGGATAAAGAAAAAATGCCAAATAGTAATAGACGTGGTAAAAGAACTATAGCAAAAGAAAAGTTATACAAAAATATATTAAGAAATATTAAAACTATTTATCCTAATTTTAATATTGGTGTTTCTACTAGTTATCGTAATGATATTACTAACAATTGGAAAGATCCTTATAGACATTGGTGTTTTAAATCTAAAAATAGTATATTTGATTCATCATTAACTAAAAAAACAAAATAAAAAACTCCATTCTTCCTACATAAACCTTTCGCGTACTAAACGTGAAGCTTCGGATTGAACAGAGTTCTTATATGACAATAGTACCATTTTTAATGGTAATTGTCAATACTAGTATACTCAGACTAGTATTTTTTTATGCTACAATTTAAGAATTTAATATCCATTCTATAATTAATTTTTTAATTTCATAATATTCCTGTTCTTCAAATTGCATATTTGCTATACAAAATCTTTTAGAAGAAATATGAGAACAGAACATACATTCATGTAGATCTGAACAATCTTGAATAAAAAATGAATTACTTACTTTACTAGAGCATATTACATTATAACTATTACTACAGTCTTTTGAATCATCACATCTAATACTAAATGTACAAGTTGAAGATCTTTGAGATGCTAGTAAGAATTCACAATGATCGCACGTGTCGCAATAAACCATATTTTTTGAATCACTACAATCAGTACTTCTATAAACATTTTCACATCTATAAATGGTATCACTTTTTGCTACATTAATAGAGTCATAAACTCTTTCAGTTGTAGTTAAGTTAATTGTGTTCCATATATCAATTAATTCTTGTAGATTACTTATTTCTTTTTTAGGAAGCATCCAACCTGTTTCTTCATCTCTTTTTTCCATATTTTTATTTGTTATAAATCTGCCACTGTTGATAGAGTCCGCCCAAGTTATTTCATTTGTAGTTGAATCATTTACTTGTTTTGGTAATTTAACATCAAATGCGAACTTTTCTAATAGTGTATCTAAAGAATAATTATTTTCCTTATCAAATACACTTTTAAATATTTTATTAACAATTTCTAGTGCTTTAGTATCATTCATTCTTTCACAACCTTTCTACTTGAAGAATTAGATATTAAAATATCTTTTAAACTTACATTACTATTTAAACTAAAATTAGTTTTAGATTTATTTAACTCATCTTTGTTGTTTGTATTATTGTTATTACTTGTAATTGTTCTTTTAATTCTAGGAATACTTGTATAATCTAATGTAATACCTTTAAATGCTGGTAATAATACACCATTTGAATCTATTCTAACAATACATTCACGTGTTTGAAGTTCAGTTAATAATTTAATTTTTTTATCTCTAGAATCATCTAGAGGTATTTTCATATTAAAGTTATCAACTAAGACATTAGCATCTAACTTTGATACTCTAAAGATAAAATAGTTTATTACGTTAGCAAATATTGAATTTTTTAATTCATCTGATATTTGATTAAAATATTGTCCTGCCAATATTAAAGATAAATTATATTTTCTTGATTCTGATAAGTATCTAGATAAAATAGTAT
>CAYOUK010000011.1:0-5456 GCA_964407175.1 uncultured Muribaculaceae bacterium
TAGTATCTGGACCAATCAGTTTTGAAAGATAAAAACCCGAAGCATTATTAGAAAGATGTCCTTTATCACTTAATATTCTCTCTCTTAACCATTTTGGATATTTACCATTTATTAACATTTCAATATCGTGATTAGCTTCCATTATATATAAGTTTTTATTGTATAACTTTTTGAAATGTTTTTGATTTAAATATCCTGTGTCAGTCATATAAACCATGGATGAATCTCTATCTTCTATTAAATATCCTCTTATATCATCTGAATCATGGCTTAGTTTAAAATTATCTATTATAGTATTATTTACTTTAATTTTTTCGTCTGTCACAATTAGATTATCATAACCATTAAGACACTCTATATCTTTTAGAGTGTCTTTAGTAGCTACTACTTTGGTTTTATATCTTTTTATAAATACTGGAAGTGCTCCTGTATGATCTTTATGAGAATGAGTCATAAATACATAATCGATTTCACTTGGGTCAACACCAAGTTCTTCTAATTTTTCTTTTATATATTTAGTATTCATTCCTAAATCAATTAATAATTTAACATCGTCTGTTTCTACATATGTCGAATTTCCTTCAGAACCACTAGCTAAAACACTAACTAGCATCTGAATGCCACCTGACAAGGATCGTATGAAGATCCTTTTTCCCAAATAGTAGGACTAGAAGATATTTGGAAGTGTAAGTGAGTTCCTGTTGAAGAACCACTATTACCCATATATCCAACACCTTGACCTTTATATACTCTTTGCCCAGAGGATACTAATAAATTGTGTTTTAAGTGAGCATATATTACATAAAGTCCAGTATCTGTTCTTACGATTACGTTATTTCCATAACCACCACCACAAGAACTACCATATGTACCATTGTCAGCACATTCAGTTATTGTACTTACTACTACTCCATCGGTAGAAGAGTAAATTGGTGATCCGAATCCAGTACCAGAAATATCAATACCGGCATGTAAACGTCCCCAACGATAACCAAATCTACTAGTGATAATGTAAGGGCTAGTCGTTGGCCATCCCCAATCTGTTGAAGATGCTGCTGGAGGATAAGCACTTAAGCTATAATCAACTGATTTCTTTGTTCCTCTAACAACTATTTTACTTTTTGTTGGAGATATTTGTTTTGTTTCGCTAACTACTAGGTTTTTAATTTCTCCGTTTTGATAAAGAATTTTTTCAGTAACTCTATTTAACCCTTTAACACCTTCTTGTTTAACATAAGATTGACTAGCATACAAAGTATCATTATCTTCGTAAACTGTTTCAAAATTTGTCTCAATATCTTCAATAACTTCAGATTCTTCTACAACTGTTAGAAGAGGACTGATTAAACCAATATTTAATATTTGTCCCTCGCTTAATAATGAATTCTTACTAGAAAGTGCAGGGTTTGATATTAACAATTCTTCTGGCGATAGCTTATTATTATACGCAACAGTTTCAATTGTATCTCCATCTTTAACGGAATATTCGGATTGTTTCTTTAATGTACCAAATAATAAGTATTTTGATAAATCACTTTCTGATGTAATTATCTGGTTATCAACACTTATATAATCTTGTTTAACTGTTACTTTTTCATCAAAATAAACATTTTCTATTGTCTTACCAGTGTCTGTTACTTCTATTTGAGTATCATTTATATAGTCATCTAATTTATCTTCAGAGATAAACGCTTTTGCAGTTTGTAATAATGCTGGTTCGATAATATCTTTATCTAATACATATATTTTCTTTATTTCTCCTTCATTAGGAACTATAGAAACAACATAACCTTTTATTGTAAATGAACTGTTTTCTTCTATTTTTTTATATATATAATTTGCTGTTTTGGGTTTCTCAACATAAGAAATATATGAAACTATTTCTAATCCAGATGGTGGATACACTTTATCAACACCAAACTGATTCTTAATCTTATTTTGATTGTTATCTATAAGTTCTAATAGTTCTTCTTTATCTTCAATAGCTCCAAGTTTTTGACCATCTAAATATACCATATATAATTTATTTGGAGAGTCATCTAATTTTTTAAAGCCAGTTGATACTAAGCTTATAGTAAGTAGTATTAATACTACAAATAATTTACTTAAGGTTTTCTTCATTTTTATTCTCTTCTTCTTTCTTTATGTAATTTCTGAAATTACTTAGGTTTCTTTCGAACAGTAACTCTATTGTTCCAGTGTTACCACTACGATGCTTTCCAACAATTAATTCTGTAATAGAGGTGTCTGAACTTAAATTCTTTTTATCTGGGTTGTAATAATCATCTCTATATAAGAATGCAACGATATCGGCATCTTGTTCAATTGAACCAGATTCACGAAGGTCACTCATTATTGGTCTTTTATCTTCTCTAAGTTCTACACTACGAGAAAGCTGTGCTAAAGCAATAACTGGTATTCCAAGTTCAAGAGCCATTGTTTTAAGTGAACGTGATATTTCTGATACCTCTTGTTGTCTATTTCCTGCATATCTATTTCCACCTTGAATTAACTGTAAGTAGTCGATTACAACTAGCGCTAATCCCTGTTCAGAGTTTGCAAGACGACGACATTTTGCTCTAATATCGCCAACAGTGATACCAGACATATCTTCTATATATATATTTGTTTCACCAAGTTCACTCATCGCTTCATTTACTTTTTGCCAGTCTTTATCTTCTAAACGACCCGTTTTAAGCTTATTCATATCAATGCCACCAACGGAACCGATCATACGTTCAGCTAATTGTTCTGCTCCCATTTCTAAGTTAAATAATGCAACTGCCTTCGAAGTTGAAAGTGCAGCATTAACAGCAAGGTTTAGAGCAAATGCTGTTTTACCCATAGCAGGTCTAGCAGCAATTATTATTAATTCATTCTCATGTAGACCGCTAGTCATAAGGTCGAAATCAGTAAATCCTGTAGGAAGACCTGTTATAGCTGATCCGTTCTGAGCTAAGAATTCAAGGCGAGCTTGAGTTAATCTTAATACTTCGCTTATACTTTTAAATTCTCCGGATTTTCTTTCTTTTGTTACATTAAATAATTCTCTTTCTGCATTATCTACAACTTCGTTAGTATCACTGTCTTCTTCATAAGCTTTTGTTGTAATATCAGTTGATACTTCAATTAATCTTCTTCTAAGATATTTTTCTTGTACTATTTTTATATAGTAATCTAGATTAGCAGCACTTACCATTGAATCAACAACATCTGTTAGATACTCAAGTCCTCCAATAAGAATCAAGTTATTACTTTTTTCTAGTTCATTTGTTAATGTTGTAATATCAATAGGTCTTTTGTTTTCGTGTAAATTATAAATTGCTTCAAATATCTTTTTATTTGGCTCACTGAAAAACATATCTGAAGTCATTTCTTCACATACTTTATCTGTTGCACTTGGCATAAGTAAGCAAGCACTTAATACTGACATTTCAGCATCTAAATTTTGAGGCATTTTTCTAGTGGCCATATAACTCTCCTTAACAAATATGTACTTTTATCTCTGCAACTACTTTTTTGTGTAGTTTGATTTTTACATTATATACTCCCAATGAGTCAATAACATCAGGAATTTCTATTGTTTTCTTATCTATTTTATATCCTTTTTTAGCAAGTTCCTCACTTATTTGTTTTGAGGAAATCCTTCCAAATAATTTTCCGCCTTTACCGGATTTAGTAACGAAAGATATTCTGTCTTTTTCTAATTTTTCTTTTATTTTTTTGCATTCTTCTATTGTTTTTTCTTCTTCCTTATTACGGGCATCTATTTCATTATTAAGTATTTTTGAACTTGTTTTGGTATATGGAACAGCAAGTTTGTTTTTTATTAAAAAGTTGTTCGCATATCCATCACTAACTTCAATAATATCATCTTTTTTACCTTGTTTTTTAACATCTTGTAAAAGAATTACTTTCATATAGAGCACCTCCCGTTTTAAGTAAATATATTATAACATAATTAATATATAAAAAAAAGAACAGTCTTATGTTCTTTTATTTAACAAATGGTATTAAAGCCATAAATCTAGCTCTTTTAATTTGTTCAGCAATATGTCTTTGATGTTTTGCACAAGCACCTGTCATTCTTCTAGGAAGAATTTTTCCTTTATCATTAATGTATTTAGATACTATCATAACATCTTTATAATCAACGCTTTTACCAGCGCACATTTGACATACTTTTTTCTTTTTTCTATAAAATTCAGCCATATTCTATTATCTCCCTTCTTTAAAATGGTAGATCGTCATCGCTTAATACTACTTCAGAACCAAAGTCTTTAAATGGATCTTCACTTACATCTGCTGTTTCGCTAGAAGTAGTATTAGAAATTGGTTCACCTTCTGGGAATGGAACATCTTCTTCAACACTGCTTGAAGTTTGAGCAGGAATACTTCCACCTTCTGCGCTGCTGCTTCTAGATCCAAGGAATCTAATGTTATCAGCAACTACTTCAGTTACATATCTTCTTGTTCCATCTTGAGCTTCATAATTTCTTGTTTGAATTCTTCCATCAACGCCAACAAGTGATCCTTTTGTACAATATTTTGCAACGTTTTCAGCTTGTCTTCTCCAAACCACAACATTTATAAAATCTGCAACCCTTTCGCCATTTGGTCCAGGAATCCTATCTACAGCAACTGTAATACGAGTTGTGGCAATTCCATTTGGAGTTGTTCTAAGTTCAGGGTCAGCAGTTAATCTACCAACTAATAATGTTCTATTCATATTATTTTCTCCTACTCTTCATCTAATCTTATAATCATGTGTCTTAGTATTGCTTCATCAATTCTGAAACGACGATTTAATTCACTTATTAAATCTTGTTTAGCACTAAAATCAATTACATAGTAAAAACCATTAACTTCCTTTTTAATAGGATAAGCTAATTTCTTTTGTCCTAAGTCTTTTGATTCAGCAATCTTGCCTTTAGCGTCAGTGATCATTTTTTCATATGATTTTGCTATTTTTTTAGCACCTTCACTTTCCTCGGCAGTCTTCACTATAAACATAAGTTCATAATTTCTCATACGTGCACCTCCTTTTGGTCTAATCGGTTTTAGTCAAACTAAAACAAAGAGATTTAAATTTATCTCGAGTGTATTATAACAAACCATTATATAGTTGTCAAAGTGTTTTAGTAATTATTTTACCTTTGTTTGAACATCTTCAACTTCAGTGTTTACTCTATCTGATGAATTATCTAAATCAATTGAATATCTTCTTAAAACGTAATCTTGGCTAACAATCTTACCACCGGCTGCTTTTATAGCGTTATTTGAACGAGTTTTACCAATAATCTCATCTATACGAACTTCATTAAATCCAAATCTTTTAAGTTCTTCCAAAGCTAAACGGATTATTTCTTTTTCATAGCCTTTCTTCTCTTCAGTTGGTCTAATTGAATATTCAACATTTCCACCTATATCATCACCAACATATTTTAAAGTAAGAG
>CAYOUK010000011.1:5466-18877 GCA_964407175.1 uncultured Muribaculaceae bacterium
ATCGGATTCTCCTTTTACAAAATATAACTTCGATGGATTTTTTACTCCTAAACCTTCCGAAGCGTTTGAAACTGCAGCTAACCATCCTTCATAGTTTTTTTCTCTAAAAAAGTCTTGTATCTTTCTAGCCCCAGTCATATGTTTTTGTGCGTTATTATATTCATTTACTAAACCAATAACTTTATTTTTGTTTTCGTTTCTTGGATCTTCTAAATATAATCTTTCCATTTACTATCCTCCTATAATTAGTATAACACATTTAAAGATAATAGATAAAATTTAATAAAAAAACCAGCATATGCTGGCATTGATAAGTATCTTATCTCTTACTGAATTGTGGTGCTCTACGAGCTTTCTTAAGACCTGGTTTTTTACGTTCTTTAATACGAGCATCTCTAGTTAAGAAACCGTTTGCTCTAAGAATTTTTCTGTATGAATCTTCTCTTTCTTGATCAGTATCTTTGTCATATTCAAGAAGAGCTTTTGATATTGCAAGTCTAATTGCTCCAGCTTGACCTTGTTTTCCTCCACCTGTTGCTTTAACAGTGATATCAAATGTTTCTTCATTGTTAGTAACTACTAGAGGTTGTTTTAAATCCATTACATCAATTGCAGATGGCATGTATTCATTAACATCCATTCCATTAACTGTAATATTTCCTTTTCCTGGAACCATTTTTATTTGAGCTATTGCAGCTTTTCTACGTCCAGTTGCTGTTATTGTTCTCTTATCCATTATTTACCCTCCTAACCTAACTCTATTTTCTCTGGCTTTTGAGCTATTTGTTCATAGTTTTCATCAGCATAAACAAATAATTTCTTTGCCATCTTTCTTCCTAGAGGTCCTTTAGGAAGCATTCCTTTAACTGCTCTTTCAAGCATTTCTTCTGGATATTTTTCAAGCATTAATCCAGCGTTTCTTTCTCTTAAACCACCTGGATATCCGCTGTGATTATAATACATCTTATCAGCTAACTTATTACCAGTTAGTTTTACTTTTGATGCATTGATTACTACAACATAATCTCCTGCATCCATATGAGGTGTATAAGTAACTTTATTTTTACCTCTTAATATTTTAGCTATTTCAGTAGCTAAACGACCTAAAGTCTTGCCTTCGGCATCAACAAGATACCAATTACGTTTAACTGTTTCTTTTTTCTCCATATATGTTTTCATAATTATCCCTTTCTATCTGATTTGTTTTTTGGTTTCCCACACCAAAAAATTCCATCAAATAAAATGTACCGATTAAGATTATAAGAGAAAACAAAATAAAAGTCAACCAAAATTGGTTGTCTTTTTACACTTTTATTTAACATCAGAAGGATCTTTGTAGCAATGAATGCTATTTAGTAAATCTTTTGAAGTTGTTCCAGCATCAACTAACTTAATAACTTCTTTATTAGCATCTAATTCTTCAAAGAAAACTGATTCATCTGTATTCTTATAAATATCTATAATGTCATGTTCATATGACGTTAATTGACAAGACGCACCTTTTAATATAGGTTTGTATATCATTTTTACATTGTCTCCATCAAAGTTTCCTGCATATGAACCAAAATAAGCGACAACATTATTTCCATAACTTTGTGTCACTACGATTTCGTTATTGTCCATAATATATAAATCTATTAAGTCATAATTAACTTGATCTGATTTAGTGTTAGTCGCAACACCAGTATAATGTGTTTTAATATTTCCGCTGACTGGAATTAAAGCACTATAATCAGTACTCTCTATTTTAAGTTCTTCTTTACTTTGGGTACTAGTTGATTCTAATTTAGATTCAATTTCTTTAGGTGCTTTATCATATTTGTATAGAACAATCCCAAGTAATACTAATACAACTACAATTATTGTAACTAATATAATTATTTTTTTCTTTTCCATAATATCCCTCTAATATTCTATTTTGGCTAAATATAATCCACATGCTGGAACTGGTCCAAAATCAATTGTTCTCTTACCTGTTTTAAGCATTTCCTTTAGGTCGTCAAGTGAAATTTTGTTCTCATTAACAAGTAACATCGCAGAAACCAAATTTCTTACCATATAAGTATAAAATGCTTTCCCAACAAATTTAATTTCTATGTTATCATTATAACTTATAATTTCAATTTCGTCTATGATGCTGTCATAATTATCTCTTTTTGCTGACACAAAAGCTTTGTAATTATGAGCTCCTTTTAATATCTTTGCAGCTTTGTTTAATTTTTCGACATCTATATCTTTACAGTAGTTATATATATAATCTGTCATGATAGGATTATATCTTCCAAAGTTAACCTTATATATATATTCCTTTCTTTTTACAGAGAATCTAGCATGGAAATCGTTATCTTTGATTTCTTCACATTTATTAACATGAAGATATTTGCTGGTAGCGTTATTAATATAATAACTTAATTTATATGGTGTTGTTTCCTTATCTAAATCAAAATGGCACTTCTGATCTAAAGCATGAACACCTTTATCAGTACGTCCTGCTGTTTTAACATATACCTTTTTTTCATTCATATCAGTAAGAACTTGTTCTAACTCTCCTTGAATTGTCGGCTTGTTGTTTAATTTTTGAAGCCCCTCATATTTTGAACCATCATAAGAAATCGATATTAAGTATCTCATTTGTTCTCGTCACTTACACTTCTATATATCGCCTTAAGCATATCATTAATATCTTTATAATAATCTAATCTGGCGTTTCTTTCATTTGCTAAATCTGCGAATTTCATAAGATTTGTTTTAATAGGTAATCTTCTAAAATCATCACCACTAAATATTACTTTTTCGCCATCAAATATAGTAATACTATTACAAATATCAGTTAGAACATCTATATTGTTTCATATATTATCATTTGTTTATTTTTCTCAACATAATTAACAAGTTTCTGCATAAATATTTTAAAATCTCTTAATGGAAAATACATTTCAATAGATTTTAATAATATTATTTTAACTTTAGACGTTAGCAATTTTATAATTAGTATTTTAGCTAATTCACTATCTGATAAATCAGACATCTTAAGCCTTAATACTCTTTTATCTATTTCAAAATCTTCAAGTATTTTATTTACGTTTGTTCCTCCAAATAAACCATTAATTTTAAGGAATAAACCAACTTGCAATTTTCCATTATATGAAATATTCTTAATAGCTTTAACCTTCTCATTTACATAGTTCCCCTTTAATGAAATTAATCCATTAATGTTAGAGGTTTTAAAATAGTGAAGAGTTTCATTATAATTTGAATATCTTATTTCCATAATGAGTTCACCAACTTTTCTTTATCTAAATATATCTTATTAAGTATTCCATAGTTAATTAGTTCAATACTTAATTCTACTTCGTCCGGTAATTTAAAACCAAATCTTTTTAACATTGTATCTGTCTTTAATACTGTTTGAGTAGGGCCCTCTAAAACTAAAGTGAAATCACTAAGTACATATATTTTGTTTCCGAACAATGTGTCTGTTAAATCGTTTGTAACATTTAATAAAGTTATTTTTCTTTCTTTAATAAAGTCAATAATTTTAACTTTAGTTTCGTAATTTAATGCTGAAAATAGACAATCAATAGCAATAAATTCAGGTTCAATAATCAAATATCTTAGAATCTTTATCAAATATTTATGGTTTAAAGACAAATCATTTAATCCTTTTCCTTTTAATTCATTTAATTCAAAGTAATCCATCATTTGTCTAACTAATTCTTGTCTTTCAAGAATTGTTAAATCACATACTCCTAGATATTGAATTAATTCATCCTCAATGGTTGTTTTTCTAAATGGTTCGTCAAATACAACTATAATCTTTCTTCTTATATCATTAATATTATAGCTGCCTATCTTTTGTCCATTGTAATAAACAGTTTCATTTGGAAGTCTATGACAAATCATTTTTAAAATACTTGTTTTACCAGATCCGCTAGGTCCAATTAAACTAACAATATCCGTTGCATCTATGTCCATGCAAAAATCTTCAAATTTATTTTGACTATTGTATGCAAAATTAGTGTTTTTAAACTCAATTATTTTTTTCATCGCGCCCTCCTTAAGCGATTATATCATTAAAATTTTTATAAGTAAAACATATATTAGTGATAAATAATCGTAACATTTTTACCTTTCATATCAATAAAACCTTCATCTTTAAGATTTTTAATTTCTCTTTGCATCGCGCTTCTATCAACAGCTAAATATTCAGATAGATTTGTCAAAGAAAAAGGTATTGTAAAAGATGTTTTTGAATATTCTTGTTCTAATGAGTGGAAATAATGTAACAATTTTTCACGTGTAGTTCTTTTTGTTAGTATTTCTATTCTTGTGTTATCCTTATGATTCTCTTTAATTAAAATATTAACTATATTATTAGTTAGAGTTTTGCTCCATGGATTATTGCTTAAACTATTTATTAACTCTTCATATTCTATAAATAAAATCTGGCAATCCGATATAGATATAATTGAATGCTCTTCACTTAAAAAGTCAGAAAATTTACCACCAAAAATATCTCCTTTAACATAATTAGAAACAATTGTTCTATTGCCATTATAATCAATTCTAAGAAGTGCAGTTTCCCCTTTTAAAACAACCCCGACATCATTTGTGTTTTTTAGATTTGACATAATAGTCATATCCTTTTTAAAAGAAATCTTTCGGGCATTGGTCTTCTTTATAAAACTATTTAATTGATTATCGTCAATATCTTTAAATAACTCTATTTGTTCCATATAATCCCCACTTAAAACAGATTATAATTTACTTTTGTTGCTTTTGCAACAATATATTTCAAAAAAATGTGATATTATATAAAATGGTGATTTATATGAAAATCATAAAACGTGATGGCAGAATCGTAGATTATGATAAAAATAAAATAATTATTGCAATAGAAAAAGCAAACAAAGAAGTGTTGCCTAAAGAAAAGATTTCTTTGGATCAAATTAACAAAATTATTGAATATATTGAGAGTTTAAACAAAAAAAGAATGTTAGTTGAAGATATACAAGACATTATTGAAGAAAAACTAATGGAAAAAAAGAAGTTTGCTCTTGCTAAAAAATATATTATATATAGATATACAAGATCTCTTATAAGAAAGACTAATACAACTGATTCATCTTTGTTAGCACTCCTTAAGAATGAAACTATGCCTAGTGGTGAGCACCTTGTTGCTAATAGACAAAGAGATATAATGGCTGGTGAAGCTAGTAAAGACTTAGCATATAGAATTCTTCTTCCAAAAAATGTCGTTGAATATGAGAAAAAAGGATTAATTAAGTTTTGTAATGTTGAATATTTTACAGAACCTGTTATTGAAGAATCGTTTATAAATATCGAAAAGATGTTAGAAAACGGAACAATAATTAACAATATAAAAATAGAAAAGCCAAAAGGTTTTCAATCTTTTTGCAACGTTCTAGTAGAAATTATTGCATCTGTATCTAGTGTTCAAACAGGCAACATATATGTTGATTTTTCTGTTTTTTTCGACTACTATGTCTTAGCTTTAAAAAAGAGAATTAACAAATACAAATCCTTTGATAATCTAAAAGATAGTGATATTGATACTCTGGCAAAAGAAAGAACATTAAAGGAAGTAAATTCTGGTTTTCAAACTATCTTATATCAAATTAATACCCTATCTATGAGTAATGGTCTTGTACCAAAAATTAACTTTATTATAGATACAAGTAAAATAAAAAATGATGTTGAAGAAGAAATAGTATCAATGTTTATAAAAGAAAAACATACTGGTATTATAAATGATAAAGATGAAAGGATAATCCCACTATATCCTAAAATTATATACATTTTAAATGATGAAAATATTAGTGGAAAATATGAATATATAACAAATAATTTACTAGATTGTAAGTATGGTTTTTTCTTAATACATGAAAAAAAGAGAAATAAGTATTTAAGTAAAATAGAAAAGTTTAAGCAAGGTAATATTGCAGTTAATCTTATTAGAATAGCTCATGAACATCCAGATGATTTTGTAAACAAATTAAAGGAAAGTTTGGATGTGTGTTACGAAGGTTTTCTATGTTTAAACCATAATCTTCAAGGAACATATAGTGACAAAAGCCCAATACATTGGCAAAATGGAGTTATATCAAATTTGTCAAAAGGTGAGAAAATTGATAAATATTTAAAATCAAACTATTCTTATATTGGGTTAAGCATAATTGGCTTTGAAACAGCCTTAAAAATGCTTAAAGATAAGGTATCAAAAAAAGAAATATCTGATTTAATAAATAAAAAAATAAAAGAATGGAATGAATTAAGTAATTTCCAAATTGAACTGTCAAATGATTGTAATGATGCAGATATAAAGACTATATTAAATCACGATAAAAAACAAATAAAGAGTCTAGAAGAAAAAGATTACTATGATTCAGGAAGTTTTATAGAATCAGACTATTTAAAAACTGAATTTATATATGATAAATATACTGACTTAAGTAACATAAAAGAAAATGTAATTTATTATACAAAAGAATAAATAAAAAGCCATATTGGCTTTTTTTAATAAAAAAAATAAGAATTAATCAACAATTCTTATTATTATTTCTCCGTTTTTTGAATATAAATATTTTTCACGAGCAAATCTTGCAATATAATTAGGATCTTGTAATTTTTTAATGTCTCCACTTAGAGTGTTCTCTTCATCTAGAAGACTATTATATTGCTCTTGAAGCTTGGCTTTTTCTTTATAGTTAGAGTAAATCTTTGGCCAATAAGAATACATTTCATAACCTAAAAAAGTTAATAGTCCAACAATAACTACTAAATATATACGAATTCTTGTTTGTGCTTTTTCCTTACTAGTCATTACTTTTCACCATAATAATTATATCATTTCTAACTAAATGAATTTACTCAACTTAATATCTTTTTGATTTGTTTACGTAAATTTTACTAAATATATATCCTAGAATAAAAGACAATATAAAATATAAATGTACTTGTAATGAATTTATAAAATAATTTAATACTCCAAAGAGTATAAATAATATGAAAATCAATGAAATCAATATTTTATTATTAACTCTATACTTTATAAAACTTAGTAGCAAAGAAAGTATTATTCCAAAGACGTTATAAATTAATAATGTTATTAATTGGATATATGCACTCATTTAAACAGTCTCTTAAATATAGTATTGTCTTTTTGTTTTTCTATACTTTCTAGATAAGCGATGCTATTTATTTTTCCTTTAATAGATATATTTCCTTCATGAAGATCAAGTTTAATTATTTCAAGTGATTCACCTTTTAAAAGTATTGGGCCATAACTTGTGTTAAGCAAAAACTCTTCGCTATCAAAGCTTTCTATATTTTTAATTCCTATTATTGTAATACCTTTTCTTTCATTAACTGTAATAGTATGACTATTTACTGTATCCATTATTATCACCAATATAATGTATTCAGTGTTATGTTTTTTTATGCAAAAAAAAACTCATAATGAGTATTTTATTCTTCTCCGTTTTCTTCTGTTTCTTCGGCATCTTCTTCGCTGTTTTCAGATTCTGCAACAACTCTGTTATATTCATCAATAATAACTTTGTTGAACATTTTTCTTGTTTCTTCGTTGATAGGATGACAAATATCATGAAATTCTCCGTCGCTGCGTTTTTTACTAGGCATAGCTGCAAATAGTGATCCATCACTTTTTTCGATAACTCTGATGTTTTCAATAGTGAAACAGTTATCTAATTCAACATATGCGTTACCTTTCATTTTTGGGTTACCGTTTTCGACCTTGTGAACTACGACTTTAGTGATTTCCATTACACACACTCCTTTTGTATTAATCTGATTTAATTTTAATACATACCACATAAAAAAGCAAGTTTTTTATATGAAGTGAAGCTCGACTTCACCACTAATTAATTCGGAAAAACTATAGCTAAAAATCTTGTTTCCATCGTATATCGTAAATATCTGAGGATATATATCCTGTATTATCCCGATATAGTTAGTTGTCTTGTTTCTCATTCCATTAATTTTCACTTTAACTCTTTGTCCTTTTTTCCTTCGTAAATTATCTCTTATTATATATGGATTCATATTATCTTGGGAATCCGACATACATAACACCAGATCCCATTATCCCTCCCATTCCATCATGACCATATTTGGTTCTTTCTAATAGTTTTATTAAATCTATAGTCTTATTTCTTTCGCTTAAAGCTACTGTTACCGCAATAATTGCTGGATCAAGGGCATGAATATTAACCCTTTTAGGACTAGATGCATAGTTTGCACCAGCCTTTATTAAATCTTCATAATCACTTTGACAAGCACCAGCAATTATAATTAGTTTTTCGTGGCTTTTCTCATATAACCTTGCATTCTTAACACTTTTTATAAAATTTGAGGAATTTTGATAATTATCTGGATTAGTCTTATCTCCCTTTTTTTTATAGTAAGCATCATGTCCCGTTATAACTACTATATCGGGTTTGATTTCATTTAAATACCTATTTATTACTTTTGGAACATCCTTTTCTTCTATGTTTTTTCCAACTGCCATTACACCAGTTTCTTTATAAAACTTAATGCATCTATCTAAATAGTCTTTATCTCCATCAAAATGTAATATTTTGCCAGGCAAATAAAAATATTCATTTCTATCAAGCAATAACTTATCTTCTACTCTTGAAGTATAGTCTTCTTTGTCTGTTTCCTTTTCTACTTTTAATAAATCATCTAAGGGACTATCTGCATAAAGCCTAACATCCACACCTTTTAGATATGCTATACCATTCTTTATATTAATCACTTTAAAGATAGTATCGTTCTTGTAACTGTTTCTAGTAACGAAGTCTCCTTTTGTTATATTCATTTTATTCACCAATTAATAATATGTTAATTACAAAAAAAAAGACCTATAAACTATTATATAGATCTATAAATTCTTTTAGATTTAGCTCTTCCGCTCTTATATTTAGTGATAAATTGTTATCCTTTAAGTAATTAACAACTTTTTCTTTATCATACTTATCTAAATTATTTAATAATTTTTTTCTTTTAAATTTAAAACATTCTTTGATAAAACTGTTGAAATCTTCAAAGTTTTCAACAGAAATTTTATCTTTCTTAACGAATTTTACCACTTTGCTGTCAACTTTTGGCATTGGATTAAAGTATTCTTTAGGTGCATCAACAATAACTTGAGAATCATAATAATAATCAAGTAAAACTGTAATATAACCGTATTGTTTTGTTCCTGGTTTCGCTGTAAATCTATCGGCTACTTCCTTTTGTACCATGAATACCATTTCCTGAGGATTTAGGTCTAATTCTAATATTGTTGTAATGATTTTTGTTGTAATATAGTAAGGCAAATTACCGACTATATATAATTTTTCAAATTCTTCTTTGCTAATTATTCCTTTTAAATCTACTGTTAAAATATCTTCATATATTATTTTGGTTTTATTATTAACAATTTTATCTAAATGTTTTTTTGTGTCTAAATCTATTTCAAAACATATAAGATTTGTGTTTTTTTCTATTAATTTTTTTGTTAAAGCCCCCATTCCTGGGCCGATTTCAATAATCAAATCTTTATCAGTAGCATTTATACTATTAGATATCTTATTTAGTACTTCATCATTAATTAAAAAATTTTGGCCATATTTTTTCTTATAATTGAACTTTTCCATAAAACCACCAATTAAATATTATCATAATTAAGTAAAATAAAAAAGATTAAGCTATATTTCTATTATAACCAAATCTTAATATATCGTAAGTAATGTTTCTAGCACCAACTGTTCTTGCGGTACCCATATTATTTACTAACAAATCCAGCGTTGTTCCTGTAACACCTCTATCAAGTACTATAGCGGTTATATAATTATCTGAATTATATGATTTAAATCTAACTATTGATCCGCATGCTAGACTAGGAGATGATGCTACTATATTAACTGTTCCATACATACTATCGTTGAAAGTAGTTGTGCCATCAAGGACATTTTGCCCATTGCAACCAAGTCTTCCACTACATGCTGGACAATTTGCTAAATAAGCTGTTAGTTTTCCATTATAGGTATCAAGCGGAGTGTTAATATCTTTCATAGAAAAGTTTTTTATAACATGAGACATTGCATTTAGGTCAATGTTCTTATTTAAATTAACATTAGATGCCTGTGTAATAACAGTAATTGAGCTATTTTTGAAACAAAGTATAGTTGTAATAAGAATACAAATACAAATAATTTTATATACTTTTTTTACTTGTTTCATATATACCACCTTGTATTTAAAGTGTAGCATACGATATATTAAAAGTCAAAAATCTGGTTAGCATTATTAGTAGTTATTTTAGATACTTTATCAGCTGAAATGCCTTTAATTTCGCTTATTTTTTGAGCAATATATATTAGATTACTAGGTTCATTGACCTTTCCTCTTAGTGGGACAGGAGATAAATATGGAGAATCTGTTTCAAGCACAATATGTGATAAATCAATATGTTCTAAAACTTTACTTAGATAACTGTTTTTGAAAGTAACAATTCCCCCAATTCCAAGGTAAAAACCAAGAGAAATATATTC
Source organism: uncultured Muribaculaceae bacterium (assembly GCA_964407175.1). Classification (GTDB taxonomy): domain Bacteria; phylum Bacillota_I; class Bacilli_A; order RF39; family UBA660; genus RUG11867. The sequence continues at coordinate 16,050 of CAYOUK010000011.1, forward strand.
CTTAGCTTCATTTAGTCCCTCAGAAAAACAATGAATAATTCCTTTAACATTAGGATATTTATTAAGGGATGCAATTGTATCTCTATGAGCATTTCTCGTATGAATAATTACTGGTTTATTATATTTTTCTGCTAAAGCTAATTGTTCTTCAAATATTTTTATCTGTTTTTCCTTATCTTGTGGCCCATTATAATAATCAAGGCCAATTTCCCCAATTGCTACTATTTTGTCGATATTATCAGTAATAATACTATAATTATCCCTAGTATTATTATCGATATCCTCTGGTTGAAAGCCAAGTGCTATATAAATAGAATCATATTTTTCTGCTAATTTTAAAATTTCTTTATTGTTTTCAAGATTAGTTCCATTAACTATCATCTTATCAACACCATTTTGGCATGCTTTATTAATTATATCATCGATATTATTATAGTATTCTTTAAATATGTGACAATGTGTATCAATCATGTATACCCCTCCCCCTAGCTATTTCCCGGGAAATAAACTTTTTGCCGTATTTCCTGGGAAATTTGCCGTTAGTTCCTTGAATTAAAAATGATTGCTCGGGAAATATTTCCCAAGCAATTTATTTAGTTTCTATTCTAGCAAATAGTATTTCTGGTTTATTTAATACTAAATCTTTTTCTAAATTTCCAAATTTAGCATCATCATAAGATTTTTTATTAGTATTTAACATATTAAATATTTTTTCAGAAGTTTCTGGTAAGAAAGCTTGTAGATACACTGCAGCTACTCTAATACTTTCTATTAAATTGTATAAAACTTCCTTTAATCTACCTTGTTTTGTTTCATCTTTAGCTAGTGCCCAAGGCATAGTTTCATCAATATACTTATTTGATGCTCTTAATACCTCAAAAATATCATCTATTGCTTCTTGTATTTTTAGTTCATCCATATGTTTAGATACTTTTTCTCCTAATGAATTAACTAAATCTTTTAGTTTATTATCTAAATCTTCACTTACTCCAGTGGTTTCAACTTTTCCATCAAAATATTTGTAACTCATAGAAATTGTTCTATTAACTAAATTACCTAGAATATTTGCTAAATCACTGTTTATTCTTTCAATTAGTAATTCCTCTGTAAATATTCCATCATTTGCAAAAGGAATTTCATGTAGAAAATAGTATCGAACAGCATCTACTCCGTATTTTTCAACTAGATCATCTGCATATACCACGTTCCCTAAAGATTTGCTCATCTTTCCATCAGCCATTATAAGCCAAGGATGACCAAATACTTTTTTTGGTAATTCTACTCCTAAACTAAATAAGAAACAAGGCCAATAAATTGTATGGAATCTTATAATATCTTTTCCTATTAAATGAAGATCAGCTGGCCACCATTTTTTAAATTCTTCGTTACCACCATCAGTATCATATCCAATATTAGTTATATAATTAGTTAGTGCATCAAGCCAAACATATACAACATGTTTTGGATCAAAATCAACTGGAATACCCCAGCTAAAAGCTGTTCTAGATACGCATAAATCCTGTAATCCTGGTTTAATAAAATTATTTAGCATTTCGTTTTTACGTGATACTGGTTGTATAAAATCAGGATGTGATTCTATATATTCTTCTAATTGCTTGTGATATTTACTTAATCTAAAGAAGTAAGATTCTTCGTTTTTCTTCTCAACTGGTCTTCCACAATCAGGACAAACTATAGTTCCGTCTTCATTTTTAACTACTTGTGAATCTGTCCAGAAAGATTCATCTGGAGTACAGTACCAGCCTTCATATTTTCCAAGATATATATCATCATTTTCATACATCTTTTTAAATATATGTTGAACAACTTCTTCATGGTGTTTATCTGTAGTTCTAACAAATCTATCATAAGAAGTATTCATTAAATCCCAGATTCTTTTAATCTCATTAGTTGCATCATCCACATATTCTTGAGGTTTTACTCCTTTTTCCTTAGCTTTTAATTCTATTTTTTCACCGTGTTCATCCGTTCCTGTTTGAAGATAAACATCATAACCTTCTAGTCTTTTGTTTCTAGCTATCGCATCAGCAAGAACAATTTCATATGTGTTACCAATATGCGGTTTTCCTGATGAATATGCTATAGCGGTTGAAATATAATATTTCTTTTCCATAATAACCCTTCTTTCTAATAAAAAAATCATGAATCTAAGGACGAGTTTAACCCGCGGTACCACCTTAGTTCATGATTATCATGCACTTTATTCTTTTAACGCAAGAAATACGTTTAAACTCCAAAACCATGTTCAATTACTTAAGTTTAGTCTTTTGCACCAACCAAGACTTCTCTTAAAACTCGCATAATCTACTCTTTTCTTCATCGCTTAATAAATGTAATATATCACAAGACTTTTATAAATTCAATATTTAATTTAAATGATTATATAACATACTCATTAAATCAAAAATATAATATATATAGTTTTTTGGTAAATTTATTGTTGATAGATTAATTCTTATTCGATTACTTTTATAACTCAAATTAAACTTTGGATATATATTATATACCTCTAAAAATAATTTTTCTCCGTTTACTCTAGAAGATTCTTCCTCTGGCAATATAATAGTTATATCATTTTTTGTCTGTATTATATTTGTTATATTTAACAAATCAAAATAGTTTTCAATACATTTTTCTAACATATATAAATTAATATCTTCAGATATTTTACCGAATCTATCCTCTAATTCTTCTTTTATTTTATAGTAATCTTCTTTTGTTCTAATTGAACATATTAACTTATGTATTTCTAATTTTATATCTTCATCAGAAACATAATTATCATCAATATGAGAATTAACATTAAG
>CAYOUK010000011.1:18887-20004 GCA_964407175.1 uncultured Muribaculaceae bacterium
TCTTGAGAATTATCTTCATGATTTAAATGCTCATTTATCATTCTAGTATATAAATCTATACCTATTGCTTCAATAAAACCTGCTTGCTCTTTTCCAAGTAGATCACCAGCGCCTCTTATAGTTAGATCGCGCATAGCTATCTTATATCCACTACCAAGCTCAGTAAATTCTTTAATTGATTCAAGTCTTTTAACTGCGTTTTCTGTTAGTACTTTTACTGGTTTATACATTAGGTATGCATACGCAATCTTATCGCTTCTTCCTACTCTTCCCCTAATTTGGTAAAGTTGAGATAACCCAAATCTATCGGCATCTATTATGATTATTGTATTAACATTTGATATATCAATACCTGTTTCTATTATAGTAGTACAAACAAGAACATTGTGTTTTTTATCAACAAAATCTTGCATTATACTATCAATAGTGTTACTATCCATCTTTCCATATGCACCAACAACGTTTGCTTCTTTAACCAAAACTTTAATTTTAGCCACTGTTTCATCGATTTTACTAATATCATTGATAAGCAGATATACTTGTCCGTCTCTTGCAAGCTCTTTATATATAGCATCTCTTATTATTAAATCATTTTCTTCTAATACATAAGTTTCAATCGGATATCTATTAATTGGCGGCGTATCGATTAGTGATAAATCCCTAAGTCCACTAATAGCCATTTTTAAAGTTCTTGGGATTGGTGTAGCTGACAAAGTTAGAACATTAACGTCATTTTTAAGTTCTTTGATTTTTTCCTTATGTTTTACCCCAAACCTTTGTTCTTCATCTATAACTAATAAACCTAAATTATTAAATTTAATCTTATCATTTAGGATTTTATGAGTTCCAAATAGAATATCTATAGTTCCTTTTTCTAACTCTTCGTATATTTGCTTTACTTCCTTTATATCTATTTAATAATCTAATATTTAATGGATAATTTTTAAACCTTTCTTTTGCGTTGTCATATTGTTGTTTAGAAAGAAGAGTAGTTGGACAAAGATACGCAACACACTTATTATTTAATACGGTTTTAAACATAGCTCTAAAAGCAACTTCTGTTTTTCCATATCCAACATCCCCGCATAGAATTCTATCCATAGTGGCCTCGCTATTT
>CAYOUK010000012.1:0-1070 GCA_964407175.1 uncultured Muribaculaceae bacterium
AATTCTCAATGAGAAAGATTAATTCAAGAGGAACTTGTAGTTGAGAGCACTTCAGGTAAAATATCTACCTTGACTCTTATAGCTTTGATAGTAATAGCTATTGTTGTCAATATTGCTATATATATGATTTTACATTAAAAAAAACCATTAAATGGTTTTTTATTTTTTTTGGCGGAACTAAATCTACACCACTTTTGCCAAACGGATGACATCTAAGTATTCTTCTTATTGCAAGGAAACTTCCTTTAAGTGTTCCGTGAGTTTCAAGCGCCTCTATTGCATAGTTAGAACAAGTTGGATAGAATCTACACTTATAATGAGAAAGTAGTGGGGCAGCTTGATATAGTTTTATTAATTTAATAAGGATTTTTTTCATTTAAGTAATATTTCGGATAATTCGTTTATATTTCCGGCTCCTTGTGCAACTATTATATCATTAGTTTCAACTTTTTGCTCCAAATACTTTTTGATATCTTCATATGAACTAATATGAATAGCATCTTTACCAAGATTTTTAATCTCTTTTATTAAATCATTTTCACTTATATTATATATGTTTTTTTCTCTTGCAGCATATATATCTGTAATAATTATATTATCAAAGTTAACAAGTGCTGCTGCGAAATCTTTTAAATGGGCTTTTAATCTTGAGTAAGTATGGGGTTCAAATATAACAAATGTTTTATTATATTTCATATGTTTAATACCATCATATGTAGCTTTAATCTCTGTTGGATGATGTCCATAATCATCATATACATTTGCACCATGAAATACCCCTCTAAAATCCATACGCCTAGCAGCGCCTTTAAAACTAGATAAACCTTCTTTGATATATTTAGAATCAATCTTATACATTTTAGATAATGCATATGCACATAAACTATTATATATATTATGTATTCCATTTATATTTAATGATATAGTATCTACTTTTTTATTACCACAATATATATCATAAGAAGGGTGACCATTTTCATCATATGTGACATTTTTAAATACAAAATCTGCTTTACTAGAACCAATGGTAATAACTTTTGCTTTTGTATATTTTCTTAAATTATAAACTC
>CAYOUK010000012.1:1086-17118 GCA_964407175.1 uncultured Muribaculaceae bacterium
TGATACATATACCTCAAAAGACTTACATATGTTATCAATATTTTTAAAGTAATCTAAATGATCATCATCTATGTTTAATATAATAGCTGATTTTTGATGAAAAGATAAATAACTATCTTTATACTCACAAGCTTCTATAATAAAATGTTCGCTGTTTCCAACCTTATAATTTCCTTTTATTAAATCTAGATAGCTACCAACCTGTATAGTAGGGTCTAACTTAGCTTTTAGAAAAATAGATGAAACCATACTAGTGGTAGTAGTTTTACCATGTGTTCCTGCGATTCCAATAGTATCTTTATATAATTTAGTTAGTTCTCCTAAAAACTCTCCACGACTTATAGTCTTTATTCCAAGTTTTTTGGCTTTAATTAATTCTTCATTATCTTCAGAGATAGCAGCGGTATAAATAACTAAGTCAGTACTATTATCTATGTTACTGCCAACTTGGCTATAATTAACTTTTATACCTTCTTTTATTAGCTTTTCAGTAAAAGGATTAGGAACATTGTTTGAACCACTGACATTGTATTTCCATTTCTTTAGTATTTGAGCAATACCACTCATAGAAATACCGCCAATGCCAATCATATAAATATTTTTATGTTCTTTTAAATCAAAAGAATTATAACTTTTGACATAATCTTTAAATTCGTTTCCTCTAATTTCAAAATTGTCATATTGATCCCATGATGCACAAGCAGGGGACAAAAGAACTACATCTCCTGCTTTTACTATATCCTTTGTAGAATCTAAAGCTTCTTTTAATGTATCAAAGGCTTGTGATTTAATATTTAAGCTTTTAGCAAAATCGTATATTCTTTTGTTTGTTTCTCCAAAGGATGCTATATATTTAACATTTTTTAAATACTTTTTAAGAGGCTCAAAAGAGTGGCCTCTATCAAGACCTCCAAGAAGTAAAACTATAGGGCTATTAAAAGATTTTAATGCGGTTATAGTGCTTTCTGTATTAGTTGACTTGCTGTCATTGTAATAAGATACACCGTTTATATTATCGACAAATTCTATTCTATGTTCTATACCATTGAAATCTTTTATAGCTTTTTTTATGGCAGAAGTTTTAATATTATACTCTTTGACTGCAAGAATACTTGCCATAATATTTTCAAGATTATGTTCACCTTTAATCTTTATATCATCAATATCTATTATCTTTTCGTCTTTATAATAAATAGAATTATTATCTATATAAATATCGATTTTAGTTTTCTTAGAAAAATATCTTTTAGTACTTTTTATATCACTAGTTATTTCTAAACATTCTTTATTATCCTTATTAATAATTGCTATATTTCTACTAGAGTGATTGTTAAATATTCGTTTTTTAGTCATTTTATATTTTTCGTGTGAATCATGAAAATCTGTATGAGCGTCATAAATATTTAAAAGTACACTTACATTAGTTTTAAATTTGTACATATCACAAAGTTGATGATCAGAGATTTCTACAACTAAGTAGTTTCCTTTTTTTACATCTTCAACAATTCCAGAGATGGCAGTGCCAACATTACCACAAAGAAAAGCTTTTTTGCCAGCATTTACAAGCATATTATAGATTAAATTGACCGTTGTTGTCTTACCATTTGATCCTGTAACACCAATTATTTTTATATCTTTTGGTAAATAGTAATATGCTAGCTCCATTTCGTTGATTATTTTAATACCTAAGTTTCGAGCTTTTATTAAACATTTGTGATCATATTTAATGCCAGGGTTTTTAACTATTAAATCAAATGATTTATCAATCATATCAAAAGGATCATCAGTGATTACTACTTTTATACCATGTCTTTTAAGTTTGTTAAGTACTTTATCTTCTGGTTTTTTCTGGTCTGTTACAACAACTTTGTTGTTTTTTGCAAGAAGCAGTGATGCAGCAAAACCACTTTTACCAAGGCCGAGTACAAATACCTTTTTATTCTTTATCATTTATATCCCTCTAGTCTATATTAATTATATCATACGAAGTTTAAAAAGAGGGGTTTATATTGATTAAAAGTGCATAAATGTGTATAATAATAACTAATTTGAGGAGAGTAATTATGACAAAACAAGAAGAGACTAATAGAGCACTTAGAAGAGATGAATATATATATAGTTATTTATTTAAGTTTATTAGAGATACTTATCCTTCTAAAACCAATTATAATAACGCGGTTGAACTAGCGGATAATATTCAAGATAGAATTAATGATCCACGTTTACAAATAGATATCGATGAATATGTTGGAAGAGATATTCAGACATTTGTTGATCCTGAAGGAGTTCTTAAAGCAGTTATCACGATTGATGAAAAAGGAAAAGTTAATACAACTTTAGGATTTAATAACAAAGACGACGTTAAAATCGTTGGAGCATCTCCACTTAGAAAAGAAATAATAGAATACATGGGACTTAAACAAGAAGATATTCTAAGTAGGATGTTTGTTCCACTAGATTTTGATAAAATTGACCCTCTTTGCAGGCAGATTTTAGAAGTGAGTTATTATAAAGACCGCCGAGCAAAAAGCTAGTCTTTTTTTTTGTATAAATAATAATATTAATTAGGGGGTAGTTTTGAAAAAATTTATAATTATATTCTTATTTAGTTTTATATCTTTTTTAAATGTGTATGCAGATGATATGAAATTAAGCGCTGAAAGCGCAGTTTTAATGGAAGCATCCACGGGAAAGATTTTATATGAAAAAAATAAAGATAAAGCGCTTGCTCCAGCATCTATGACAAAGATGATGACACTTCTTGTAACAATGGAAAAAGTAGATGAAGGGATAGTTCATTTAAATGACAAAGTAGTTGTTTCTAAAAATGCATCCGATATGGGTGGTAGTCAAGTATATCTTGAAGAAGGAGCAACATATAAGTTAGAAGATATTATTAAAGCAGTTAGTATAGCATCGGCTAATGATGGCGCTGTAGTGCTCGCTGAAACAATTGGGGGAAGCGTAGATAATTTTGTTTCTCTCATGAATAAAAAAGCAAAAGAACTGGGTTTAAGTTCTACATCATTTATAAATCCATATGGACTAGATGCAAAGGGACACTATAGTTCAAGCCTTGATATGGCTAAAATAGCAAGAGAACTATTAAAACATGAAAGAATACTTAAATATACTGGTATGTATGAAGATCATTTAAAAAAGGCTGATGGTACAAGTTTATGGATGGTTAATACAAACAAACTTGTTAGATTCTATAACGGCGTAGATGGCCTTAAAACAGGCTTTACGGACCAAGCCGGGTATTGTATCACTGCAACTGGTAAATGGAATAATTTAAGACTTATCGCAGTTGTTATGAATGAACCAACTAGGGAAGATAGAGATAAAGATGCAACGGCACTTTTAAACTATGGTAAATCAAATTATAAAATCAAAAAATTATTAGATAAAAATAAAAAAGTAGGAACTATAAAAGTTGATTTAAGTGATAAAAATACCAATGATATTTATTTAAAAGAAGATATTAGTTATTTATATAAATCAAATCAAAAAGAAGAAACATATTCTTATATTGTAAAAACAAAAAATGTAAGTGCACCTTTAAAAAAAGGAAGCGTTGTTGGTCAAATAAAAGTATATTCAAATAAAAAGAAAAAAGGAATATATGACTTAATTGTTAAAGAGGATATTAAAAAATGTAGTATATTAAAACTATTTAAAAGAATTATAAAGATAAGTATAAGTGGTTCTATTTAAATTATATGACCAATAATGATATTAGTAAAAGAATCAATTCACTTAATAATGAAGACTTTATATGGATTATATATATTGGAATAATAATACTAAGTTATATAGCAAATTAAGAAGAAAGAAAGTATTTTCTAAATAAAGACAATAATGCTAAAGATAATTATAGAAAAATTATGATTTTTATATTTACAGTTCTCGTAATAGTTTATTTATATTTTTTAAAAGATTCTATAGATTCAGTGAAAAGTATGAAACCAAATGCCAGTGATAAAGAAAAACTTCTTAATTATATGGCTTTAATCGCTTCGATTCTTATAATAATCGCTGGAATTATATACTTATATATAGCAATTAATGATAATGATATAAATGTCGAACTTGCATATAATTAGAATAAATATATATATATTATACATACTAATAAGGGTGATAATATGAATTCAAAGTTGGTACTTTCTAATTACACATTTGATTACTCTAATCCATATGATATTATTTCTAATATTAGCTTAAATTACGACTATATTTTAAGGGGAAGAGACAATCATATGAATAATAGCGAATATACAAAATTTAAAAATAGAGTAAACAATGATTTTTATAAATAATCCAAAATATTGGAATAAATGGGAGAGCTATTTACAAGTAGTTCTCTTTTTATTTATAATGAATTTGGGAAGTGATATGATGATTAATGAGAAAAGACTTAAAGTATTAATGAATGAACTAGGTTACAAGAATAAAAAGGAGCTATCTTATGATTTAAAGATACCATATTCAACTCTTTGTTATATGACATCAGGGCATGATTCTAGTATTAGTTCAATATATGAACTTGCTTCTTTTTTTGACGTTACGATTGACTATTTAATTGATAAGCCAAAAAAACTAATAACAATAAGCGAAGAAGGGATATTTAAAAGATCTTCAAATGATATATTTGATAGTGTAAGTGTCAACGAGATTGTAATAAAACTGTAACCAATTTGCAAAGTATGCTGTAAAGTGCTATAATACACTTATCAAGGAATGATTTTAGATGGAAAAAATAGTATTGTTAATTGGTGGTTTTTTAAACTCTATCACTTGGGTAGATGTTGTAACTGTATTACTTTTAGCTTTATTAATTCTTCTTATGATATATATTATTTATTTAATAAAAGAAGAACAGGAAAATACTGCAATAATAAGTTATGATGAATTATTAGAGAGAACATCAAATAATATCAATTATGATGAAGAATATACTAATGAATATGATGATTTATTTATAAGAAAAGTAACTGAAGATAGTGATACTAAAGAGTATGTTAATCTTCCAGAAGTCATAATGATGAATTATGAAAGCGAAGAAGACTTCTTAAAAGCGCTTAAAAAGTTACAAAAGAATTTAGTTAGATAATTCTAACTTTTTTTAATTATAGGAGGTTTTATGAAGTATACAATTATAACACTCGGATGTAAGGTTAATAGTTATGAGAGTTCTTATTTAAAAGAATCATTTGATAAGGAAGGATATACTTTTGTATCTTTAGAAGATAATCCAGATGTAGTAGTTATAAATACGTGCTCTGTTACTAATCAAAGTGATGCTAAAAGTAGACATATGATTAGAAATGCAAGAAAGACTTGCAAAGATGCAGTGATTGTTGCATGCGGTTGTAGTGTTCAAAATAAACAAGATGAACTTAAAGGTATCGGCGCTGATATACTAATAGGTAATTTTGGAAAAAGAAATATACCAACACTCGTTAAGGAATACTTAGATAAAAAAGATGTAAAAGTAGACTTTGATGTCTTAAATGAATTTGAAGAAATGAAAATATCAAGAGAAAGTGATAAAACAAGAGCGTTTGTTAAGGTTCAAGATGGATGCAATAACTTTTGTACATACTGCATTATTCCATATATTAGGGGGAGAATAAGAAGTAAGAAACTAGATGTATGTGTAAACGAAATAAAGGAATTAGTGAATAATGGCCATAGAGAAATAGTTCTAACAGGGATAGATACTGGAAGCTATGGGAAGGATCTTGATATTAATATCGTTACGTTAATAAAAGAAATAAGTAAAATAAAAGGTCTTGAGAGAATAAGAATATCTTCAGTTGAAATAATGCAATTAGATGATGAATTCTTAGAAGAACTTAAAAACAATAAAAAACTTGTTAATCATCTTCATGTACCACTTCAATCTGGTTCAGATGAAATACTTAAATATATGAATAGAAAATATGATACAAGTACATACTATAAAAAAATAGAAAAGATTAGAAGTATTAGAAAAGATATTAGTATTACAACGGATTTAATAGTTGGCTTCCCACATGAAGATGAAAAGTGTTTTAATGAAACATATGAATTTTTAAAAAAGTGTGCTTTTACTAAGATACATACGTTCCCATATTCAGTTAGAACGGGTACTGCCGCTGCAAAGATGACTAAATACTTTGTTAATGACAAAGTAAAAAAAGAAAGAGTTAAGAAAGTAATTGAGCTTTCAGATGAAATGGAAGAAAACTATTATAAAAAGTTTATTGGTAAAACTTTAGAGGTTGTTGTCGAATCAGACAAAAACGGTATAACAAGGGGACATACAGACAATTATATACTAGTTGAGCTAGATAAAAAGTATAAAGAAGGGGATATTGTTCAGGTTGTTATTGACAGTGTTGACGGTAAAACTGTAAAAGGGCATGTTGTTGATGTTGAAAAGTGATATATCATAATTTATACTATAATTAGGTGGTTATATGAAAAGATATAAAGGGATTTTTATAACTAAAGATGGTAAAAAATATGAAATTAATACCAGAGTCAATACTGCAAGTGTAAAAAGATTTGTCATGCAGTTTACACTTAGTGGGACCACTAAAGGAAAAATGATGAACTCGTGAGGACTTAACTTTAGTCCTTTTTTTTGGTATAATTTCCTTGGAGGAAATATGGAATACATCAAGGGAAAGCTAAAAAAAATCATATTTGATTCATCAAGCGGATATAAAGTTGGATTAATCCGTGTAAAAGAAGCAAGCGATAGTTTAAAAGATGATATAGAGAATAAAACCGTTACTTTCACGGGTTATTTTTATGATTTAATAATTGATGAAAACTATATACTCCATGGCGATTATATTCACAATGATAAATATGGTTATCAGTTTAAAACAACTTCTTATGAACATGCTAAAGTTGAAGGAAGAGATGCTGTTATAGAGTTCTTAACTTCAAGCTTAGTAAAGGGATGTGGTGAAAAAACTGCTCTAGATATCGTTAATACTTTGGGTGATGATTGTTTAAACTTAATAAAAGAAGATAAAGATGTACTTTTAAAAGTGCCAAAAATGACCGAGAAAAAAATAAATAGTATATATAACTCTATTGTTAAATATCAAAATAGCGATGAAATAGTTTTATACTTAACAAAACTTGGGTTTAATGTCCCTGATTCAATGAATCTTTTAAATGTATATGGACTAAGTATAAAAGCCGTTATAGAAGAAAATATATATACACTTTTAGATGAAGTTGACTTTAAAACATTAGATAGAATATATTTTAATTTAAATGATGAAACAGATGAAAATAGAATACTTGCATGTATAGTAGAATCTTTAAAAGAGCTTTCATTTGATACGGGGGATACATATTCTTATATTGAAGAGTTAAGAGAGAAACTAACTGATTTTAATATAGTACTTAGTTTAGAAGAACTAAACAATTATTTAGATATTTTACTTAAAAGAAGAGAAATAAAAGTAGAAGGGGATAAATACTTTTTATATAGTTTATATAATATGGAAATAGGTATTGCTTCTATGTTATATAAAATTAGTAATCAAAAAAATGAAAAGATAGATAATATAGATGAATTAATTGATAAGTTTAGTTTAGAAAATGGTGTTTCATATAACCTTGACCAAAGAAAAGCTATTAAGTCGTCTTTAAACGAAAATATAACTATTATTACTGGTGGTCCAGGTACTGGTAAAACAACTATTGTTAGGGCAATTACAGCACTATATGGAATGATTTTTCATGATGAAACATATGAAAGTATAGCTCTTTTAGCACCAACTGGTAGGGCGGCTAAGCGAATGAGTGATTTAACAGGCCTTAAAGCTAGTACTATACATAGATATTTAAAATGGGATAAAAACAAAAATAAATTTGATTACAATGAATATAATAAAAGATGTGAAAGATTAATAATAATAGATGAAATGAGTATGATAGATACAGAGCTATTCCATGCAGTTTTATGTGGTATATATGATGATGTGAAACTTGTTATAGTAGGAGATGATAACCAGCTTCCATCTGTTGGACCAGGACTTGTACTCTCAGATTTAATATCTAGTGAATGTTTTAATCATATACCACTTAAAGAAATCTATAGACAAGAGAAAGGCTCTAGTATTCCATATCTATGTCTAGATATTAAAAATCATGATTTAAGTGAAGAGTCTATATCTAGAAAAGAAGACTTTGCCTTTTTAGATGTAGATACTCATATGGTTAAAGATACAATAAAAGAAATATGCAAACTAAGCATTAAAAAAGGTATTAATGAAAATAATATACAAATACTTGCTCCTATGTATAAGGGAGAAAATGGTATTGATAATTTAAATGTTATTTTACAAGAATTATTTAATCCATATGATGATAGAAAAAAAGAAATGCGTTTTGGTGAAGTAATATATAGGGTAAATGATAAAGTTTTACAACTAGTCAATGATCCTGATAATAATATATATAATGGTGATATTGGCTATATAAAAGATGTAGATCCTAAGAACAAAGATAAAGTCTTAACAATAGATTTTTATGGAAGTTTAGTGTTTTATAAAAGAGAGGATTTAATTAATATAAAACATGCCTATGCGATTACTATTCATAAAAGTCAAGGTTCAGAATTTGATCATATAATAATGCCTATAACAATGAATTATGGAAGAATGCTATATAATAAACTTCTATATACCGGAGTATCAAGAGCCAAAAAAAGTCTAACTATGCTCGGTAGTTCTAGAGCGTTCTATATGGGGACAAACAACGATTATAGTTTAAATAGAAAAACTGATTTAGCTAGTGTCATAATGAATAAATTCTCTTAATATAACCATACTATATATAGGAGGAATTTATGAAAAAAACAGGTGTATATATGGCACTTGGTGGTGCTTTATTTGGTGCCGCTGGATATGCTATGTTAAGTAAAAAAGTAAAAAATAAAACTAAAGCATTAAAGGAACTTTTATAAGTTCTTTTTTTTTATTTAAAGAAGTGATATTATATTTTTGGTGATACTATGAAAGATTTAGTTAATGGTATTTTAAATGTTTTAGGTGGAAGTATTGGTCTTATTTTTTATATATTAGATGAATCAAATAAAATTAATAATAAAGATTTAATGTTATATATAAATATATTAATTGTTTTGTTCTTACTTATGTTAAATGTGTATAGATTATCAAAAGTAAATGATAAGCCAGCATTTAAGAATATTTATGTCTTATTAATTAGTGCACTAATAGTTACTATTGTAGGTTATACTATAATGCATATTACTACAGTTTTTCCATCGGTAAATATAGTTGGTGGAGCTCTTATGATAATGTATACGATTAGAAATAATCATTGCAAGAAACGTCCTAATAAAGTATAATATTTATAGTCAAATTAAGACAATATTTTAACTATTTTGTTTTATAATTATCATGGTGATAATATGTGAAAGTTAAAATATTTGATGAGAGTCATGAGAAAGATTTAGAAGAGGATATAAATGAATTTATAAAACAAGAAAGTCCAAATATTATAGATATAAAATATAGTGTATCTACTTCTATGTTCTCTGAAGAACAAATATTTTGTTTTAGTGCTCTTATAATGTATGAAGGAATGGAATATGAAGAAGAATAGTTTTATGGAAGGGGCTATGATAGCCACTTTAGCAATTGTTATCACAAAGATACTTGGAATGGTTTATGTCATTCCTTTTTATCGTATAATTGGAACAAGTGGTGGAGCTTTATATAGTTATGCTTATAACATTTATATGATATTTTTAGGTATTAGTTCTGCTGGTATACCAACATCTATTAGTAAGATTATTAGCGAATATGATACTTTAGGATATAAAGAAGCTAAACAAAGAACATATAAAATAGGGGTTAAGATTATTAGTTATATTTCTATAATTGCCTTTTTAATTATGTTTATTGGTGCACGAGCTATTGCATATACACTTGTTGGTCAATTAACGGGTGGTAATACAATTGAAGATGTTACGTTTGTTATTAGATGTGTCAGTTTTGCAATTCTAATTATTCCATATTTAAGTGTTACAAAAGGTTATTTACAAGGACATAGAATAATGACTCCATCTAGTGTTAGTGAAGTCTTAGAACAAGTTGTTAGAATAATAGTTGTACTACTAGGTAGTTATATAGTTTATAAAGTACTCGATGGAACTTTATCACTTGCAGTAGGCATTGCAGTTTCTGGTGCTTTCTTTGGTGGACTAGTCTCATATATATATTTAAAACTTGTTATGAAAAAGCATAAAAAAGAATTTTCTATCGCAGATTACAGAAAAAGTGACCCAATAAGAGATAAAACAATTATTAAAAAGATTATTACATATGCACTTCCATTTATAATAATTAATGTTGCATCATTCGTATATAACTATGTAGATATGGTTTTAATTATTAAAGGTTGTACAATGCTTGGATTTAACGCCACGGATACTGAGTTTATTCAAAGTGCTATTACAACATGGGCATCTAAGATATGTATGATTATTACATCGTTCTCTCTTGGTATGGTTATTAGTTTAATACCAAATATAGTTAATAATCATGTCAAAAAAGATTATAAAGGTGTTGAAAATAAAATTAATAATGCATATGAAACAATACTTACAATTAGTATTCCATGCGCATGTGGTTTAATAATACTAAGTCACTATGTATGGCAAGTATTCTATGGACCAAGCACATATGGACCAATAATACTTGATATACTTGTTGTAAGCACATTGTTTAGTAATTTATATACACTTACGTTTAATGCCGTACAAGCATTGAATAAGTTTAAAACAGTATATATAAGTATAGTAGTTGGTTTTATAGTTAATATTATACTTGATATTCCTATGATGTTCCTTCTAGATTTTATTGGACTACCATCATATTGGGGAACTAGTGTTGCTACAATACTTGGATACTCTACATCGATATTTATAGCTACTAGAGCGCTTCGAAAGTGGAGAGGATTAACATTTAAGAGAACATTTACAACTCTTTATAAGTTAGTCGTTCCATCCGCTGCTATGGTAGTAGTTTTAGTTATATTTAATCATTTTGCAAACTTTAATTCTGCATCTAATATGGAATCAATACTTGCAATAGTATCTAACATGTTAATTGGTATACCTATATATCTAGGTATTGCATATAAGATGAATATATTAAATGATGTATTTGGAAAGGAATACTTAAATAGAATAATTAAAAAACTTACCTTTGGAAAAGTAAGTTTAAGTTAAAGCATATACATATTATTTGAAGTTGAAAAATCTTCTTTAATAGATTTTTCACTTTCTAATTTTGTAAGACGTGAATCTAATCGGTTTATTTGTCTTTCTAATTTTAAAAGTCTTGTTTCTAACTCATTATTATATGAATTATCTTGGATATTAGGCATTGGACCTTCATAATAGCTGTTATTAGCTTCCATGCCCATTGGAACACCCATATTCATATTATTGGGATAAAAATAAGAACTTTGATGATTTTGGAAAAACGCGCTTCTTTCCTTTTTCATTTAAACCCCCTCTAAAATAGTATATGAGACATAAAACTCGAGGTGAAAAAATGAGATTAAGAAATATTAAAAACGCTGAAGAAATATTAAATAATTCAAGATATCTACTAAAGCCAGAAGGCAAGATATCATCTAAAGAAATATTTAATAATAGTAATCCTCTTCATTTAGAAATAGGTATGGGCAAGGGAGATTTTATAATAGGAATGGCTCAAAACTATCCAGATATAAACTTTATAGGAATTGAAAAATATGAATCCGTAATTGCAAGGGCACTTCAAAAACTTGATGAATTAGAATTATCTAATGTAAAAGTTATATGTATGGATGCATCTAATTTAGAAGATGTTTTTGATAAAGAAGTAGAAGAGATATATCTAAACTTCAGTGATCCATGGCCTAAAAATAGGCATTTTAAAAGAAGATTAACATATAAAGATTATTTAAAAATATATGATAGATTATTTAAAGAACATGCTAGTTTAACTATTAAAACCGATAATGACATCTTTTTTGAAAGTACACTAGTATCTTTAAATAATTATGGATATGTATTTGATAAAGTATCACTTGATTTATGGAAAGAAGATATTTTTAGTCCTAAAACAGAATATGAACAAAAGTTTGGAAATAAAGGCTTTAAAATAAAATATTTAAAAGCGCACAAAAATTTGCTATAATTAAATCAGTAGGTGAGTTATGAAACGTTATGTTAAAATAATATCTATTACGCTACTTATTCTTTTAGTGTCGGGATGTGTCAATATAAGAAAAAGTAGTTATGAAAATATAATAGAAAATACAATTAAGAGTAATACTAATATATATAATACTTATAGAAAAGGTTATAAGTTCTACTTACCACATGGCCTTAGTATTGAAGACTCAAAAGAATATAATGAAATAATAAGGTCAAATAAGTATAAATACTACCTTTATATCGATGTAGTTAGTTATTTAAATAAAAAGGCTAATAACTATAAGGAAAATGGAAAAAGCGCTTATTCGCTCTATATTAACAATGGTTCAAAGTCAGGATATTTGGAAATAAATGACAAAAATGACAAATATTTAGTTGAAATCATGTATGATTATGCTAAAATAGAAGTAATGGTAGATGAAGATGATTTAAATGAAGTGGTAGCTAATTCTATGGTCATCTTATCAAGCCTTCATTATAACGATAATGTGCTTGATAAATTAAGCAAAGATAATATACTTCGTTATAATGATGAAAATATAGATATATTTAATTCAAAATCCGGAAAAGAGAAGAGTGATTTCTTAGAGTATGTTGAGGAATATGACCCAACTGAAGAAGAAATACCGGATTATGATTTAATTAAGTAAGGAGTGATGAAGCGTGGGATTATTTAATAAACTTAAAGATGCTTTATTCGAAGAAGAGACTGTAGAAATACCAGTTATTACAAAAAAAGAGAAAGTTAAAGAACCAAAAAAAGAAGAGAAAAAGAAAGCAGAACCTATAAAACTTAGTAAAGAAGAAAAAGAACCAACTGAAGAAATTAAAATTACAAAAATGAAACCAACGGAAAACACTGGGGTTATAGATATGCCAAAACTAAAATCAGAAACAAAAGAAGAACCCAAAAGAAGTGTTGCAAGTAGTTTAACTTTCCCAGTTTTCGATGATGAAGAAGAAGACGAAATTGAAATTAAGGAAATTAAAAGAACACCAACTAAACAAATAGTTAAACAAGTAGAACAACCAAGAAAAACAACATCTAGAAACCTTTTACAAGATGATTTCTATGATTATACAGATGTACATAACAGAGTATCTACTTTTAAATCAAAGAGCGCAACTAGAAGACAAAGTGAATCTACACACTTCACACCATCTCCAATAATATCTCCAGTATATGGAATATTAAATGAAGATTATAAAAAAGAGGATATTGTTACTCGTGGCGAGAAAAAGAAAAGTAGCTACGAAAAACTAGATTTAGATGAAGTAAGAAAAAAGGCTTATGGCACTTTAGAAGATGATATTGAAAAGACTCTAACAAAAATTGATATCGAAGAACCTAAAGAGGAACCAAAGGATGTAGGAGCCTCTAAATTAAAAGATGATGGAATAAGCATAGACGATCTTTTAACAGATAAAAACGATATGACAATAGGAGAAGCATTTGAAGCAGAAAAAGAAATCGATTTAGACGATGAAATTAGAGAAATCGATGAAGATATTGAAGAAACTCCTACATATGAAGAACCTAAAGAAGAAAAAATAGAAGAAGCAAAAGAAAAAGAAATAAAAAAGGAAGAAGCAGATGGAGAAGATGATCTATTTGACTTAATCGACTCTCTATATGCTGGAAAGGGTGAATAAATTGAATTTTTTGACAGTATACTTACCAATTTGTATTTATATTCTATTAATAATTTTGCTTATAGTGGGCATAATATTATTTATAAGACTAATAGGTACAGTTGATAAAGTAAATGCTTTATTAGATGATGTTGAGGGTAAAGTTGATTCATTAAATGGCTTATTTAATATAATTGATTTTACTACAGACAAGATATCTAACTTCTCAGATAACCTAGTTGGTCTAACTAGCAAATTATTTGATAGATTTGCTCAAAAGAAAAAAAGAAAATACTATGACGATGAAATCGTCGAAGAAAGCGAGGAAGATATATATGAGTAAACATTTTGGAAAATTTTTAGCTGGACTTGGTGTAGGTCTTGGAATTGGCTTACTAGCATCTCCTGAAAGTGGAGAAAAAAACAGAGAAAAATTAAAAACAAAAGCTAAAAATCTAAAGAAAGACTTAGAGAGCATCGATGTAAATGAAGTAAAAGACTCTTTAGTTGACAAAGTAAATGAAATTAAAGCAGAACTAACAGATTTAGATGGAGAAAAAGTACAAGACATAGCGCTTGAAAAAGCTGAAGCATTAAAGAAGAAAGCTGATGCTTTATACAAAGAAGCAGTTAAAAACGGCAAACCATATGTTGAAAAAGCTGCTAAGGAACTTAAAGCTCAAAGTTCTGCTGCACTTAAAAAAATAGCTAAAAAACTAGACGAATCTGAAAAAGAAAAGAAAACAAAATAACATTAGATTTAATCTAATGTTTTTTATTTAAAAAAAACACATTAGAGATGCATACTTCTAATGTATTTTTTTAATGCTCTAGAATTTTTATCATATATAATCTTTAACTGATTATCTATTTCTACGATTCCCTTAGCTCCTAACTTTTGTAAAGCTTCTTTACTAGCTTTATCAGGATCTTTAAGAGTAACCTTAAGTCTAGATTTAGTTACTTCACAATCGATTATATTATCTTTGCCACCTAAATAGGTAACTAACTTATTCATTTCGTTATCAAAGTTCTTACTAGTTAATTTAAGAACGATTAATAAAACTAAAACAAGCACCACTGCTATAAAAATATATTCTTTCAAATTTATCACCTAAATCATTATACTATATTTTAAGAAAAAAAGATACTATTTTTAAATATGCACTATTTTTATTTTTTCACATAGATTATTAGTGAAAGAAAGAAAAAGGTGAATTTTATGTCTAATAACAATGAAACATGTGGTATTAAGGAAATTCTAGAAGTTATACTTGTTCTTCAAAAAAATGCGGCATGTGAGGATTTATCTCTAGATTCATGTGACAAAATGGTACTAGGATGCCAAGCATCTAGTTGTGTATGTAATACAAGACCAGTTATTTTATATCTATGTGGTAATACGACATCTCCACTTTTAATGCCAACAACAAAAGATAATATAAATTGTTCTGAAGAAACTGCCGCAGATGCTTGTTCTTCCGTATTTAGAGTAGAAAAAGTAGAAGGAAACTCTGCAACATTTAGAGTATTAGAGACTAATCCAGATGAAACAAGTATTTATCCATATATTGGAACAAACAGCTTTTTCACTGTGAATTTAGATTGTTTGTGTTGTCTTAGATGCTTAAATGATACATGTGTTGAATGCGTATAAAAAGGCTTTATAAGCCTTTTTTTTTATATAAAAAAGAATATATATCATACTAATAAAGGAGTATAGTATGAAAATAGTAATAAAAGTTTTAATAGTATTAATAATTTTAATGTTTTATAAAAACACAAATAGTATGCAAGGCATAAATATTTATGATATAGATAGTTGTAACGATATAAAATATATATGTACATATGATTATTGTGATTATTTAAGAAGCAATAACTTCAAAGATAGCATAGAGATATTTATGAATAAATATCTCTCTCTTATTAAAGATGAAGAAATAAAAAACACTCTTAAAGTTAAGGGTGTTACTATTACCAAAATTGTTAAAAAACGTTAGAATGATCCGTCTTTTTTATGAAAAGCAGCGCCTCCAATTATTCTAATTAATAAAGCTGCAACAATAATATCTATAACGTATTCTATTAAATTTCCTAGTTCATCAGGGGCAATACTATGAATAAACGCTGAATATTCACCATAAAAT
>CAYOUK010000013.1:0-16505 GCA_964407175.1 uncultured Muribaculaceae bacterium
ATACTTACTTCAGCATCTTCAAAAGTATCTTTATTAAAATATAAGTCATCTATTTTAAATTCAGTGTTTACATTTTCATTATTAGATGATATTCCATAGTACTTTCCTAAATATATATTTTCATATTTAAAACTAGCCATATAATACTCCCTTTATAAGAGCGAGAAATGCCCCAGATAGTATTCCATATAACAAGACTGAACCAGCGAGTTTAAAAGCATTAGATCCTAGGCCAGTTATAAAGCCATCCTTTCGTGTATCCATTAGTGCACTAGTCATCGAATGTGCGAATCCAGTGATTGGTATAATCAAACCAAATCTAAACTTCTCTACTAAATCATCAAATATATCAAAACCTGTTAGAATAGATGCAATAAATATAAAAGTAATACTCATTAAACTAAGAGATAATTCTAGTGGTAAAAAACCCATATAAAACCTAGTTATAACCTCTGATATAACTCCAAGAACTCCTCCAGATATAAATGAAACTACAGCATTTTTAAATATATCTTCCTTTATTTCATATTTACTTACTATATCCTTATAATTATTCATATAATTATTATGAGCTAAAATAGTAATAATATTCTAACTTGCTATAAAGTTTCTAATTTTAACTTTAGATCTTGATTCTATTCTAGATACTTTCGCTTGGGATAAACCTACCCTAGATGCTGTTTCTTCCTGGGTATAATCATTTTTATATCTATTTTCAATCCCAGCTTTCTCAAGTGGATTTAGTCCATCTATACTCTCATCAATTAGTATTTTACTATCTACATCTTCTTCATATGGAACTATTACTAAATCATTTTCGATTGATTTTGGTATAACTACAGAATTTAATATATCTCTTATATCATTAACATCTAATTTTAAATACTTACACGTTTCATATAAACTTACTTCTCTGCCATATTTTTGTGATAGTTTTTCTTTTGCACTCATTAATTCTCTATAAACTTTTAGATTCTTTTTATTTATTTTAATATCTCTATTTTTACTATATGCATCATACATTTCTCCATATATATATTGATATGCATATGTAGAAAATTTAACTCCCTTATTTTTATTAAAGTTTTTATATGCTTTAATTAAACCTAAATAACCAGATTGAATTAAATCTTCTTTGTTTATACCATAAAAGTAATTAGATATTTTATATATTAGTTTATCGTACTCTTTTAATAGTTTTTCACTCATAATTTGTCCTTTCACCAAGATAATAGTGAAAAACTATACTGTTTTAAACAAGTTCGACATATTATATCTTTTTATTCATTTAATTAACGTAAAATAAAAATCACTGACGTGATAATTATTCCTCGGTATGCATAAATAATAATCCAGTATTAATTAGTCCCGCAATACCAACAAGTGAATAAATAAGTCTTGAAAGGACTCCTTCGCTTCCAAATACTGCTTCAACTAGATTAAAATCAAATAAACCGATTAGTCCCCAATTTAATGCACCAATAATGGTTAAGACTAATGCCACTTTTTGAAGTGTTTCCATAATATTCTATCCTTTCTTTTAAATATTATGGTCTAATATAATAAAAAAATTCTCTTAACCGAGAATTTTTTTAAATATTTTTTCAGCATCTACTTTATTGAATGGTTTAGATAAATAACCATTAAAACCGTCTGAAAGATATTTTTCTTCTGCCCCAGCGATGGCATCTGCGGTAAATGCTACAACAGGCACTTTAAATTCAGGGATTTCTTTAAGAGTCTTTAAACACTCAACACCATCCATCTCTGGCATCATAATGTCCATAAGTATTAAATCATACTTCTCTGTTTTTACTTTGTCTATAGCTTCTTTTCCAGAAGATGCTCCAATTACTTTATAACCCATCATTTTAAGAGTTCTTTCAGAAACTTTAACATTTAATAAGTTATCATCGACAACAAGAATCTTTTTAGCATCTTCACCAAGTTCTTGTTCTTTTGACTCTTTTAAATATGCTTCTTTAACAACCATATCTCTAACAGGTTCTTCTTTTTTCTTAAGCATTTCCTTTTCGAGTTCATCTTCACTTGCTTGTTTTTGTTTAATATCTACAAAGAAAGTACTACCTTTTTGATATTCTGATTCTAATTTAATAGTACCATTCATCATTTGAACAAGCATTTTAGTAATAGCAAGTCCTAGACCAATACCTTCGATATTAGAATTTATAGTTGCGTCTAGTCTATCAAATTTAGTAAATAATCTGGCTTTACTTTCTTCTTTAAAACCTTGACCTGTATCACTTACTACAAAATGAATAGTAATATCTTCGTCAATATCACAAGTCACCTTTACTCCAATTTCACCTTGATCAGTATACTTAACCGCATTAGTTAATAAATTATTAAATATTTCTTTTACATATACCTGGT
The DNA here is from genome assembly GCA_964407175.1 of uncultured Muribaculaceae bacterium. Classification (GTDB taxonomy): domain Bacteria; phylum Bacillota_I; class Bacilli_A; order RF39; family UBA660; genus RUG11867. The sequence continues at coordinate 2,395 of CAYOUK010000013.1, forward strand.
CACCAACCACTAAAATAGGTATAGCTTCTGAAATATCAACAGTTAGTTTAAGATTTTTATCTCCTATTTTAGGAGTACTTTGTTTTATACATTCATTTATTACTTCTTTTTAATTATAAGGTTTTTCTTTTAATTCTAATTCATTTGATTCTAACTTGTTAACATCAAGTATGTTTCCAACAATCTCAAGAAGTGTATTAGAAGCATCTACTATATAATTTGCATCTTCGTTTATAGTTTTAGATGATTCTGCACTTCTAATTCTAATATCTTCAGCGAAACCAACTATAGCATTAAGTGGATTTCTAATCTCATGCGACATACTTGCAATAAAGTCGGTTCTAGCATTACTTGCTTTTTCAGCTTCATTTTTAGATATCTTTAACTCTTCAATCAATCTAACATCCGGATTCTCTATAGTAAAGTACATAATTAAAAGAATTAGTGTAACCATAACTGTAAAAAGCCTAAATTGATGATTGTGAAGCTGGATAACAATTACTACTATACTTAGGACTTCAAGTGCTATAAATGGAATACATGATGAAAACTTACATGTTTTTTCTTTAAGACCTTTAAACATAAATAACCACATTAAACCAGAAGCACCAAAACTAATTAAATACATCATATTGGCAGCAAGTCCTTCAGAGTATATTCCAGTATCACTTTTAACAGCAGTTAGTGGGAAGAATATAGCAAAAATACAAATAATAGCAATTATAATAAGTACTCTTCTTCTTATTCTCGATGAATGTTTCAAATAATAATCCATTCCCCTTGAAATTGTGTATTGATAGTCGAAGAACAATACATTAAAAACGGTTAAATATATTAGATAAGCACGACAAAAGAACATGGACCACATATTCTCTGGACCAAAACTAAGTATTGTAAAAAAACATCCAAGTTCGAATATTAAACCAAAAAAGTTGATTACTATAAGACTTTTAAATGCTAATAATTCCGGGGTTTTAACATGCTTTTTTGAAAAGAAGGCTAAATTTAAAAACACAGAATAAATAACACTTAGTAGTAACATTTCAATGCTTTTTGTCATTTTTTGCCTCCTTCTCTATTAATTATTTAACTTACATCTTTCATTATTCTATCTATATCCATTTTGTTAAATGGTTTAGATACATAATCATTAAATCCCTCTCTTAAATATTTTTCTTTAGCTCCAGCAACGGCATCTGCCGTTAGAGCAACCACCTTTATATTAAAGTCAGGTATTTTTCTAAGTTTCTTTAAACATTCTACTCCATCCATCTCTGGCATCATTATATCCATTAGTATCATATCGAAGTCATTATCCATTTTAACTTTGTTAATTGCTTCATGACCACTATTTGCAGATTTAGTATTATAACCCATCGCTTGAAGCGTTCTTTCTGCTACTTTGATATTAAGTGCATTGTCATCAACAACAAGTATTGTCTTTTTAGCATTTTCTGCTTGTTTTTCTTCTTCTGTTTTTGGAACACTTTCTGCAGTTGCCACTGGTGCTTTTTGAACAAGAGGTAGTTTTTGTGGAAGTGTTATTTTAAATATACTACCTTTCCTATATTCGCTTTGTACATCAATTGTACCGTGCATTAATTCTACTAAACTTTTTGTTATAGCAAGACCAAGACCTGTTCCTTCAATTGTTGAGTTGATTTCAGCATCTAGTCTTTCAAACTTACTAAATAGTTTTGGCATATCCTCTGGTTTAATGCCTTTTCCAGTATCACTAACAGTTATGTATAAAGTTAAATCCCTTTGTCTTAATTCACAAGAAGCGATAATGTTTATTTCACCAGCATCGGTATATTTAATTGCATTAGAAATAATATTGTTTAAAACTTCCTTAATGTGAACTTCATCACCAATTACTTTATCTGGGATTTTATCCGAGATATCAAAACTTAATTTAATTGGTTTATCCCCAATTCTAACAGAGTTAATATTTATTAAAGTATTTAATGCTTCTTTAAAGTCATATGGTGACTCTATTATCTCAACTTCAGAAGTTTCTATTTTGTTAATATCTAATATATTTCCAATTATTTCAAGTAAGTTATTAGATGCATTAACAATAAAATCAGCATCTTCACTTATAGCTTTTGATGATTCATCTTTTCTAGATCTAATATCCTCTGCAAAACCAACTATAGCGTTAAGTGGAGTTCTAATTTCGTGAGACATACTAGATAAGAAGTCTGATTTAGCATTATTAGCTTTTTCAGCTTCGTTTTTAGCTATTTTAAGTTCTTCAACTGCTTTTATATCAGGATTTTCAAGTGTGAAATAAGAAATAACTAAAACTAAAGTTTCTAGAATTGAGAATAATGTGAATCTATGATCGGCATTTTGAATAGCAAGTATTACAAAACTAAATATATTAAATGTGATAAATGGCAAACATTTATAGAAGTTAGTTTCTTTTCTTATTAAACCCCGAATCATTACAATTGTTACTACTATTTCAACTATTAAACCTTGCATGTACATAAGCTGTGTTGCTGGTCCTGCTGAATAAATACCAGTTGGCTCCTTAATAAGCTCTAGTGGTAATACCATTGAAACAACAGTATATATAATAGCTGCGACAACATTTACTATTTTTATAGCTTTCCTGTGTTTTTTATGCTGTTCATCTGAGATTGTCACTATAAGCTGGAAATTACAGAAAACCATCTGGAACGTCGCAAGTATAACAAGGTATGTCCTATTCACGAGTATTGAAAATATAGAATCCGGCCCCAATTTCATTATTGTAACCATACATCCTATTTCAAATATTTGTCCTAAGAGCGCAAAAAGTATCATTCTACTAAACGCATCTAATTCTGCAGATTTAATACGTTTCTTAGAAAAGAACATGACATTCACAAAAGTGATATAAAAAAGACTTAGTATCATCATTTCAAGACTCTTTGTCATACCTACACTCTCCTACTATTATATAATACCATTATATAATAAAAAAAGCTATAAAAAAACACAATCAATTGTGTCTTTTTTTCTTATGTTTTTTAACATATGATCTACCTTTTTCAATTTCATTAGAGTCTAATAAATCCTTTATTTTATACTCAATTAAATCTGGGTTATCAAGTAAATAGAAATTTTCATCTACAGCTTTTTTAATAAGTAGTTGTAATCTTTCAAAATTACCTATTTCATTATATACTTTTTCAAGTTCTCCCTCTAAATCACTTAAACATAAATTAAGGTAATATTCATCAGATTGTAGATTTTCAGAAATACTTCTTAATGATTTTCTATGTTTACCAAAATGGCTCGCATAAATAATATCATCAATTGTCCATAATACAGACAATAACAAGAAAACAGCTATTAGCCTTAAACCTAAGTAATCTTCTGTTTCTACATATTCATAGGTTCTACGTATTACCTCATTGTAAGCTTGTTCATATGTGTTAATTGTGTCGCCATTTTTTAAGCTTAAAGTACGCATAGTAGCTTCATCTTCAGCATATGAGAATTCATCTGATGCATACCAATAAAGATATGCTCCATAATCCTTTAAACCTGTAATTTCTAAACAATTACGATTGCCATCTTCATCAAGAGGGCCAACGTGTTTAAAAATGATTTCAGGGTCTTTACTTACGTCGTCTCTAGTTGGTATTTCTTCCAATTGTTTGGTAGTAACCGTATCGTTTGTTATAGTTGAAAAAGTTTCATCAGTTCGAATATAAGTATCTTTAGATGTAAACTCTTTAAGTAGATGATTAGTTATTACTGCAACAATAATCATACCAGCAACTCTTAAAACAAGCTTTTTTCTTCCATTTAGTAACTCTTGTCTTGTCCCTTTAGTCTTTAAATATAATTTTCTTAATTTAGAATTATACTTTTTAATGTTTGTATTAGATACTCTAATATTTTCTATACTTTGATTTAATCTCATAGTATCATTTTCAAACTTTTCTTCTTTTGAGTTTTCAATATACTCAACTAAACTATTTAGATTATTTTCAAAAGCATCAATAGAACTATCTTGCTGATTTGCAATATATTCAATAAATGCTTTTATATCTATTCCACTTCTTTCAAGCGAATCTGCGACTTGACTTTGATCAAATAATTTATACTCAAGTTCTATAATTTTATAAATCAATTTGTATAGTTCTTCTTTATCTTCTTTAGAAACTGTACTCATATCAATAACAGTAAGCAAACTAAATCTTCTTATTTTGTTTTCAATATCACTATAGTTAAATGGTGATGGATTAGCAACTATTTCATCAATTTGTTTAGTTAAAGATTTAAAGTATTCTCCATTTTTACTCATAATATACCCCCATTAGGTGTTTAATATGATAGCATTATGCTTCTTTTTTTGCAAGAAAAAAACGCAGTTTTTGCGTTTTATCTTCTACTTGGTGGTGTTTGTCTATTTCCTTGCGGTGGAGCTTCTCCATTTTGAGGGGCAGCCCCTTCCATATTCATATCATTTCCACCCATCATTTGGTTTTGCAATTCATTTGTCTTATTACCATTAACTGTTAGAGTTCCACCGTTAAGCTCCCCAACACCATCATAATCAAATGGAGATTGAGCATTTATATTAATAGTACCTCCATTAATATATACATCACCATTAGAGTCTATTGCATCTGTATCTCCTTGGCCCATATCGATGTTTATTTCACCACCATTTATTTCTATTTTTACACTATAAGTGTTGGCATTAGATTTACTTGTTGCGTTAATTCCATCGTCAGGAGCTTTAATATTAATAGTTCCATCATTTATAACAATATAAGTTGCTTCTAAACCTTCAACAGCTTCTATTTCAAATGTCCCTTTATTTATTTCTAGTTTACCTTTTGCATGTATTCCATCATTTGATGACTGTAAATTAAATGTTCCTCCATTTATAGTTAAATCACCTTTTTCATCTTCATTGGTTGTTTTAATTGATGTCTCAGTTGATTTTATATTAAATGTGCCGTCGTTTATAGTAACACTATCTTTACCTTTAATACCTTCTCCAGTTGAAGTAATATTATATGTTCCTTCATAAATAGTTAAATCATCTTTAGATGAAATTCCATCATTACCTGATTCAATTTTAAGAGATCCATCTCCATATAAAATCAAATCATCTTTTGAATATATAGATGCATCTAAATCTGCATTAGAACTTCCCGTTATAGTGTTTTTCCCAATTAATTTAATATATGTATTCTTGGCAGATTTAACGTATATTCCAGGATTATCTGATGTAATAGTTACACCATTTAATATTAGTAACACATTATCCTCTGTATCAACAGTGATGTTATGTCCATCTAAACTTCCCGTTATATTATAAACACCTTTTTTTGTTATTGTTACATCTTCATTTGATAACTTTATATCATAAGATTCATAACCATCAAATTTTGAATCAATCTCTGATTTTGTTTCAAATGTTGCACTACTTTTATTATTTGTTATTTCTTCATCATTATTTGTTAAATAATAATATAAACCTCCACTTATAATTATTATTCCTAAAACTATAATTATTATTTTTTTTATCATAATACCTCCCCATTTAATGAATTTGTAATCATTATTTTTAAATTACCGTTTTTTACACGAATGTTATCTACAAATTCTTTTTCGTCTTTTTCATTTTTAAATTTAACATTGTAAGTTACTTCAAATAAACTTCCCATGTTTGTTGTTTTAGCCTTTTCTATTTTATAACTTTTTAAATATTTTTCAAAGTCTTCATTAAAACAATTAGTATAATCTAAATCTTCTGGAACAGTTATAACTAATTTTTTTTCTTCATCAAATTTAACACTATTTAATATGTACATAATTATCGATACTATTATAGTAAATATAGTTGCATATCCAATATAACCACATCCAATAGCAAGTCCTATAGCCATTGAGAAAAATACTGCGACTATCTCTTTTGAACTACCTGGGACACTTCTAAATCTAATAAGGGAAAATGCTCCAAGTACTGCAACAGAAGTTCCAAGATTACCATTTACAAGCATTATTACAACAGCAACTAGAGTTGGTAGTATCGATAGACTAATTAGAAAATTTTTACTTGTTTTACTAGTTTTCATATAAACTAATGAAGTAACTAATCCAAGTATAAATGATGAAAACATACAAATTATAAAGTCAGTTACTTCTATACTTTCACTAATAATACTACTAAACATAATTTACACCTCTTTCCTTTTTATAAATGTTTCCATATTTTGAAAATGATTTAGGATATATTTTTAAACTAGATAGTATTTTAGTAAACCACATCGGTAACCCACCGAGAGTTTTTAACTCCATTACATACATATCGTCTTCAAAATATAATTCTCCGGCATCACCATATTCTAAGTTTAACTCATCATTTCTGCTTCTAATATTTTGATCAAAAGTGATTCTAAAATTCTTGTTATTCTTATCATAATAAGATGTTCTATCATATGAAAGCATTAATTTAGGTTTTAGATTATACTTTTTTATAATATAATCTATCTCTTTCATTATTTGATTTTTTTCATCAAAATTATGATTTATTAAATACTCATAATATTCAAATAATTTTATTTTAATTCTTCTTTTATAAACTACACCATTTAATTTGGTTTTTATTTCAAAAAACACATCATCCTTTAGTTTTGGTGTATTATAACTTCTAAGTCTTACTTTCTCCTTATATTTTGGTTTATCTATTGAAGCATTTATTAAATCATAATTGTCTGTATCAAAATAGATATTGTTAATAGTACTTTTATAGTACTCATCTTTTAAAATATGCCTTTTAATTTTTTTCATAAGCATATCATATTCATTTTTAGTTAAAACATACTTTGTTTCAACTCTTTCAAATTTATTCATTTCTTCTCCTTTCGCAAAAGAATATACAATTGAAATGTGTTTTTTTTGTGAATGAAATAAGAAGAAAAAATGAAATAAAAAAAATAAGCATTTAAGCTTATTTTATAAAATACACATTGCAATAGTAAGTATTGCTATGTTCGCAAGCGCTATACAAAGTACCACTTTTCCGGCCCATTTAAGCCATGTAGTATAGTCAACTTTAGCAAGCTCTAAACCACCCATAATAGCTCCACAAGTTGGTGTAAATAAGTTAACAAGTCCATTAGCTGCAACCATTTCCATTAAAGTAGTTTCAACTGAATAGCCAACTGTATTTGCAAGTGGACCAATAATTGGACTAGATAATGTTGCAAGTCCAGATGAAGATGGAACTAATACTGATAATCCAACATGTAATATATAGTTTAGTGGAGCAAATATAAATTTAGGTACGTGTGCTAAACCTTTAGCAGCATTAAAGATTATATAATTATCTAAATATGTAGAAGTCATTAGTATACTTGTACCTCTAGCTACTGCGATAATTAGAATTACTCCTACCATATCATCAGCACCATCAATGAATAAATCAACAAACTTATGTTCACTTAATCCATTAATTGCTCCAATTATAATAGTCATAATTAGGAACCATAGTGCTCCTTCATAGAAGTACCATCCACCTAGTGATGTACCAGTTAAGAAACCAGTTTTATCAAATATATGAACTCCAAAATCACCCCACGGAATGAACCCAATAATCATAACAACAAAAGTAAACGCAAATAACCATAGAGTTATTTTTTGTTTTCTTGTAAGTTTGTCTATTTTCTTTAGCGCTTCAGATGCTCCATATGTTTTTTCCATATCTTTTTGCTCTTGAAGCGATAGAATAGTAGAGCCCTTCTTCTTTATTACTTTCTTTGCATAGGACATCACAAATAATGTTGAAATTAAATATGTTGTTAACCAAAGAGCTACCCCTATACCAATAATTATTCCTTGATTAACTTGTAATCCTTCTGGAAGTGCTGAAACTGCAACACCAACAGCAAATGGGTTTACTGTAGAACCAAGAACACCAGATCCTGCACCTAGAAGTACAATCGCAGACGATACTACTGTATCCATTCCTGCTGCAACCATAGCAGCGGCAAGAATAGCGTAGAAACCAACTGTTTCTTCAAGCATTCCATATGTTGTACCACCAATACTAAATATAAACATAAGTATTGGAATTAAAAGTAATTCTTTTCCTTTTAATTTTTTGATTAGAACTTGAATTCCAGCTTCTAATGCTTTTGTATGGTTAACTATTTTTAAGAAACCACCAAGTATTAGAATGAATATTCCAATATCGATTGCATCTGCAAAACCTAGAATTGGAGCCATCAACGTTTCAGAAAAAGATGCTCCCCTAACTCCGCTTCCATCGATGATTTGCTCACCTAGGAACGTTGCCTTCGGCATAAAAGGCATATTAGATAGAATTGCTAATGCAAAAGTTAACAATAAAATGATAGTAAATGCCGATAGTGCAAGTTTTTTCTTGCTTCTTTTTGGGGTATGTGTTTCCATTAATTTTCCTCCTTACTAATAACTGTACCCGTATTTCCTTTTAAAGCCTCACTTGCTTTTGATAAAGAAGTGATAATAGCTTTTTTGCCTTTTCCATGTTTTACAAATTCCATACAAGCTTCAACTTTTGGAAGCATACTTCCTTCCTTAAAGTGGCCTTCTTTAATTAATTTTTTTGCTTCACTTAAAGTCATATGTCGAATTGCTTTTTCATCTTTTGTTCCAAAGTTTATCTTGACTGTTTCAACAGTTGTTAGGATTAGTAAAATATCTGCATCTATTACTTTTGCAAGTAGACTACTCGTTCTATCTTTGTCTATAACTGCAGGTACTCCTTCGTACCCATTTCTTCTTTTAATAACTGGAATACCCCCGCCACCACAAGTTACTACTATATTTCCTCTTCTAACAAGTGATCTAATCATCGATAGTTCAACTATTCTAAGTGGTTTTGGTGATGCGATTACTCTTCTATATCCTCTACCAGCATCTTCTTTATATGTATCCTTTGTTTCTTTCATAAGCTTTTCTGCTTCAGCTTTTGTATAAAAAGGACCAATAGGTTTTGTTGGATTTTTAAAAGCATCGTCTTTTAAATCAACTTCAACCTCAGTGATAACTGCCATAGCACGTTTGCGAAGTTTTCTTCTTTTTATTTCATTTTCAAGTGCTTGCTGGAGATGATATCCAATATATCCTTGACTCATAGCTCCAGATTCAGGGAATGGCATATAAATATCATTATTCATAAAATTATATATCATTCCAACTTGAGGACCGTTTCCATGTGTTAGAATAATCTCATTATTTGCTGCTATATCAACTATTCTTCTAGCAGTTTTTTTAACTATACTTAATTGTTCAACAGGGTTATTGCCTAAAGCGTTCCCTCCAAGTGCTACTACTATCTTCATTTTTTCATCGTCTCCAACACTGTTGCTTTTATAGCATGAAGTCTATTCCATGATTCTCTAAATTCTTTACAAATTATTATTTGACTTCTACTCATTATCTATCCCCAATCTACTCTATTATTTATTATTAGTATATCATATAAAAATAAAAAATAAAGGTATTTCACCTTTATTTATTTAGTTTTTCAATACGTCTTTTTTCATTTAATTGAACTTTTTTCTTAGTTGCTGGAAGATTACCAAAAATCTTGAATTCTCCAATTCTAGATAGTGCATAATTTCCATAATCAACTGGTAGTTCTGCTCCTACTATAAAGCCTGCTCTTGGTGAATTAAGAAACAAGCAAGGGTCTGCTATATTCTCTGGTCTAGCTATTTTATAATCTATTTTGGAATTCTTAAATATTTCAGCTTGTCCACCTAATAAGTCATAAAACTCATTTAATAATCCAGCATTAGTAAATCCTTGTACTACAGTATTTATTCTAATACCAACTTGTCCAAATTCTAATACTTTCTCACTTACAAGTTGTAATAAACATCTTTTAGAAAAAACATAAGCAAAGTAAGATGGTGATATTTCTGATAACTCTCTTAATTTATTAGCTGTTTCATCCCAGCTTTTTGCATGGACAAAAAGATCTTGTTCTGCTTTGTATGATTGCCAGTTTAAACCTACTGTTGAACCAAGTAAGCATATTGCACCTCCCGCTGGCATTCTCCATCTTAAGAATTTTTCTATAATATATTTATTGGCCATAAAGTTATAATTAAAAGTTGATACATATCCACTTTTAACCCCAGATAACTCACTTACTCCAAAGAAAGCATCTATATTTTTAGGTAGATAGTTAAAAGCATTATCAATGTCCATACTATTTGCAAGGTCACAAGTTATATAACCTTTTATGCCTGGAACTTTGCACTCATATATATCTAATGCATAAACTTCAGCGCCTAACGCGACTAGCTTTTCTACAATTACTTTGCTTGGACCATCTGCGCCACCAGTTACTACGCATACTTTACCTTTGTAATCTAATGCATCTATCATACTATCACCCATATTATTATAACATGACTTATTTTTTTTAGACAGATAAATTATATTTTTACAAGAAAATTTTACTATTATTTGGTATAATTTTATTATGCGGGTGTAGTTTAACGGTATAACGTGGCCTTCCCAAGGCTAAAACGAGGGTTCGACTCCCTTCACCCGCTCCAAATTATTATGGAGGATTTTATGGATGTTGAATCATTAAAAGAGTTACAAAAAAGCATTATTAAAAAAAATAAAAGATTTAATCTAATAATCGTGGTTACACTTATTAGTGTAATTGGATTATCAGTATATATTATGTTATTAAAAAAAGCTGGTATATTTTTGTTACCATTTGTATCTATTGGAGAATTTATAATTATTTTTGCAATATTATCTATTGTAAAAATGGCTTCTACTAGAAAAGACGTAGAAACATTTAATAAAGAATACAAAAACATCTTTGTTTTAAAAGAATTAAAGGATATATTTAAAGACTTAGAATATAAACCAGAGAAAGGCTTTAGTGAAGAAGATGTTGATAAGATTGGCATTTTAGACACTGGAGATAGTTTTGAATCAAACGATTATATCTCTGGAAAATATAAAGGAATCAAATTTGAACAATCAGATCTTTTTATTCAAGAAATGGTAGAAGAAGAGGACACCGATGGTGAAACAGATGAAGTTTGGAGAACTATCTTTTTAGGCAGTTTAATGGTATTTGATTTTAACAAAAACTTTAAATCAAATATTCAAGTATTTAGTCGCGGTTTTGATGCAATATCTTTTTCAACAGGAGAAAAATATACAAATATTAAAATGGAAGATTCAGATTTTAATAATAAATTTTTTGTATTTGCTCAAAACGAGCACGAGGCTTTCTATATTTTGACACCGAATTTTATGGAAAAAATAAAAGAGATTACAAAGAAACTAAATTCTAGCGTTATGTATGCGTTTGTTGATAATAAACTATATATAGCTGTTGATAATTTCAAAGATGCCTTTGAATGGAACGTCTTAAAACCAATTGATGAACAAAAGATTAAAGAAAATATTAATAAAGATATAAAAGTCATTACGTATTTTGTTGATGAGCTAAATTTAAATAATGATTTGTTTAAAACCAAATAAAAAAGTCACTTATGTGACTATTTTTTATTCTAAATCTATTTTTACATCTTTCTTTGATTCTTCATCTGCTTCGAAGAAATCTTTTTTAGTCATTTTCTTATTGTTTGCAACCATACTAGCTGGGAAAGTAACTAACATTTGATTATAGATTGAAACATTAGAATTATATAATCTTCTAGCTGCTTGTAAATGTTCTTCTACGTCTGCAATAGATTGTTGAAGAGTTTTGAAGTTCTCATTAGATCTAAGCTCTGGATAATTTTCAGCAACAACATTGATTTGTTTCATACTTTCATCCATTTTTTTGCTAGCTTCACTTTTTTCTTGTAATGTCATCCCTTTTCTAAGTTCAATTACTTTAAAAAGTGTTTCTTTTTCATGCTTAGCATACTTCTTAACAACTTCCATCATCTTAATTAGCACATCATGTCTTTTTGTTAAAGCTACATCTATTCCTGATTCAGCTTCATCTATTTTAACAACAGCACGATTTAGCTTATTGCTAACGCCAATGTACCATAAAATACATATAATAACTATACCTATAAGTATACATAAAACAACTGTTACAGAGTCCATCTCATATCCTCCTTTCTAAATATATCTAAATCTATTTATTAGATTTATTATCTTCCTCTACTATACTATCTGTATTAACTTTAAATAAGTCGTTAGATAAATTAAGCTCATCGACAAAGTCTGTTACCTCTTTAATTTGTTCAACTACGCTGTTAATAACTTCAGCTTCCTTAATTTCCTTTGATAATTTTGGTTCAAAATCATCTTTGTTATTATGTAATCCAACATGAAGTTTATTATCGACAAAACATAGGAGTAAAGCACCATTTACTTTTTCATTAAAAGTCATTATTTTATCCATTAATTGAGGAGTTAAAATATAGAAAGCTTCATGCTCATTTTGAGCATATACCGTAAATGATTTATTAAAAGCTTGATCTTCCATTTGAACTTTTTTAAATTTATCTTCTTTTTTGGCAAAAAGCCAACCAACTTTTGCATTAGTAAAACCTTTTTCTCTTACTTGAATGTCTGCTTTAAAGTTTTTGTTAAACTCAAATATCATCCATTTACCCCTAAAAATGGTATAGTAAGTCGTATCACCATCCGAATCAGTACTTTCTTCTTCGATATGAACATCTGCTTGTTCAACAGTTATATTTTTATATTTTCCTTTTACATAATCATCAGAATAATATCTGTCGCCCATATTCATCATGCCTGTATCAGCGATTACATCACGAGATATTCCAAGATCTGGTTCATACTCTAAATCGGTATATACCTTTTCAAGTGAAGTTTTAACAAAAGTTTGTTTGTATGCTTTAGTAAATTCATTTCTCTTTTTCATTGGTATAAGTATTACCAAAAAAATTGGAATAATAAAAGCCATACCAAAGAAAAATGGTAATAAAATCGCTCCTGCAATACATGCCGGTATTGATATTAATAATATCTTTTTTTGTAAGGCAACAATTTCTTTTCTTAATTTTTCTAATTCTTCTACACTCATATTTTTTCCTCTATTTAATTATATCAAATAAATAACAAATGTTTATAAAAATCTTAATTAATTTACAAAAAAAAGAAGATTATATTAATCTTCTTTAAAGAATTCTTCAAATGCTTTATATTCATCTTTAAGAATATCATTTGTTAGTTTTTCAAAAGGATCTTTTTGTTTTTCTGAAATACCTTCAGTCATCTTGACTGCTTTTCCATTTTGAACAAAGAAGAAGTTTGGTGCATATATTCTTTTTTCTCCAACTTTTACTTCTTTTCCTTTTTCATCAGTTAAAGTGTAATCTGATAATAGAGAATCAAATGCTTTAAGTAATTTGCTATATGCTTTTGTTCCATCTGATACTTTTTCAACTTTACCTTTTTTGTTGATAGCATACTTATCTCTTACTACTTCATTGAAGTCTTTATCCCAAATGTTAACATAGTATATAGTATATACTTTTTCTTTTTGAGAAATCTTAATTGCTTCTTCAATTACACTTCTACACCAAGGACATTTAGGATCACCAAAATATACATAAAAAGTTTCTTTATTTTCTAGTTTTTTAACTATTTCTTCATCTGTTGTTTTAACAAAAGGATTACGTTTATCAATAGATACTGTACGATACTCGTGTTCTCCTATTTTTTCACCATTAAGTTTTTCATATGTATCTTTAAACTTAACTGCTTCCTTTTCATTATATTTACCAGATGTACATCCAGTTAGTGCAACTAACAAAACAAGAATTACTAATATTCTTTTTTTCATATTTACCTCCTTGAACTTATTATAATAAAAAAAAATAAGTGTTTCAATACAAAAACCTTATTTTTGTTTGATTATCCCTCAAAATATGCGTCTAAATAATAGATAGGTCTTCCTTCCTCCAGATAGACTTTTTCAAAATCTGTCATCACATTTGGTATATTATCTTCGTCGTGATGTAAATCTAAACTTACCTTTTTAAAAACATACCAATATTTAGATAAACTTTCAACATAATGAGCAAAGAACAAACTATTATCGGTGTTTAGAATAATATGTTTTTGTTTTTTCAATATGC